>CANQXA010000008.1 GCA_947627765.1 uncultured Clostridia bacterium
CTGCCGTCGAACGCCTTATCCGAAACGCCGCGGAAGTCGCGGACGCGGGGAAGCGCGATGGAGACGAGCTTGTCGTAGAAATCATACATCCTTCTGCCGCGGAGGGTCACTTTGAGGCCGATGTTCATCCCCTCGCGGAGCTTGAAGTTCGCGACCGACTTGGTCGCCTTGCGGTAGATGGGCTTCTGCCCCGTGATGAGGGCGAGTTCCTTCTCCACCGTCTGCATGGACTTCTGGTTGTCCTTGATGTCGCCGAGGCCGGTATTGATGACGATCTTGTCGAGCTTGGGGACCTGCATGACCGAAGTGTAGTTGAACTTCTTCATGAGGTACGGGACGACTTCTGTCTCGTACAACGTCCTGACTCTGCTGGGCTCGGTGGGTGCGGCGGGTTTGGTCTCCTTGGCGCCCTTCGTCTTTGCGGGAGCTGCGGGAGCAGCATTCTTTTTCTTTTCAGCCATGATGATTCCCCCTTACTCCTTGCTTTCCTCGGTCTTTTGGCTGCGCTTTCTCGTGCGCTTCTTGGGCGCCTCGGTCTCCTCTGCGGGAGCGGCATTGCCCTTGACCTTCTTTGCGAATTCTTTATCGAGCGAAGCGCCGCACTTCTTGCAGACGCGCACCTTCTTCCCGTCTACTTCGGCGTGGGCGACCCTCGTCGTCTTCCCGCACTTGTCGCAGACGATCTCCACGTTGGAGACGTCGATGGGAGCCTCCTCGGTGACGATCCGGGACGTCTCGTTCGCCTTTCTCGCCTTCTCGTGCTTGTGCACGATCTGCACGCCTTCGACGATGACCCGGTTGGACTTGGGATCGGTCTTCAAGACTTTTCCCTCTTTGCCTTTATATGTGCCCGTAATGACGCGCACGGTATCGTTGACTTTGATGTTCATGGTCTACCCTCCTTACAGTACCTCGGGGGCGAGGGAAATGATCCGCATATAGTCCTTTTCCCTGAGCTCTCTTGCGATGGGTCCGAAGATACGGGTACCCTTGGGCTGTTTCTGCGCGTCGATAATGACGGCGGCGTTGTCGTCGAAGCGGATATAGGTGCCGTCCGCTCTGCGGATCCCCTTCGCGCTTCTGACGATGACAGCCTTTACGACTTCACCCTTCTTCACGGCGCCGCCGGGGTTCGCAGTCTTGACGCTTGCTACGATGACGTCGCCGATGTTGCCGCTTCTGCGGAAACTGCCGCCCAAAACGCGGATGCACATGATCTCTTTTGCGCCGGAGTTGTCGGCGACTTTGAGTCTCGTTTGAGGTTGAATCATAATCCTGTGCCTCCCTTACTTCGCCTTCTCGATGATCTCGGAGACTCTCCAATTCTTGTCCTTGGAAAGTTTCCTCGTCTCGGTGATGCGGACTTTATCGCCCACGCCGCACTCGTTGAGTTCGTCGTGCGCCTTGAATTTCTTGGTGCGGGTGATCGTCTTCTTGTAGACGGGGTGCTTCGCCTTATCGGTCACGGCGACGACGACCGTCTTATCCATCTTGTCGGATACGACGACGCCCACTCTCTCTTTTCTCAGATTTCTTTCCATTTCCTGCCTCCTTACTTCTTCCGCGCGCGGATCTCGGTGTTCACCCTCGCGATGTCCCTCTTGCAAGTCCTGATGGACAGGGGATTCTCGAGCTGGCCGCTCGCATGGCGGAAACGGAGATTGAAGAGCTCGCTCTTGAGATCCTGAAGTTTCCTCTCGAGTTCAACTTCGGACATGGCTTTGAATTCGTTGGATTTCATTTCGTTTCACCGCCTATCTCCGGATTTTCGGCGACGGGTTCCGTCTCCTTCTTGATAAATTTGCACTTGACGGGGAGCTTGTGCGCCGCAAGACGCATTGCCTCGCGCGCCACTTCTTCGGGCACGCCCGCCATCTCGAAGAGCACTCTGCCCGGCTTGACCACCGCGACCCAGAACTCCACCGCGCCCTTCCCGGAACCCATACGGGCTTCCGCCGGGTGACGGGTAATGGGCTTGTGGGGGAAGATGTCGATCCAGACCTGCCCGCCGCGCTTGATGAAACGGGTCATCGCGATACGGGCGGCTTCGATCTGGTTGGACTTGATCCATGCCGCTTCTTCGGCTACGAGACCGTATTCGCCGTACGCGATACGGTTGCCCTTATGCGCGGCGCCTTTGAGACTGCCGCGGTGCTGTTTTCTCCTCTTCACTCTCTTCGGAATTAACATTATCTGCCTCCCTCCGGTTTCTTCGCGGATTTGAGGACGTCGCCCTTGTAGACCCAGCACTTGACGCCGATCATGCCGAACGTCGTGTGCGCTTCCGCAAAGCCGTACTCGATGTCGGCGCGCAGCGTTTGCAGGGGAATGGACCCCTCGAGATAGTGCTCCGTGCCGGCGATCTCTCTGCCGTCGAGACGGCCCGATACCTGCATCTTGACGCCCTTGACGCCTGCGCGCATCGTCTTACCGATCGCCTGCTTCATCGCCCTTCTGAACGAGGTACGCTTTTCGAGCTGAGCCGCAACGCTCTCGGCGACCAGCTGGGCGTCCGCGTCGGGCTTCTTCACTTCGATGACGTTGACGTTGATCTGCTTGCCCTTCGTGAGCTTGGCGATGTCCTTCTTGATCACTTCGATCTCGGCGCCCGCCTTGCCGATGAGCACGCCAGGCCTGCCCGTGTGGATGGTCACGACCAGCCTGCCCGCCGCACGCTCGATGAGGATGCGGGAGATCGCCGCCGCATAATACTTCTTCTTGATGAAGGTACGGATGGTATGGTCCTCTTTGAGATAGACGGCGAAGTCCTTCTTATCGGCATACCATTGCGTATCCCAGCCCTTATTGATGCCCACGCGCAGACCGTGAGGATTTACTTTCTGTCCCATTACAGTTCTCCCTCCCCTCTCTTGACGTCAAGTATGACGGTGATGTGGCTCGTTCTCTTGAGGATCGCGTGGCCTCTGCCCTTGGAGACGGGCTGCATCCGTTTGAGATGGGTGCCGCCGTTGGCGAAGCACTCGGCGACGATGAGGTCGCCTCTGTCCATGCCCTGGTTGTGCTCGGCGTTTGCGACCGCGCTCATGAGCACCTTCTTCGTGGGCTCCGCGCCCCCGTTGGGGCAATTCTCGAGGATCGCCTGCGCCTCTTTCACGCTCTTGCCGCGGATGAGGTCGAGCACCGTTCTCACCTTATAGGGAGAAACTCTGATATACTTTGCGACGGCGTAGGGACGGGTATCCCTGTTCTCTTCGATGCGCGCCGTTTTCTTTTTCATGTTGCCTGCCATCTCTTGCCTCCTTACTTCCCGGGCGCCGTGGTCTTTGCCGTGTGACCCCTAAAGGTCCTCGTGGGGGCGAACTCGCCAAGTTTGCACCCTACCATGTCCTCGGTGATATAGACGGGAACGTGCTTCCTGCCGTCGTATACGGCGATCGTGTGACCGACCATCTGAGGGAAGATCGTGGAAGCTCTCGACCAGGTTTTGAGCACTTTCTTCTCGTTTGCCTCATTCATCGCCTCGATCCTCGCAAGGAGCTTGGCTTCGACGTAGGGGCCTTTCTTAACGCTTCTCGACATTTTCTATCCCTCCTCTTAGTTGATCCGCTTCAAGATGAACTTGCTCGTCGGATTCTTCTTCTTTCTCGTCTTATAGCCGAGTGCGGGCTTGCCCCAAGGGGTCTCGGGACCGGCATGGCCGACAGGCGATTTGCCTTCGCCGCCGCCGTGAGGGTGGTCGTTCGGGTTCATGACCGAGCCGCGCACCGTGGGACGGATGCCGAGGTGACGGGTCTTGCCCGCCTTGCCCACGCTGATGATCTCGTGCTCGACGTTGCCGACCTGACCGATGGTCGCACGGCAACCGACGGGGATGAGCCTCATCTCGCCCGAGGGCATTCTGATCGTCGCATAAGCGCCTTCGCGCGCCATGATCTGCGCCGCGATGCCCGCGCTCCTCGCGATCTGCCCGCCCTTGCCGGGACGGAGCTCGATGTTGTGGATCGTCGTACCGACGGGGATCTCGGAGAGAGGAAGGGTGTTGCCCACCTTGATGTCCGAGCCCGTGCCGCTCGTCACGGTGTCGCCGACGTTGAGCCCGACGGGAGCGAGGATGTATCTCTTCTCGCCGTCCGCATAGACCAAAAGGGCGATGTTGGCGCTGCGGTTGGGATCGTATTGGATGCTGTCCACCTTGGCGGGGATCCCGTCCTTATTGCGCTTGAAGTCGATGATGCGGTACTTCTGCTTGTTGCCGCCGCCGCGGTGGCGGACGCTGATCCTGCCCGCATTGTTTCTGCCGCCTGTGTGACGCTGGTCTTCCAACAGTCCGCGTACGGGCTTCGCCTTCGCGATGTCTCCGTAGACGGGGACCGTCATCTGGCGGCGCGCCGCCGACGTGGGTTTATATCTCTTGACTGCCATTTCCCTATCCTCCCGTTACTGCAACGCGCTGAAGAACTCGATCGCTTTGCTCTCCGGTGTGAGCGTGACGATCGCCTTCTTGGTCGTGGGGGTGTACCCTTCGTTCCTGCCCATTCTCTTGAGCTTGCCCCGTTGGGTCACGGTGTTGACGCTCTTGACCTTCACGGAGAACATCTTCTCCACGGCGATCTTGATCTGCGTCTTGTTTGCCGTTTTGAGCACGGTGAACGTGTATCTCTTATCGGCGATCCCGTCCGTCGCCTTCTCGGTAAGGACGGGTTTCAAAATGATGTCTTCGGGCGTCATGCCAGGTAAACCTCCTCGAGCTTTTTCACAGAGCCCTTCGTAAGCACCACGACGGCGCTCTTGACGATCTCATAGGTATTGATCTCATCGATGGAGATCGTGTTGAGGGTGGGAAGGTTGCGCGCGGCAAGGATCACATCCTCGTTCTTCTCGTCCATGACGACCACGGCGCGCCCGTCGAGCTTGAGCGCCTTGCGGAACGCCTCCATCTCCTTGGTCTTGGGGGCTTCCACTTTGAGCTCGTCCACGACGAGCAGTTCGCCGTCCGCGACCTTCTTGGAGAGAGCGGAGAAGAACGCGCCTCTCTTCGCCGTAACGTTCATGTGCTTCGTGAAGTCGCGCGATTTGGGTGCGAAGACGACGCCGCCCTTCGTCCACTGGGGAGCTCTCGTCGAGCCCTGGCGCGCACGGCCTGTGCCCTTCTGTCTCCAAGGCTTGATGCCGCCGCCGCGGACCTCCGTTCTCGTCAGCGTGGACTTCGTGCCCTGACGCCGGTTGGCGAGATAGGTGACGACCGCCTGATGAATGAGCGGTTCGTTGTATTCGGCGCCGAAGATCTCGTCGGGAAGATCGATCGTCCCGACCTCTGCGCCTTTCATATTATAGACCTTTACGTTTGCCATGTCTCTCGCTCCTTATTTGTGCTTCACGCTCGTCTTGAGGGTAACGACGCTCCCCTTGGGACCGGGGATCGCGCCCTTGAGGAGGATCGCGTTTCTCGCTACGTCCACCTTCACGACCTCGAGGTTCTGGACGGTGACGTTCTCAACGCCCCATTGCCCGGCGAGGTGCTTGTGCTTGAATACGCGCGAGGGATCGCTGATCGACCCCATGGAACCGGGCTCCCTGTGTACGGGGCCGACGCCGTGCGTCTCTTTGAGACGGTGCTGGTTCCACTTTTTGATGACGCCCGTATAGCCGTGGCCCTTGCTGACGCCCGAGACGTCCACCCTGTCGCCCGCGGCGAAGATGTCCGCTTTGATCAGGTCGCCCACTTTGAAGCCTTCGAGACCTTTGACCTCTTTGAGCACTTTGCAGGGCTTTACGTTTGCTTTCTTGAACTGACCGAGGTCGGGCTTGGTGAGCGTCTTTTCTTTGGCTTCGAGGAATCCGAGCTTCAAGGCGTCGTATCCGTCGCTCTCCACCGTCTTGACCTGCACCACGGGGCAGGGACCTGCCTCCACGACCGTGACGGGGATCACTTTCCCGTCTTCCGCAAAGATCTGGGTCATACCCACTTTGCGCGCGATGATTGCTTTACTCATGTTTGATAAAGTTCACTCCTATGATTTTTATTTGGGAATACCGCTTTGCAGTATTTCAAATTCTTGGGGATCAGCCGAGCTTGACCTTGATGTCTACGCCGGCGGGAAGGTGGATGCTGTCGAGCAGCTTGGCGTTGGGCGAATAGATGTCGATGATGCGGCGGTAGGTGCGCATTTCGAACTGTTCGCGCGAATCCTTATATTTATGGGGGCTCCTGAGGATGGTGACGATCTCGCGTTCCGTGGGAAGCGGAATGGGACCTGAGATCTTCGCTCCGCCCTTTTGCATGGTTTCGACGATGCGGCCCGCCGCTTGGTCCACGAGTTCGTGGTCGTACGCCGAAAGTTTGATCCTGATCTTCTGACTTGCCATTTTTCTTACTCCTTTTTTATACGAACCGTGTTGTCTTACGTCAACGCTTCCGTGCGTGTCGGGGTCGCCTCATCAAAAAAACACTCGCTTTGCGGTGTTTTTTCGCAAAAGCCCCCGGTTCGTCGCAGGAATCTAAGTCCCACATTTGTCAGCGGAAATTATCTGCCGGGGAGGCTTAAACCCCGGATTTGCAGTAACTTCCCGCCTCAACCCTACACGCATCAAAGCACAGCAAAAGAATGCCGCTATGACGCAAGCCTACTTATCTTACCATAAAGTCAACCCGCTGTCAACGATTTCGCGGGTGTTTTTGCGGTTTTTTTTACGGTTTTTCCCTCTCTCGGGCAGATTTTTGACCGATTGTGCCCCGAATATTCCCGCGGCACAAGATATTGTGGGTCAAAGCCCCTCCAATTCGTCGAGGGAGAGCGAAAAGGCGGGGATGAAGTGCTCGAAGAAATAATCTACCGAGCGCATCCCGCGTTCTTTGAGCTGGCGGGCGATCGTCTTTTCCACCTGCGCGAACTCGCGGTTGCCCGAGCGGAGCTCCTCCAAACACTTCAAATAGGCGGAGAGCTTGTCCGCCGCCTTCACGAAGCGGTACTCCGCCGAATCCTTATCGGGCAGGAGAGCGGGCAGAAGAAGTTCTTTGAGTTCGGGCGGAAGATCCGCCGCGATCTTCTCCACGGCGAGATTCTCGAGCTTTTCGTACTCCCCGTGGATGGCGTTGCTGTAATACTTGATGGGCGTGGGCATATCCCCCGTCATGACTTCGCTGACCTCATGATAGAGGGCGAAGAGGACGACCTTCTCCGCGTCCACATTGCCGCCGAAAACGCCGTTTTCAATGAGACAGAGGGCGTGCGCGAGCACTGCCACCGAGTGGGAATGCTCCATGATGTTCTCTTCGCGCGTACAGCGCATGAGCTGCCACCGCTTGATGAACTTCATGCGGTCCATATAGGCGTAAAACTTTTCCATATCTTCTCCTTTGCGGGCGATTTCATTTGAGATCATTATATAATAGGTATATAGTGTTGCAGCGGCAAGGACTTGCCCACCCCCCTACCCCCATCCCACGGAGGGGGTGCGTCATTCTGAGGGAGCAACGCGACCGAAGAATCCCGTTGGTCGATGATGGATGTCGGACTTCGTACCTCGGGATCCTTCGCTCTGCTCAGGATGACAGCGGAGGAATGGGGATGACGCCCACCCCCCCCCTCGTCATTCTGAGGGAGCGGTCAGCCGAGGCGGGAGCGGAGGCGCAGAAGTTCCCCCTCTCCCAGCCCGAGCCCCCGCAAAAAGGTTACGGCGGAGGCGTCCTCTTTCAAAAACTTCCATAGAATGCGGAAGATCTGCTTCCCCTCTCCTCCGACCAAGAGCACCGTTTTTCCGCATACCATGTCGCGATACAGCATATCGTCTGCGGACATGGGTGCGTCGTAAACGGTCAAGCCGCCGAGCGCGTCTTCCTCGGGCATGGTATCGGCGTAGAGCGCCACGAATGCCGTGTAGTGGCGGCTGTCGTACCTTCTTCCGCCGAATTCGCAGGCGGTCACGGAGCCCAATTCCCGTGTGGTCCTCCCGTATTTTGCCGTCACGCTTTTGAGGAGGGAGAACTCGTAGGGAGCGTCCTCTTTGTCCGCGGTGCAAACGCGCTCGACGCGCGCCTTTTGGAGACGGTCGTGCACGCCGACGGGCGCGAGCACCTCTTCCCCCTGCGCGGCGGGAAATCCGATGAGATACCAATAGACGCGGCCCATGAGGTTCTCGTCTTCGGTGAAGCGAAGCGCGGCAAAATCGAACATTCTCCCCTCCCGAAGAAATTATACTACATTCCGCGCAAAAAAACAATTGACTTTTGGGTAAAATGAGAATATACTATGGGTACAAATTCATCAAAGATCCGTCGTGGGTGCCCTTTTGGGGCTGAGATCATACCATTGGAATCGGGCAAGGTAACGCTTGGACGAAAGAACGGTTGAAAGAATTTCCGCCTGCGATCATTTGCGGGCGGTTTTTTCATGGGCGGATCAAACGGAGGTAACCTATGTTGCAAAGTTCCCTTTTGAGCTCCGCCGTATGGTATCCGTTCCGCGTGGAGGACTCCCCCTTGGGGATCCTGCGCTTTACGGCATTCTGGGCGACGGTGCTCTTCCTCGTGCTCGGCGTCGTCTGCGCGCTCATTCTGAGCCGTGAGGACCGCGCCGCCTTCGGACGCGCCTACTTCGTGGGAGCGATCTTCGCCGCCGCCGCGCTCGGGATTCTCTTCCTCGTCGTCACCTTCCTCGAAGACGGGATCGCGCTCATCCTGTTTGCGCCCCTTCTGACCCTGATCCTCGCCGCGATCGTCGCCGCAGTCCTTCTGCTCATACGGAGAAACCTCGCGACGAAGATCCTCGCAGGGATCCTCGTGGGCGGGGCGTTCATCGCCGCCGTCGTCTGCGTAGGGCTCCACTTCGCTTCGGGCGAATCCCTCGAATGGAACGGGATCGGCAACGGAGACGTCAGCGAACTCGGGCTCTATCTCTCCGCCGCACTCTTTTTGGCGCTTCTCGCCGCCGCGGCGTTCTGGTTCGGCAGAAAGGATAAGAAGGGCTTCGATTCCCGTTCGATCGCGTATGCCGCCGTCTGCATCGCCATGAGCTTCGCCCTCTCCTATCTCCGCATCGTCAAGATGCCGCAGGGCGGATCCATCACCGTCGCCTCCCTCCTGCCTCTCATGCTGTACTCCTATATGTTCGGCACCAAAAAGGGCGTGTTCGCGGGCATGATCTACGGCATTCTGCAAGCCTTCCAAGACCTCTACATCCTGCATCCCGCGCAGTTCATCCTCGACTACCCAGCCGCCTTCGCCTGCATCGGGCTCGCGGGAATGTTTGCAAAGTGCAAGTCTCTCGAAAAACTGCCCCCTCTCCAATTCGCGCTGGGTGCGGTCGTCGCGGGGCTTCTCCGCTTCGTCGCCCACTTCCTCTCGGGCTGTTTCGCCTTCGGCGCCTTCGCGCCCGAGGGTACGCCCGTCTGGATCTACAGCCTCACCTATCAGGCGGGCTACGTCCTGCCCGACATCGCGATCGTCGTCGCGGTCGGCATCTTCCTCTTCTGCTCCCGCTCCTTTGTGAAGACGGTCCGCCGCGTCAACCGCTGAGCCGCCGTAAAACGGGATCAAACCGTAAAAAACGACCCGCCTCCCCGATGGGACCCCGAAGCCGCAAGACTTTGGGCGTTCCCGTCGCCGAAGGCGGGTTTTTTGCATGAGGGGGCTCAAACGGGGAAGGCTTCGACCGCCTCCACGAGCCCGCCGAGCCCTTCTTCTCCCCAACGGAAGGACGGGCTCATGCGGATCCCCCGCGGATAGGCGGCAGGGTCGCCGCCGAGATAGGAGAGAAAGAGCTTCTTCTTGCCGTCCGCGACGTCGCGGTAAAAACTTTCCCACTCATAGCGGACCCAGCCGTCCGCGCAGTCGCCGGGCGCACCCGAGACGAGGATCAGACATTCCGCCCCGTCCAAATGCCGCGAAATGAGGGTGAGATAATCGTAAGTCCCCGAATCGGGCGTCTCCTCCAAGCTGAAATAGACGCGGTAACCCATGCCGCGCAACCGTTCGGTGAGACTGCGTGCGGCGACATACTCGGGCGCGCAAAGATCGCGTTCGAAACTGAAACGGCAGCAGACAAAGATCTCTTTCATACTTCCTCCGTATAATCAAACGAACTGTAAGATATCGACGAGAACGGCAAACCCGAGCAGTAAAATAAATCCGACGGCATGGATGACCGCCTCGACCTTGCGGGAGATGGGCTTCTTACGGATCCATTCGATGAGGGTGAATACCACCTTACTGCCGTCGAGCGCGGGAATGGGAAGGAGATTGAACACCGCGAGATTCACCCCGATATACGCCGTGATCTCGAGGAAATTCCGAAATCCCGTGACCGCGATGCGCGACGTCATCGAGATGGTCGTAACGGGTCCGCCCAGCGCGTCGATGCCGAGCCGCCCCGTCAAGAGGTCTCCGATCACGCGGAAAATGGACCCCGCGATCTTAAAGGAATAGACGAAACTGCGCCCGACCGTCTCGAAAAAGCCGAAGCGGTACGTCGCAGAGGACAGCATATAGTACCTGCCGTCTTCCAGCTCCTCTACGCCGATGCCGAGCGCGCGCCAAACGCCCGAGACGTCGGCGCTGTTCTTCACATGGACGTCGCTGCGGAGCTTGATCTCGCGGTCCGCCTCGGCATAGCCGTCCTCCGTGGGATACGCCACGCGGAAGGTGACGATCTCTCCCTCTTTCTTGCCGTTGATCGCCGCGGCGATGTCCGTCGTGAGATATAAATTTTTGCCGTTCGCGCGCAGAAGAATGTCTCCCGCGGCGAAGGAATATTCGGCGGGATAGGCGTCGTTGACCTCCGAGCCCCGTACCATGACCAAGCTCTGCCCGTAGCAAGAGAAGAGAAGCAGGATGACGACGATGGAGAGCAGGTAGTTCATCAGCGCTCCCGCGACCAAGACGATGATCCTCTGCCACGGCTTTTTTTCGACGAAAGAGCCCGTCTCGCCCTTGCCCGAAGGCGCCGCCGCCTCGTCTGTCTTCTCCGAAGAGGGTTTCTCTGCGGGGACGGGGGCGGGCTCTTCCGAAGGGACGGTTTCCTGTACGGAGACCGGCTCCTCCGCGGCGGCGGGCTCATTTGAAGGGGCTGTGCGATCGGCGGGAGAGGTCTCTTCCACGTCGGGAAAGACGTTCTCCTCCGCAGGGGCGGCTTCCTCGGACGCTTTTGCGGCTTTCTCCCCCTCCAACCCGTCTTCATCGGCGAAGGAACAATATCCCCCGAGCGGAATGAGGCGGATCGCAAAGAGTTCCCCCGTCTTCTTGCTCCGCCGTTTGAAGAGGGCGGGCCCGAATCCGATGGAGAACTCGTTGATCTTGAATTTCAGCAACTTCCCCGCAAGATAGTGCCCGAACTCATGGATGGTGATCATCACCAGCAAGATGAGAACGGCGAGGACGATGCCGAGCGCGGTACTGCCCGCGCTTAGAAGATTATTTTGCATAGAGGAACCTTTCCGCGGTCTTGCGCGCCTTACGGTCGGCGGCGGCGAGGACATCGTACCCCTCCGCTTCTTCGCGGGGGATGCGGTCGAGCGCGTCTTTGATAGTGTCAGCGATTTGCGGGAAGGTTATACTCCCGCCGAGGAAGGCATGGACGGCGGTCTCCGCCGCGCCGTTGAGGATCGTGGGGCAGGTCCCCCCCGCCTTTCCCGCTTGGAGGGCGAGCCCGAAACAGGGGAATTTCTCCTCGGGAAGCCGCTCGAAATGCAGGGCGCCGAGCCGCGCGAAATCGAGTTGCGGACAGCAGGGAAGCCGCGCGGGATAGGTGAGCGCGAGCTGGATGGGAAGCCGCATATCGGGATAACCGAGCTGGGCAATCGCCGCGCCGTCTTCGAAGCAGACGATGGAATGTACGACGGATTCGGGATGGACGACCGCGCGGATCCGTTCGAACCCCGCGCCGTACAGCCATTTCGCTTCGATCACCTCGTAGCCCTTGTTGAGCATGGTCGCCGAATCCACGGTGATCTTCGGACCCATCTTCCAATTCGGATGACGGAGGGCGTCCTGCGGGGTGACCCTCTTCATCTCCTCCTCCGTGAGGCGGAGGAAGGGTCCGCCGCTCGCCGTAAGGACGATTTCGGAAAAAGGGGTATCCCTGCGGAAGGAGAGCGCCTGGAAGATGGCGGAATGCTCGCTGTCTACGGGGACGATCTCCGCGCCCGTTTCCGCCGCCCGCTTCATCACGATCTCCCCGCCGCAGACGAGGGATTCCTTGTTCGCGAGGGCGACCTTCTTCCCCTTCCCGACCGCGGCAAGGGTATAGGAAAGCCCGACGAATCCGCCCGCCGCGATGAACGCGACATCGCATTCCGAGAAGAGATCCTCGGGCATGGGTGCCCCGTCCGCGGCACAGAGCGCAAACCGCGGGGAAAATTCCGCGGCTTGACGGGCGAGGGCGGCGCGGTCGCTTCCGCAGACGAGAGCGGAGATACTGAAGTTTTCTTTGTGGCTCCGTACGACGTCGAGCACCTGTCTTCCGACGCTCCCCGTACTGCCGATGAGTGCGATCCGTATCATAAGAAAAAGAAACCCGCCTGCAATGGCGGGCGATTTATTCTATGCGCGCTATCCCATGATCATGATCCTTACGACCATGACCAGACAGACAATGAGCCCCGCGTAGAGGGCGGAATCGATACGGTCCAAGATGCCGCCGTGCCCCGGCAAAATCTTGCCCATATCCTTGATGCCGAGCTTGCGCTTGATGGCGCTCTCGACGAGGTCGCCGAACTGCGAAAAGGCGGCGGTCAGCACGCCGAGCCCCATAAAGAAGAAGAGGTTGAGCGGCGTCGCGCCGATGTTGCGGATGGCGACCGCCGTGACCCCGATGTCGTCGAGCCGCATGATGCCGTAGTAAATAAAGAAGATGACGACCGCGCCCACTGCGCCGCCGATGAGCCCGCCGAGCCCGCCGATCACCGTCTTCTTGGGCGAAATGTTGGGCGCCATCTTCATCGGAAGGTACTTTCCGAACAGCTTCCCGAAGAAGAAGGCGAAGGTGTCCGCAAACGGCGAGACGACGAACACGAAGAGCACCGCGAGCTCGGAGTAGAATTGAAGGTGGTTGCAGACCGCGAGGACGACGAGCAGGAACGCGGGGTAGAGGTAGCACAGGAGCGCACAGCCCGTCGATTCGAGGGTGACCTTCCCGTGCGCGAAGACGAGCATCGCGAGCAGGACGGAGATCCCCGCCATGAACACGACAAAGGTGATGTGGAGGGAGTAATTCCGCCCGGGAAGGGAGTTGAAGAGTTCATCGTTGAAACTGCCGTCGGGATTGAAAAAGCCGTCCTTGGGAAGCCCGACTTTCATGATGTCCTGGAAGATGTAATCGGACACCGCATAGGTGACGATGACGAGCGACGTGAATACCATGACCGTGGCCGTCTGCGAGGCGTGCAGTTTTCCCTTGAAGGCGCGGGTCATCTCCCACGTTCCGACGACGGAAAAGAGCAGGATCAGCGCGTCGAAAAACAGGTCGCTCACAAAAATTTTCAGCGCAAAAAAGGCGGCAAGCACTGCGATATAGACCGCACCCGTGATACAGCGGAGCGTGAGGTTGCTCATCTGCTTCTTGGGGGGGCGTTGTCCGGTCGTTTCTTCTTGCATAGCGGTTTATAATCTCCCAAAGCGGCGTTCCCGCTTTCTGTAATCATCGATCGCTTCCTCGAGGTCGCGGACGGTAAAATCGGGAAACATCTTTTCCGAAAACCACAGCTCGGCGTAAGCCGATTCGTAGAGCAGAAAATTGGAAAGTCTCATCTCGTTTCCCGTGCGGATGAGAAGGTCGAGCTCGGGCATGGTACCCGTCGAAAGCGTCTCACGGAAGGTTTGCTCGGTGACGGGCTCCCCTTTCCCGACGAGACGGTTGCAGGCGGCGACGATGTCCTGCCTGCCGCCGTAGCCGATGGCGATCGCAAGTTTTCCCCGCGTGCCGTCCGCCGTATCTTCCTCGGCGGAGGCGATGAGGGCGCGGATATCCGCGGGCAACGGACCGCGGTCCCCGATGATCTTCAACGAGATCCCGCGCTCTTTCAGCGAAGCCGTCTCCGACGAAAAATACTCGCGGAAAAGCCCAAAGAGCTCTTCGAGCTCCTCCTTGGGACGCAGAAAATTCTCATGGGAGAGGGCGAATACCGTACAGCATCCGATGCCCATCGAAAAGGTGCGGTCTACGAGCTCCATCATGCGTTTCATGCCCGCGCGATGCCCCATAGCCCGCGGCAAAAGACGCCGCTTCGCCCACCTGCCGTTGCCGTCCATGATGATGGCGATATGCCGCGGAAGCGCGTTCAAACGGTGAGGAGCTCCTTTTCTTTGGCGGCCGCCGCCTTATCGATCTGCTCGATGTACTTCGTGACGCTCTTCTCGATATCGATCTCGCAGTTCTTCGCCTCATCCTCGGAAATCTCTTTCGCCGTCTTCATCTTCTTGACGGCCTCCATCGCCTCTCTTCTCACGTTGCGCGCGGCGACCTTGGCGTCCTCGCCCATTCTGCGGGTCTGCTTGACAAGCTCCTTTCTGCGCTCTTCGGTGAGCTCGGGGAACACGAGGCGGATGACCGTGCCGTCGTTTGCGGGCGTGATGCCGACATTGGAGGCAAGGATCGCCTTCTCGATGGGCTTCAACAAAGACTTATCCCACGGGCTGATCACGAGACAACGCGCGTCGGCGACGGAGACGTTCCCGAGCTGGTTCAGAGGGCTCATGCCGCCGTACGCTTCCACTTGCAGTTTATCGAGAATGTGGGGATTGGCTCTGCCCGCGCGAATGGCGGCATAGTCTGCCGTCAGGACGCTGACCGTCTTCTCCAGCTTCTCTTCGAGTACGAGAAATACTTCATCTACCTTTTCGCTGTCGATCATAATATCTCCTTCACCCGTTACGGGTCAATCATTACAAATGAGGGTGCCGATCTTCTCGCCGCAGACGGCGCGGAGGATCGAATCGCGTTCGCCGAGGGCAAAGGCAAGCACGGGAATGTTGTTCTCCATGCACATCGTGGCGGCGGTGGCGTCCATCGCCTTCAACCCGCCCGAGACGACGTCGCGGAACGTGATCTTATCGTATTTTTTGGCATTGGGATCGAGGCGCGGATCGCGGTCGTAGATGCCGTCTACATTCTTTGCCATAAGTAAGACGTCGGCGTCGATCTCGCAAGCGCGCTGTGCCGCGGCGGTATCGGTGGAGCAATAGGGATTGCCCGTGCCGCACGCCATGATGACGATCCTGCCCTTCTCGAAGTGGTGGAGCGCCCTGCGCAGGATATAGGGCTCGGCGACGGAGATCATGTTGAGCGCGGTCTGCACGCGGGTAGGGATCCCCCGCTTTTCGATGGCGTCCATGAGAGCGAGGGAGTTCATGACGGTCGCGAGCATTCCCATGTGGTCGGCGGTCGTACGGTCCATCTGCGTGCCCTGCCGCCCCCTCCAAAAGTTGCCGCCGCCGATGACGAGCCCCATCTCGACGCCCATCTCATGCACTTTGACGAGCTGGTCTACGACCCCCGAGATGACCTCTTCGTTGAGCCCGAAGCGTTGCTCGCCCGCGAGCGCTTCGCCCGAGAGCTTTAAGAGGACGCGCTTGAATTTTGCTTCCATGTTTTCCCGCCTTATTCCGTTTTTCTTAGTATATCATACCCGCGGCGAAAAATCAAGTGTTCACGGGATGAAAAAAGGACCCGAAAATCTTCGGGTCCTTTTTGGTCGGAAGTTATTCGTTCTCGGTCACCACCACGTCGGTGCCTTCCATCTTGAACGTGTACGTTCCCGTCTTGGTTGTGATCGTCCAACTGCCGTCTTCGTTCTTTGTGAACGTTGCGCTTTGGTCGAACGTCACCATGTTGTCCTCGCCGATTGCGCCGAAGCCGTAGACTTGGATGACCGTGACGGTCTCCGTCTCCGAATCGTAGGTGTAGGCGAACATCACGCCCCACTTGCCGTCCTTGGAGCCAAACAGGCCCGCGTTGTAGAGGCTGAGCGTTACGTTCTCCACATCGGTGTGATCCTCGCTTGCAAAGGTGAAGTCCATGATGAACGCGAACATATCGCCGCTACTCTGCAAAACGTTGAGAACGAGGCGGGAATCGTCGGGCGAGCTCCAAATGCGGGTAAGATTCAGAGACTGCCCGTTCTGCCTGATCGACGCGGAGTAGATCGCACCGTATTCCAAATAGGGCGAGTACAGCGTACGGAACAAGATGACGGTGTAGGTCGACGAAGTGCTCCTGAAGTTGTACTGTTCGACTACCGTGAGGCTATCGAGGACGAAGGCATTCTGAGCTTTCCCCTCTTCGTTCTTCGGGCCGATGTAGAAGATCACGGAGAAGATCTGCTGCGCCGCGTTCTGCAAGAGGACTTGATAGCCGCTGCCGAGCTGTTTATCCGTGCCAATGGCGTCGGGCTCGATGTTGAAGAACATGAACGGGATCCCTTGGGGCGCATAGGAGTAGAAGATACCCGAGACGTCGCCCTCCGTCCCGATCAAGAGGAGGTTGTAATCCTCTTGCTCGCCCTGCAAATAGGCGTAATCGAGGTAGTAGGTGTAGTCCGCATTGAAGACGTCGAACACTTCGCGATCGTCGACGAGAATGGTGTAATCGTCTGCGTCGCCGGGCGTGACTGCCGTCCACGACCATGTGCCGTCCGCATTCTGTTCTTTGTTCTTGGTGATCTTCGCCGGGATCATCGAGTAATCCGAACCCGAAACCTCGAAGAGATACAGGATGTATTCGATTTGGTTGACGCCCTTTTCATCCGTGGTGAAGAGGGCCTGCACCGAGTAGCCGTAAGGAAGATCGATCTCGCCGAAGATGTAATAGTCCTGCTTATCGGTCGCCTTCTTGAGCGTGGCGGTGGTTCCCTCAGCGCCCTTGGTCAGCGTGTAGACGTACGCCTGATAGCTGTATTTCCCCTCTTCCGCGCCCGCGACTTGCTTGACGGCGACGAGATACTGCTGATCGGGCTCCACATAGTACATGACGTAAGTATCTCCGCCTTCGATCGTGAATTCGTAGATATCGCCCTGCGCGTACGGGTTGCCGTCGACATCGAGCGCGTCGCCCGCCCAATAGAGGGTGGTCTTGATGGTGACGCCGTCCGCCGTGATGGTCTCACCGGGCTTCGTGACTATATAGAGCTTGTATACGGGTTTTCTTTCGCGATTGTAGCCGAGAGCCAAACCGATCGTGTATTCGATCTGATCGGTACCCTTGACCGTGACGTAATACAGCGTGCCGTCCGTAGTGACATCCTGCTTGGTCACTTCGAGCTTCTGGCTTGCGGAATCCACGAGCGTGGGGATATCGACGGAGATCGTCTCCTTGCCCGATTGATCCGTATACAGGGTGACGGTGCCATCGTTTCCGTTGACATCGGAGTAGGTGATCGAGGATTCGACGGTTGCGCTGAATTCGCCCGCCTGATCGTCGAAGCTGCCATCCTGGAAGGTGAAGGTGTAGACGATGCTGTCGATCGAGGTGACCGTCCACGTCCCCTCTTTCTCTTCGCCGGAGAGGATATCGTAGTAGTAGCCGTCAACGTACTTGAAGAGGAATTCGTCGATCTTGGTCGTATCTTCCTTCGTGTAGAGCACGATAAAGGTTTCGCCCTCGAACGCCTCGGAGACGACGGTGCCGTAGTACTTGGTATCGTCGCAGGTGAAGCCCGTATCGGTCAGCGTTACGTCGAGCGCCTTTTGAAGAGTTTCTCCCTCGGGCGTGTAGTAGAAGACGATGCGGCCGTCCATGTCGAACCACTGATCGCCGCAGTCGATCTTCTTACCCTCGTGGGCGATCTCGTAGTCGATGACCTCTTCGCTCGGGATGTTGTAGAAATTGGAGTAGACGCTGAGAACGGCGGTGAGGTCGTAATTCTTCCCATCGTCGTCGGAGATGGTCTCCTCGCGGTTAATGGAGAAGAGGATGAACGCATTCGCGCCTTCGGATTCGATATACCAGACGCTGCAAACCTTCTCGTCCACCGTGCCCTTGACGCTCTTGATGGTGCCGTTGGTGTTCTTGCCGACCTCGGTCACGCTGTCCGCCTTCGCCGTGAAGGTGACGGGATGACCCTGCGCGTCGCCGAGATAGGAGAAGTAGACGGTGATGCCTTGCTCGCTCTTTAAGATATATCCGACGGTCGAATGGCCCATGAGATAGAGGATATCGAAGGAGGCAGTGCCCGCCTTGGCGACCGTTGCCGCGCTCGGGATCTTATCTTCCCCGGGCGTGAAGGTGATCTTGTAGGCGTTGTTGCCGTCTTCGTCCGCCGTCTGCGTGAACCACATGATCTCGGTCTCGTTGAACTGCGCATAGATCGGCCTGAGATATTGGGGATTCTCGGGATCGGAATTATCGTAGAGCCCGAAGGAGATCGGATCGCCCTGCTTGTAGCCCTGCGCGGTGAATACGGACTCGAAGAAGTTGGCGAACCAATAGAAGCTCGCACAGGCGAGATAGTTGCCCTCTGCGACCGTATATTCTTGATATGCGGTGATCATGAAGAGGAGCATATAATCTTCGCCGCCCTCTGTGACCAAATAGAATTCGATCTCGTAGATCACGCCGTCTGCCGCTTCGCCCTCGAAGCTGTAGACCGGGCCGAGCTTTTCGTCCGCATTCTCTTCATCGATGTTGAGTTCGGTGCCGACGATCTTGAGCGGGTTGCCCTGCGTATCGCAAGGATATGCGTCGCCGTAGTACGCCGCCTCTTCGTCCGCTTCGAATTGATAGAAGACGTCGGAGAGCTCCTTCGAGCCGAGCATATAGACGGCGTTGAGCATGAGCCAACCGCTGTACTCGTAGTCCTCGTACTCGTTCCCGTAGATGGCGGCTTTGATCTCGAACGTCCCGTTCTTCTCAGTAAAGTTGCAGTGAAGCGTGACGTCGAACATATCAGCCGAACTGTAATTGTACACAAGGACGACGACGCCGATCGTGTTTTCGGAATCGTTGCCGTAGTAGATGAGCCACGGTCCTTCGACTTCTTCGCCTTTTTCGTCCTTCAAGGTCGCTACGCCGTTGATCTCATAGGTGCCGTCGGGCGTGAAGGTCATCGTGTAATTTTCGAACGTCTCTTCGCCCGCGATAACCTTACCCGTGAGCGTGAGAGCGGTCCCCGCCGTGTAGCGGTAGTAGGTCACTTGATCGAGCTCATAGGTCTCGCCGAGCGCCTGGTGCGTCGTCTTCGTATAGCCGCCGTTTGCGTCGCGCATCCAAATGGTGAGAGCGTCGCCCTCGCCCACTTCGAAGAAGCCGCCCGTCGTGCCGTCCGCGCCGTTGATGTAATACATATTGTCGCGGAATTCGACGGAGAACAGGGAATCGGAGTAGTAGATGACGTCGACGTCGCTCGTGACGTAATCGAAGGTGTGCTTCGTCTTATCGTAGGTGACGAAGAAATTCTTGGATCCTGTGCCGAGCACGAGGTGCGTCCCGTCCACCGCGTTGTAGTAGGCGGTCGTCTCGAAGCCGAGCTTATCGATGTACCAGCCGTAGCCGAAGCCGTCGAGATAAGCCATGGAGCCGTCGGGAGCCTGGTACTTGCCCGCGATGCCCTCGTTGACGAGCACGCAGACGGGATAGCCGTCGTCTACGAAGATCTTCGCCTTCCATTCGAGAGGCTGATCCTGCCCTTCGACCGTGAAGGTGAGCAGATAGATGTTCTCCTCGTCCGTGAGGGTGTAGGTACCCGTCGCGTGCAAGGTCTCGCCATCATCCTCATAGAGCTTGGCAACGCCGTCTTCGAGGAGCTCCACATAGTACCCTTCGAAGCCATCGACGTCTTGATAGCTGTCATCGACCACGCCATAGAGGGTCTGCAGTTTTTCGGGCTCGGTGAAACTGCCCGCTTCGAGATCGAACTCGAAGTAGTAGGAGAAGGAATATCCTACGTAATCGGCAAGGTTGAGGGAGCCGTCATAGGCAAGGGTATAGGTCCCCTCGTAGGTCTCGCCGTCCGCCGTCGTATAGCGGCCGTAGTGGAAATAGCCGTCGAGCTCGAGGGTCGCGCCGCTCTCCGCTTGTAGCGTGACGTCGTAGTCCTCATCGTAGACGCTGAAATAGTAGATCGGGCCGAAAGCGCTCGACTCGGTGTAGGCGATAAAGTTGACCGTAGCGCCCCCCGCCGTAGCGGTGAACGTGTACTTGGTATCGCCGAACGCGGTCGTGCCGCTCTTAGCGTACGTCCCGTCGGTCCAATTCCACTGTTCCTGTTCCCCGTCGTAGACGCCGTAGCGCGCACTGCCTGCGCCGTCGAGGAGCATTTGGTCGTAACCGTTCTGCGACTGATAGGTATTGGGCTGTTCGTCGAGGAGAACGTACGTCCCCGCAGTCTGCCCGACCGTCACCTTGATGTAGAGACTGCTCAGCTTCTGCGCGGCGATATCGATGTAGTCAAAGACCCAATAGGAAACGTTGTCCCCCTCCGTGAGGTCGAAGCTCGACGAGGAGAGACTGCCTTCGGTGACCAGCCCGCCGTTGAAGAACAGCGTGCCCATGTATCTGATGCCGAGAGGATTGTACCAGAAGTAATTGGAGGCGTTGCCCTCTTCGGAGATCACGATGTAGTTGGGCTGCCCGTCGATCTCGTAGGCGTAGTAGACGTTGAGCGCATCGGCGTTGGTCGTGACCCCGCCGACCGCAAAGCTCACCGAAGTGAAGGGAAGGCTCTCGACCGCGGACGTGGGATTCTGTGCGACGAGCGTGTAATACATCACGCCGCCGAGATCCCGAACGGTGTAGTAGCCGTCTGCGATCTTGACCGCGTCGCCGCCCTGTTCGACGGGCGCATAGAGCGCCGCTTTCTTGGCGCCTGTAACGCCGTCCACCGTGACCTCGCTGTCGTAGAGCAAGACCATGGGATAATAGAGGGAAGGGGAAGGCTGGCTTTCCTGATTGAGATGGATCCAAAGATATTCGGTGAACAGTTCATCGACGATTTCGAGGGTGATGCCCGAGCCGCCGTTTACGGTGCGGAAGGCGATGAGCGTCTCGCCGTCGGTCCCGTAGATCTCGATGATGGTGCCGAGCAGATCGCTGGTTTTGAGGATGTACTGACCTTGGATGGTCTCATCGCCCTTCGTGTAGGTCGCACTGTTGGTGAAGGTGCCGAAGCCGTCGAGCGTGACCGTCGCCCCGTCTGCGAGTTCAAAGGGCTCGCCGCCGTGATATAAGGTCTCGTTGCGGAGGATGAATCCCTGCGACCCGCCGCTGAGCGGAAGGGTGTGGAAGCCCGCAAGGAAGGTGTAGGAACCGTCCTTCGAGCTCGCATAGAGTTCGCCGACTTGGATCGCGCCGTTGCCCGCCGAACCCGTGAGGGCATACCGCCCCGTAATGGCGGTATTGGACTCTTCTTCGGTCAAGGTGAAGCCCCCGAAGCCGTCGAGGACGAGAACGTAGCCGCCCAAACGGCCGCGGCCGTCCTTATCCGTGAACTCAAAGTAGCCGTAAGTCCCCCTTTCGGAGCCGATCTGAATGAAGACGGGCGTCTGATCGGCGCCGTCGCCGTCTGGATCGTAATCGCCGATCATGAAATCAAAGCCCACGGGTTGACCGAGAAGCTCCGTATAGAAGGTGTAGACCCCGGCCTCGCCCGTGAATTGGAAGACGCCTTGAAGCGAAATAGGCTTCTCCGTGCCGTCGTCTCCGGTCGTGGTGATCGTATACGTCGCGCCGTAGTAGCCGTCGAGCGTAAGGGTGGTCTTCTCGTCGACGAAAGTATCGGGGTTTTCGGGATCGTAGTAACTGCTGTAAAGGTAGAAGGTGTCCTCATTGGCTTCGCGGTAGTAGAGGAACATCTCGTCGCCGACGGTCTTACCCTTCAGCGTCGCTTTGCCGACGGTGACCTCAAAGAGAGAGGTCTCGGCGTTATAAGTGCCCGTGAACGTCTCGCCGCCGCGGTGAAGGGTGACGGTGTCGCCGTCGAGGAAAATGACGTCGTCGCCGCCGAACAGGTCGGCAAGGCCGACGTTCCAAACCGCATAGAGACGGATATCGTCGGTGACGTTCGTGATCTGCTCGCCCGCTTGGTGGGTGACGTTGCCCTCGGCAGTATCCGCCCAACCAAGGAAGTAATAATTATTGGGAAGATTGAAGTCCGCGCCGTCCGCAAGGGTGACCGAACCCTCGTAGTAGACGGTCGCCGAGGCGATATGCGCCGTACTTTCGGGAATGTTCACGTTGTAGATGACGAGATAGGTCTCGCGCGCGAGGTAGACGGTGAAGCTCTCCTTCGTGCCGAGAGAATCCGAAGCGAAGGTGCCCTGCGTCTGGTCGAGCGTGAAGTGCTCGGGCGCGGCATAGGTGAAGGGCTCGCCGTAGATGCCCTTGCCCTCGGAAGTGACGGACTCGGCGGGCCAAGTCCCGTCCGCCTTCTGCTCGTAGACGTTGAGGGAATAGGTCGCGTTGTACTTCGCGGTGACAGTCGTCGTGGTAGAGGGCATGACGGTCTCCTGCGTGACCGCGGTGGTGCCGATGTACCAACCCGCGAATTCGAGACCCGTTTTCGGCGTGGGCTGTTTATCCGCGAGGAAGGTGAGCAGGTTGGAACCCGCGGCGACGTAGTAGGATGTCTCCCCTTCCGTCGTTGCGCCGTTGCCCACGGAAACGGTGAGCTGCTTCAAGGAAGCGTCTCTCCATTTTGCATAATATTTCGTGCTCTTTTCGGGCATGGTAGTGGGTAAATCGGTCGCCTGCGTGCAGCCTGCGTCTAAATACCAGCCGTCGAACACGAACCCGTCGCACGTGGGATCGGGCGGCAAGAGGGCGGTGATGTCCGCTCCCGCTTCCGCCACGATGGGCTCGATCGGCGTGCCGTCGCCCGTTTCGAAGGTCAACTTGGGTTTGCCGCCGCCGCACGCGCCGAGGGCGAGCGCAAGCGCAAACACCACGCCGATCAACGAAAGAAACAGCCGTTTCATAGTTTTCGACATAAGATAGCTCCTTTTCCCCATGACCGTATAAATGAATATTTATACATCGGATGAGGGCATTATTGAATAGTTTAACATAAAAACGCGGACGATGTCAAATGATTTTTGGGGGGAAAGTATTTGAATCAGTAATATTTACTATAAGTGTGGGTTATAAGATAATGAATTTTTGGGAATTGCCCACCCCCTTGGTCCCCCTCCCTTCCCGTCATCCTGCCCCTCCTCGTCATTTCGACCAAGCGAGCGATAGCGAGCGCGTGGAGAAATCTCATGCACAATAAGGTAGAGATGTCTCGACTACGCTCGACATGACGATAGGAGGATTGCCCACCCCCTTGGTCCCCCTCCAATGGAGGGGGTAGGTTGGGCGGCGTTCCCCAATGGAGTGGGTAAAACGCGAACCCCCTCCTGCGGAGGGGGGTAGGGGGGTGGGTGGACACCCCCGCGTTTGTTGCCCACCCCCTTAGTCCCCCTCCATTCCCGTCATCCTGCCCCGACCGAAGTTTCTATTTGCGGTACTAAGGTCGGCACGAGCCGCAGGCGAAGTAGGCGGATGCGAAGGATCCCGAGGTACGAAGTCCGTCATCGACCAACGGGATTCTTCGGGGGCTACGCCCCCTCAGAATGACACGGGAAGGGGTGGGTGGAGGGTAAAAAAAATCCCACGGAGACCGTGGGATCTTTTTTTCGATTTCTTCCTTCCGGAAGAGGAGAGGTTTTACGCCTTCTCGTAGGAGTTGAGAACGATGTAGCAGGCTTCGCCGCCGATACCGATCTGCATACCGTCCCACTGAACGCCGGTATCATGCCACCAGCTCCAGTTGTCGGCAAGCTCGAAGGTCGCGGTGCAGACGTACACCTGGTCGGGAGCGTCGGCCTTGGTGGCCTTGAAGGTCATCGAGAAGTAACCGCCGCACACATCGCCCATGATGACGTTGGTCGCGTCGAACGTGAACTCAACGGTGCAGTTCGCGAAGATCTGCCTTGCGGCCGCCCACCACTTGTCGGCGTCGTTACCCTCAGCCTTAGCGTCCGGTTCGAACGTGGAATCTGCGGTGCTACCGTTGAAAGCGGTGACGTGCGTGGAGGCAACACCCGTCCAGTTGTCGCCGCGGAGACCTGCGTGCCAACCGGAATCATCGGAGAAGACGTTGAGGATCGGGCAGTGCCAGTTCAATTCGGCCTTCGAGGTCATCGTGCCGGAAAGGGTGATGACTTCGCCAGGCTGAATGGTGCCGACCCAAACGGGATTGGTTGCGGTGTAGACAAGACCAAACGCCGCGTCGCCGATCGTGAAATTGTGATCAGCGGAAGGGATCTCGGATTCCTGACGAAGCGACATCAACATCGCTCCCGCGGTCTCTTCTTCCTCTTCTTCGGGTTCGGGCGCCGTAGGCTTGTGAGCGGTATATGCCGTGTACTCGGCCAAGACTTTCGCATCATCGTAAGCGCCCTTGATCACAGAGACGTTCTTCATAGGGGTGCCGGCTACGTTGATCGTGATACCTTCATGCGAAACGAGGCTCAGGAAGAGCTGTGCGAATTCCGCAACGTTACCGTCACCTGCCGCGTTGTCTGCCGGGTAGCTGATTGCAAGCGCACCATCGAGATAGAAGTTGACACCGGACGTGGTAGAAATAGTGATCGCCACATGAGCGGTCTTGTTAAGGAAGCAATCCCATTCGTTGCCGTTCTTCTTGTTGTCCGCAGTAGGAACAACGTTCTTTCCGGTGAACTTCCCTGCAAGTTCTTTCTCTGCAGCCGTCGCGCCGGCAAGGTCGCCGATCGTGTTGTTCCAAGGATCAAGGTTGGGAAGGGTGATATAGAACGCCGCACCCGTAGGAGAAAGAGCCTGTGCGCCCCAGTCGCTCGTAGCATTCATGACTTCGAACATCACGGTCATGCCGCTCTCGACGAGATTCTCCTTTTCGCCCTGAAGCCCGGTGATCGTGAGCCCTTCGGCCGCAACTTCCTTATCGTTGAAGTTTCTCACACTGCCGCACTGCGTGCAGGAGTAGAGCCCGGTCGTCTCATCCGCGGTCGTGGACCACGTATGCTCGCCCGTGTAAGCGTTGGTGATGTTCGCGTAGTAGAACGCGTCTGCCCCGCTCTTGACGTCGTGGCTCTGCAACGTAGGCGTTGCGCAGTTGCCCTCAATGAGCGTTGTAGGAGTATCTTGTGCGGTGAACGAAACGCCGTCCTCGATGATCATGTAGGAGGTGTCTTCACCCTCGGTGTGCAGTTTGACGTTGTAGTAGGTACCCGTGTTGCCCGTAGGATTGAACTCGAAGGTGTATTCGTCGTTCGCCTCATAGCCGAGCTTGGTGATATCGATCTCGATGACGAGGAAGGCGCCGCGGTCGGTATCCCTGTTGTCGTCAAGGGTGCCGTAGGTGACAAATCTGCCGGAGACGAGCCCGTTGACCTTTACGTTGGTGAAGGTGACGGTGCCGTCTGCGCCGACGACGTAGGAGAGGTCGTGCTTGCCGATGAAGTCGCTTCTGAGCACAGGGGTGTTCTTACCTGCGTTGATCTGAATGGAGAGAGATCCACGGATCGCGTTGTAAGAGGTGACCATTCTCGGATATGCCTTACCCGTGACAATGATGAGACGGGCGCCTTCCGCCTGTACATAGTAATCGTCGATCATGACGCCGCGATCGCCTTCTTGGCTCGTAAGTTCGAACGCAGGATACACGACGTCGGAGACCTCGAGGGTCTTGTTGGCGAGGAGCACGAAATTGTAGTTGGCAATGTTCGTAACGCTCGCGGGGATGTGATAGGTGACATCGAGCGTGCCCGCGGTAGGCGTCTTCACCGTGACGGTGACGCCGTTGCTACCGACGTTACGGGTCGCCGTGTCGGTGTGCTCCGCAGCCGTCGGATCGAGGTTACCGGTACCGACGACACGGCCGCCGGGTGCGCGGAAGAACGTGCTGAGCGCCGTGGTGACGGAGCCGTAGCCGATGGTGTAGTCGCCCGCGTTGTCCTTGTTGATCAACTCGCCGCTCTTGAGCGTGTAGACGATGTGGATCTCGCCGCCGCCGTTGAGGGTGATCGGCTTGGTCTGGGTGACGGTGGAGGTGTAGGTGAAGGACGAGACGTTCTCGAGGTTGATGTTGATCGTCGCAGTCTGAAGCCCGGTGATCGTGACGTTCTTCGTCTGGACAACGGTCTTGTCGATCGCGAGGATGACGTCCACATGGGTGCCGTCTGTGCTTGCCTTCGCATAGCCCTTCGTGCCTTCGATCGTGCCGTCCGCATTTTCGGTGAACTTCGTCGTGCCGTTGGCATAGATCGAGAAGGCGACATAGTGGGAAGCGGTGACATCGGTTCCGAGAGCCGTCTTATGCAGTTGGTCCATGGTAGCCGCCGCGCCGTTCACGGTGAGGACGGGCTCCTTGGAATACGTGGTGCCCTCGACCTTCTGCCCGAAGTCGATGCCGGAGAGCTGGGTCGCGGTGAAGGTCTGATTGCCCTTGGCAACGTCGTTTGCGACGGCGTTGTCTACCGCGTTCGCCGTGATGGTGAAGATGCCGCCATCGGCATTCGCCGTGAAGATCTTCTCATCGGATTGATCGCCCGCCGCGACGACAGCCTTGAAGGACTTCATCGAGGTGGAGAGCTTTTCTTTGCTGAGGTCGATCCAGTTCGCCTCTGCATCGTTGACGTCGGTCACGCCTTCCTTCGTGGAGGCATAGATGTCGAACGCGTCGGCGCGGACAGCGGAATCGTACTGCTCGTACTTCGTCATGACGCTGATCGCGTTGAAGTCGAGATACTCGTTCTCGATGTAATCGGTCTTCTGGCCCTGAACGGCGCCGACGGACTCGATCTCTTCGAGGTTGAGGTTCTGCTGAACGATCGCCTTGGTGAAGGTCATCTTCATCTGCTCGCCGTGGAGAATGGCGTTGTAGAACTGCCTCTCGGGGAGCTTGACGCGCGCCGTGCGGAGACGGCCGAGCGCGGGATAGTACCACGTCATGGTGGCAACGCAGTGCTCATCGTAGGACCAAGTGAGCTGGATGTCGGTCTCCACATCGAACGCGGAGGAATCGGAAATGTCGCCCTCGACGTAGACGATCATCTCTTCCGCGGTCTCATAGCCGGGCCATTCGTTGCCGGAACCGTTCTTCGCATCCTGGTTGCCTCTCGCCCAAGCGGCAGGACCGCCCGCCATTGCGTCGTAGATGGACCAGTTGTCGTTTCTCTGAAGGATGGAACCGTTCTCTTCGAAGTTGCCGATCCCGAGAACGGGATAGTAGTAGGTCGCCGCGTTTTTGACCAAGGTTTCGCCTTTCCCGATGAGGGTGATGGTCATACCTTTATCAAGACGGCCGACGGTAGAGGTCGCGCCATTGTAAACGCTCTCGACCTGCTTCGCACCCGTGCCGTTGGTGACCGTCATGCCATCGCCCCAACCTGCGATCTGGGCGACGTCATTGATCGTCTTCTCGGTCTTGGTGGCATGGTCTTCGCCGGCGCACATGAACTTGCCTTCTTCGCCTTCGACGGGCTCCCATGCGTGATCGATCACGACCGTGCCGGTGCCGACTTCGTCGTTCTCGTTGCCCGCCTTATCGGTGGGTTGCACGTTGAAGGAATAGGTGCCGATCGTACCGAACTGGATCTTTTCGATCTCTTCGTCCTTGACTTCCCATTCCTTGGTGGTAAGCGTCTTGGTCGTTGCGTCTTCGTCATCGTATACAACGGTGACTTCGAGTTTGGAAAGCTCTTTTTTGAAGTCTTCCTTCGTTTGAGTTTCCGTCAACTGAATCTGATTGCTGACCGTGACGCTTACGATCGCGCCGGGCGCCTTTTTGCCGCCGCCGCAAGCGAACAGGCAAAGAGACATCGCAGCCGCGAAGAGCGTGATCAACAGGATCTTCAGCTTCTTCATGTCTTGTTCGTCCTCCCCTTTTGAAATAGTTAGAATTTGCCATTTATACAATAGCAACAATATTCTACATCATAATTTTGGGTCTGTCAATATCTTTTTGAAAAAAATTACAACAGCTTTTTTGTTTTCCTTTGCCGAAAAAACAAATTTTGTGACTTTGTTTCCCTGCGGAGGAGAAAAATCCGCGGATCGGGGGAGGATCCGACGCCGCCCCGATACGGCAAAAGGCGCAGAACGCCGCGAAAAGACATAAAAAAAGGCGCGGAACGCGCCCTCCCCGAAAGCGGGATATGGATAATATTATATATTGTATACGCGTACGGGCGCGCACAATATAAACTTTCGTCTTCCGCGGCGGATCTTTGTCTTTCGCGGCTTGTCTTCGGCGGCGCGGACCTTGGGAAATGCGGGCGTGGGCGTCAAACCGAAAAGAGCCTTTTCTTCTCTTCGATGAGCGCGCCGACCTTCGCGAGGTAGGTGGGAATATCCTTGGAACTGCCGATCCGCTCGATCCGCCCCTCCTTCAAGATCACGCGCTTGGAGATCGCGTTGCTCCCGACGGCGAGGTTGTCTGCCGTCTCCTCCATCACGTCCACATTGTAGACGCACGCCTTGCCGGGCTTCGTCCACCCGACGTTCTCGTGCGCGCCCGCCATGTATTTTTGGCGGTAGAGGTAGTACGGTTCGTAGCCCGCCGCGGTGAGTTTTTCGCGCGAGTAAGCGATCATCTCGGACATACCCCCCTCGGAAAGGGTCTGCGTCTCTTCTTTGAGCTTCGCGCCCTTCTTCAAACAGAGGGTGTGGACGGTGATGTTTTCGGGCGAAAGGGAGAGGGCGGCGTCGATGCTGCGCTTGAATTCTTCAACCGATTCGCCCGTCAGCCCCGCGATGAGGTCGCAGTTGACGTCGAACCCGTAGGGCTTTGCCATCGAGAAGGCGCGATAGACGTCTTCGGCGCTGTGTTTGCGCCCGATGGCGGCGAGCGTACGGTCGGAAAAGCTCTGGGCGTTGATGCAGATCCTCGTTACGCCGTACCGCTTACAGACCTCGAGCTTTGCTTCGGTGAAGACGTCCGGCCTGCCCGCTTCCACCGTGAGCTCGCACCCGTTTCCGCGCACCCGATCGACGGCCCCGAGCACCCGCGCGAGGTCTTCCGCTTCGAGCACGAAGGGCGTTCCGCCCCCAATGTAGACCGATCTGAGACGCCCGATCGCGGACATGGTACCCTCCAATTCCCTCTCGATGGCTTCGAGATAGGCGGGTACAAAGCCGCGCGTGCGCTCGATGGGCGCGGTGATAAAGGAGCAGTAGGTGCACTTCGTCGGGCAGAAGGGAAGGGAGACGAAGAGGTCGCAGTTCCCCTCGCGGCGCTCGTAGATCCCCTCTTGCCCTTTGAGGACGCGCGCGACGAGCCCGATGTTCTCCTTTGATACGCCCATCTCTTCGAACAGGGCGCGAAAATCCCGCCCTGCGTCCTGTTCGGCATAGGCAAGGCGGGTGGGACGGATCCCCGTGAGCGAACCCCACGGGAGCGTTTTATGGTAGTAATCGGAGAGGAAGCGGTAGAGCGAGAGCTTGGCGTAGCGCTTCATGAGGCTCTTGTACTCCAAATCGCTATGGGCGTTGACGGGGTCCGTCCTGCAAAACGTCCTATCCCCCGCTTGAAATTTGTTCTCGAAACAGCCGCCCTCCGGGTTGACCTCGTGGGCGATCTCCAATGTCTCCGCTCCCTCGAAGAGGCGGACGACGTCCATAAGCTCGGGTTCGAGCCATTTGCAGACGGAAGTGATCATAGGCGGATCCAACGGTTGTATTTGCGCTCCCTGCCGAGCGTCGTGGGCGCGCCGTGGCCGGGATAGACGGGCAGATCCCCCTCGAGCGCGCAGAGTTTTTTCAGGCTCTCCCCGAGCGCCGCCGCACTTCCCGTGGGAAGATCGGTCCTGCCGACGTCGCCCGCAAAGAGGGTGTCGCCCGTAAAAAGGACGGGATCTCCCCCTTCCCCCGCCGCAGGAGCTTGCGGGGAGACGAGATACGAAACGCTACCCGCGGTGTGCCCGGGGGTACCCATGACCGAGACGGACAGCCCGCAAAGCTCCAAAACGTCGCCGTCCTCAAAGGTCAGATCGACGCCGAAGGGTGGGACGGGAACGCCGAAACGGTCGCCGAGATTGCAAGAGAGCGCGAGGTCCCGTTCCGACGAAAGACAACCCACCGAAGCGCCTGCCGCGCGCAGGGCGGCGCACCCGCCGATATGGTCGAAATGCCCGTGCGTGAGGAGGACGTATTTCACCTCCAAGCCCCTCTTTTGCGCCTCTTCGAGGACGCGGGGCTGTGCGGCGTCGACGGCGACGGCGGTCTTTCCGTCCTGTGTGACAAGATAGGTATTCGCCGCGAAACCGCGGGGAGAAAGGAGAAAAATGTCCATATCCGCTCCGAAGCTCTTCTTTCCGAAACTGCGCAAGGCGTTCTACCTTACGGAAAGGCTCAGTTGCTCATTCTGTGCACGTCGAGAATGCGGGGATTTGCGCGGATCTTGCCGAGAAGGGTCTCGACGTCCTGCTTGCTCGGGAGGCTCACGGTGAGCTCCACGATGGCGTCCCCGTTCTTATCGTATCTGCCGTTGATCGAGGAGATGGAGAGCTTCATCTCGGTGATGCTCTGCGAGATCGCCGAAAGCGCGGCGCCCTGTTCCTCCGCGTAGACCACGATCGCGACCTTGAAGCGGGATTGGGCGGATTTATCCGTCCATTCGGCGGGTTGCAGACGCTCGGGATCGGCGTTGCGGAGGTTGGGGCAGTCCCTCCTGTGGATGACAAGTCCCCTTCCCCGCGTGACGAAGCCCACGATGTCGTCCCCGGGGACGGGCGAACAGCACCCCGCAAAGGAGACGAGAAGGCCCGTCATCCCCTTGACGGTGACGGCGCTCCCGTCGTGCTTCTCCTTGAAGGGGCGGACCTCGATGGGCTGAGGGACTTCCTTGCGGAAATAGTCGATGAGCTTGAAGAGAACCTGATTGACGGAGACGGCGCCGTAGCCGACGGCGGCGAACATCTCTTCCTGCGTATCGAAGGCGAGTTTTTCGGAGACCTTCTTGAAACTCTCCGCCGTGAGGATCTCGGAGAGGACGTACCCCTTGCGTTTGGCGCCCTCTTCGAGCATACTTCTGCCGAGACGGATGTTCTCTTCCTTGGTCTCCTTCTTATAGAAGGTCTTGATCTTCGCCTTGGCGGAAGGAGATTTGATGAATTTGAGCCAGTCGCGGGAAGGGCCCTTGCTCGTGGGAGAGGTGATGATCTCGACGACGTCCCCGAGCTCGAGTTCGGAGTTCAAGGGCACGATCTTGCCGTTGACCTTGGCGCCCGTGCAGTGGTTGCCCACCTCCGAGTGGATGGCGTAGGCGAAATCGACGGGCGTCGCGCCCACGGGAAGGGAGATGACCTTGCTCTGCGGCGTGAAGACGAGAAGCTCGGTGCTGTAAAGTTCCTCCTTCACCGAATCCATGAACTCGCGGGAATCGCGGAATCCCCCCTGCAAGTCCATCATCTCGCGCACCCATGCGATGCGCTGGTCGAGCGAGGTCTCCTGTTCGCGCTGTTCCTTGTATTTCCAATGCGCCGCGATACCGTATTCCGCCGTGCGGTGCATCTCCTCGGTGCGGATCTGGATCTCGAACGGCTGTCCGAAGTTGGTGACGACCGTCGTATGCAGCGATTGGTAGAGGTTGGGCTTGGGCGTTGCGATATAGTCCTTGATCCTGCCGGGGACGGGTTTCCACGTCTTGTGGATCTTGCCGAGCACTTCGTAGCATTCGTCTACGGTGGCGACGATGACCCGCACCGCCGTGAGGTCGTAGATCTGGTCCAACGTCTTATTCTTGCTCTTCATCTTTTTATAGATGGAGTAGAAATGCTTGGGTCTGCCGAAGACTTCGCCGTGAATGCCCGACTCGGTGAGAATATCGTTGATCTCGCGGACGACGAAATCCACGAAACGGTTGCGCTCCTCGAGCTTTTGGTGGATGTTCTCGACGAGATACTCGAATGCGGCGGGGTCGAGATATTTGAGGCAGAGGTCTTCGAGCTCGCACTTCACCTGGCTGATACCCAGCCTGCCCGCGATGGGAGCGTAGATGTCGAGGGTCTCCTTCGCCATCTTCTGCTGACGTTCGGGGGAGAGGTAGTTGAGCGAGCGCATATTGTGGAGACGGTCGGCGAGCTTGATGATGATGACGCGGATATCCTTCGCCATCGCGATGAAGATCTTGCGGAAGTTTTCCGCCTCCTCCTCTTCCTCCGATTTGAAGACGATCTTATCGAGTTTGGTCACCCCCGAAACCAGCGAGAGCACGTTTTCGCCGAACTCGCGGCGGATGTCCTCCTCGGTGGAAGGCGTATCCTCGATGACGTCGTGCAAAAGGGCGCCCGCGATGGTCTCGGCGTCCAGCCCGAGCTCGACCAAGATCTCGGCGACCGCGCACGGGTGGATGAAATACGGTTCGCCCGAAGCGCGCTTCTGGTTTTCGTGCGCGGCCTTGGCGTAATCGTAGGCGTGCAGGAGCATATCGCGGTCTTCGCCCGTGTAATATTCGTAGATTTTCATCAGGATCGCGTCCACGGTCCACCCTCCTTGATCCGCGCCACCGCCCGGTAGACGGCGGAAGATTTGAGATCGGCTTTCCTTCCGCGGGGGACGGCGAGACGGCCCCCTTTCAGCGAGATGAGCCCGAGCTCTTCGAAGACGGCGAGCGCAAAGACGACCTGCTCGGGCGCAAACGGAAGTTTCAGCCGCCGCGCCGCTTCCGCATAGCTTTCGCCCGTCTCCGCACCCTCCGCACGGCGCAACGCCGCAAAGAGTTCGAGTAGGTCTTCCCGTACGGCGGAGACGCGTTTCATGGCACCCATGTCCGAAACAGAGGCGTTGGAAACGACATTGGTATGCCCTCCGACGGGAGACGCCGCACCGTCGAGAAAGACGACGTCGCGGAAGACGGAAAGATCGCAGTCTTCGTCGGGCGCAAACAAAACGATATTGGCGCAACTGCCCGAAGAGGGGCGGAATACGTCGAGCTCCATGCCGTTTAACGCGGGGAAGCGGGCGAGGGAGGCGCGGTCGTCGAGGACGGCGGCGAGCCCGTAGGCACAGCCCTCCAAGCGGTCCTTCAAAAACGCATTGAGGTCGCCCTCTTCCATATGTTTGCTCGTATCCGCCTTCGCCATTCTTCCGAGACGGCGTTCAAACGCTTCGAGCTCGATGTCTTTGCCCGTAAAGCCGTCGTATGTGACGCAACGGACGAAGCCCTTCACATACTCCTTGCCGCGATAGCGGGAGACGTTGTACTCGAAGACGATGCGCTTTTCGACATCGCTTTCGAGGATCCCGAGGTCGCGCGCGCCGTTGAAGTAGACGAGTTCGAAGCCCCCCACGTTCATGGTGAGGTGGGGCGACCCCGGTTTGATGGGCGCGGCGTTCACACTGCCCGCCGAGACGTAGAAGAGCGGACGGCGGTTGCCGATGCCGCAGGGCTCGAGCATGGTGATCTCGTGCGCGACCGTGCGGAAATCTTCCGAGAGCTCTCCCGCGACGGGGATGCTCTTTTCGAAGTCCTCCCGCGTGTAGTGGGCGGCGATGTATCCATCGAGCGCGGCCCTGAGGTCCTCAAAGGAATCCTCCGAGACGTTGACGCCCGCCGCCTGTGCGTGCCCGCCGAATTCTTCGATATAGGATGAACAGCTTTTGAGCGCCTCGAAGATGTTGACGCTCTCGATGCTCCGCGCGCTCCCCCGAAGCATCTCTCCGCGGCGGACAAAGAGCAGGGCGGGACGGGCGAATTCCTCGGCGATCCTTGCGGCGACGATCCCCACAAAGCCCGCGTTCCAATTTTCGCTCGCGAGCATGACGACGTTGCCGTAAGCTCCTTGGCGGAGCACTTCCCCGTGCGCCTGCGTATAGAGTTCGTCGCAGCGCTTCTGGCGCTCGAGATTATAGGCGTTGAGGCGGGCGCCGAGCTCTTCGATCTCCCCTTCGTCCTCGCTCAAAAAGAGTTTGAGGGCGGAGGCGGCGTCCCCCATCCTGCCCGCGGCGTTGACGCGGGGCGCGACGGTGAAGGCGAGCGTCTGCGCCGTGATCTCGCCCGTTTTCCCCAAGAGGGCGGCAAAGGCGGGGCGGAGGCTCTTTTCCATGAGGCGGAGCCCTTCCGCCACGATGTCGCGGTTCTCGCCGAAGAGGGGTACGCTGTCCGCCACGGTGGAGAGGGCGGCGAAATCGACGAGCCCGTCCGCACGGTCGCCGACGAGCGCCTGCGCGAGTTTGAGCGCGACGCCCGCGCCGCAGAGGTTGTCGTAGGGATAGTCGTCCTCCAATTTAGGGTTGACGACGATACACTCGGGCAGTTCGTCGGGCAGTTCATGGTGATCGGTGACGATCACATACGCCCCCTGCTCCTTGATATATTCCACCTCCTGTTTGCAGGAGATGCCGCAGTCCACGGTGACAATGAGGTCGGGCAGAAATTCGTCGAAAATGCGGTCGATGGCGGCGACGGAGAGCCCGTAACCGTCCGTACGTTCGGGGACGAAGACGTAGGGTTCGATCCCGAACATGGTCAGCGCGCGGGATAGGATGGCGCAGGCGCCGATCCCGTCCGCGTCGTAATCGCCGAACACCGCGACCCGCCAGCCCTCGCCGCGGGCCTTCTCCAAAAGTTCCTTCGCCTCCTTCATGCCGCGCATGAGGAAGGGCGAGAGGAAATGTTTCTTCGAGGGCGCGAGAAAGGCGCGCGCCTTTTCCTCGGTGTCGAGACCGCGCGCGTACAGAATGCCCGCCGTCGTCCCGGTGACGCCGATGGCGCGGGCAAGCTCCGCTACTTCATGAAGTTGTTCGGGCGAAAAACTGAATTCGCGGACAAGTTTCGTCATAGCTTCTAACAAAAACGGCGGGTCACCCCGCCGTCTCGATTCATTTCGGGCGGTTACTCCGGATCGGACTCCTGTGCCGCCGCCTTTTTCTTGCCGACATACCCCTTCTTCTTGGACGCGCGCCACTTATCGAGCCGCTTTTGGAGCATTGCGCAGACCTCGGGACCGATCAGAAGCGCCGAATAGACGGGGACCGCCACGCCGACGAGGGCGGGAAGGATGGAGAGCGCCGTACCTGCAACGCCGATCGCACCGATCACCGCGATCGCCGCGGCGAAGACGATCGCCACCGCAAAGAAGGGCTTGCGCGTACGCTTCACCGTCTCACGGACGATCTCCGAACGGGAGAGGGAAGCGAAGTCGGGCGATTTGAAGTTCTGCCGCATGGCGATACAGAGTACCATCCACAGCGAGACGGAGACGAACGCCGCGACCGCCGCGTACAGCACGGGCATAAACCCGTATACGGGGAAACGGGTGATTGCGAAGACCGCGAGCGTGAAGAGGGTATCGTGCAGACAGCAGACGAGCCCCGCGACGCCGCAACTCACGCCGAAGCGGATGGTCAGATAGGCGAGGGCGACGAAGGCGGCGACGGCGATGGCGATCGCGCCCCTCCAAGCCGCCGTGGAAAACGCAAATCCGCTGTTGGCATGGTAGGAGGCGTGGACAAACGCCGTCTGCGTCCCCTCCGCGTCGGTAAACTCATGCGCGTTGACCGCTCTCGCACAGTCGTCGAGCACCGTGACGTCCGCGTCGGCGCCGAAGGTATAGACGAGCACCATGTCCGTCGTGTTGGAGAAGGAGGATGCGTCGATCGACGAAGTGATCTCGCGGCTCTTGTAGGAGACGCCGCCCTTTTCGAAGTTGGTCTCGCAGAGGTCGCAGAGGTCGTCCTCTTGGTCGAAGACTTGCAGAAGCATTTCGTACTTCACTTCGAACGTATAGCTCTTGCGGCGGTCGGGCGCGGTGTTGAAGCCGAGGAGGGAATAGAGTATGATGCCCGCGACGATCACGACCAGCGAGAGCGCCGCAAACAGGGAAAATTTCTTACCGGAGAGCTTATTCATCATCGTCGTCCTCCCGCTTGAAGTTGCAGAACTTGCCCTTATCTTTGGCGAACGACATCATCGCCGCCCAATGAAGCCTGTTGACGGCGAGCGTGCCGAGCGCGGAGAATACGACGCCGAGCACGAGGGCAAGCCCGAAGAAGTGAAGCTCGGTGATCCCGATCGCATAGACGAGCACCGCAAACAGCGCGAGCACGCCGTGAGCGTCGAGCAAGGGCCAGAGGCAACGCTTGTAGCCCGCCTTGACCGAAGACGCCATCGTCTTGCCGTACGAATACTCCTTCCGCGCGCATTCGAACGAATAGGCGTTGGAGACGGAGAGCAGTGCGCCCGAAAGGACGAGGGCGAGGAAGATCTCGATCCCGATGTGCAGACCCACGCCCCAATAGACGATGATCAGCAGGAACAGCCACAGAAGGAAGGTGTAGAGGTGCACCACGGCGAGCGAGCGGTAGCGGATGAAGAAGAACGCCATCATCGCGACGAAGAGCACGCCGAACCCGATGTAGAGGAGGGTGAGCGCAAGGTCGCCGAAGAGCGCCCCGCTGCGGTAACAGCTCCCCACCGTAAAGCCGAGATCGGTCTGTGCGCCGTTGATCGCGGAATCGATCGTCGTTGCGACCGCCTTCGCCGTCTCGGAAGTGTAACTGCCGCTGACATAGATCGTGGACGAAGTCACCTGCTCGCTGATCGAGAGGGAGATGACCTGTTCGTCGCCCACGTTGAAGTACAGGGTGATCGCGCTCGACGCCGCACCCTGCGTCCAATTCGAGAGGACGTCCTTCCCCTTGGAAGTCAGGCGGACGGCGACGTACGCCGTGGAACCGTTGGTCCCCCAGCTTGCGCCCTTGACGTAGTCGCGCACCGTCTCGTTGTCCTTCTTGCTGTACTCGATGCCCGTCGCGGTGGAGGGGCTCGAGCCGTACGTCAACGAGAACTCGCCCGTGTAGGAGAAGTAATTGATGATGACCGCCTGCGCAGTGCCGTAGTCGGGAAGGAAGACCTTCACGGAGAGGCCGTCGGTCACGGCGACGGTGACGTCGGTCATATTGAGCCTGCCGTAGCGGGCGCGGAAGAGCTCGACGGCGCTATCGAACTTTTCGAGGAACTCCTCGGTCGGTTCGGTCCCGTCCGCACCGCCGCAGACGCTCTCCTTTTCGAGGTAGAGCGACCCGTACGGGAGATACCCGTCGCGGTAGTCGGTATAGGCGTCCGCCTTCTCTTGGTCTTCGGCGTCCGCTTCGCTCGCCGCTTTGAGCGACGCGCAGTTCTTTTCATACTCTTCCGCGGAGATGACGCCGTCGGGATAATAGACCGCCGTATAGCCGCCGCCGCGGTAATTCTCGCCGTCGGCGAGCGGGGCGCCCAGCTTGGCGTCCTTCCCCATCATGTTGACGACGGAATCAAACGTCTTCATCTTGTCCGTCCCATACGAAAAAGATACCGTGCACATGAAGCACAGACCAAGTATGAGGATGGTGATCAAGATGAGGATCACCGCCGATTTCTTCTTGCCCATTGATTCCTCCTGTAAAACGTGAGCGGGACAACCCTTTCGCGACGTTCCGCCGCACGGCAGATCTCGCACCGGAAAACTCACTCTCTTAATTATATAGGAAACGGCGGGGCTCGTCAAGCCGAAACGCGCCGCTTACGGGATTTTTCTCGGAAAATTCTTTAATTTTCGCGCAACTTCCGCGCGGCGAGCACGTGCATCGCACACTCCAACCGTTTCTTCATCATCGCGCAGGTGATGGGATAGGGCTCCTCGATGTCCCCGCAGTAATGATAGTTGTTGGCGCTGCACCCGCCCGAACACAGAAATTTGGCGAAACAGTCCGCACATTTCTTGCGCGTAAAGAGACAGCTTCGGGCGAACTTTGCGCGGAGAACGGGATCAAGCTCCCCCGTAAAGACGTTGCCCATCCTAAAATCCTTGTCCCCCGCGAACTGGTGGCAGGGATAGATGTCCCCGTTTGGCACGACCGAGAAATACTCGTTGCCCGCGCCGCAGGCGGAGACCTTCTTTTGAAGACAGGGCGCCCCTTCGAGATCGACGTGGAAGTGGAAGAAGAGGAAGCCCTTCCCCTCCGCTTCGCGGCGGATGTACTCGTCGCACAGCTTCTCGTACTCCCGCTCGATCGCGGGAAGATGCTCTTCGCCGATTTTAAGGTCCTCGATGTCGGTGACGACGGGCTCGAGGGAGATACTTTCGAATCCGCTGTCGGCGAGAAAGAGGACGTCCTTGGAAAAGTCGAGGTTCTTCGCGGTAAAGGTGCCGCGGACGTAGTAGTGCTTGTCCCCCCGTATTTCGACGAACTTCTTGATCTTTTCGAAGACGGCGTCGAAACTTCCCTTGCCGTTGACCGTCTTCCGCACCGCGTCGTGGATCTCCTTCCTGCCGTCGAGGGAGAGAACGACGTTCTCCATCTCCTCGTTGAGGAAGGCGGCGCGCTCTTCGTCGAGCAAGAGCCCGTTGGTGGTGGTCGTAAAGAGGAACTTCTTCCCCCGCTTCGCCCCCTCTTCCTTGGCGTAGTACACGGTGCGCTTGACGACGTCGAAATTCATCAAGGGCTCGCCGCCGAAGAAGTCCACTTCGAGCACCTTGCGGCGTCCGCTCTTTTCGAGAAGGAAGTCGATCGCCGCCTTCGCCGTCCCGAACGACATCACTTCGCGCGCGGCATGGTAGGCGCCTTCGTCGGCAAAGCAATAGCGGCAGCGGAGATTGCAGTCGTGCGAGACATGGAGGCAGAGCGCCTTCACCTCGCCGGACTTTACGGGCTGTACCGCGGGCTCGGGGGCGTCGTAAAGCCCCGCCGCCTTCAACCCCTCGACGTCGGCGAGGACCGCGGCGAGCTCTTCGTCCGTCATTTCGACAGGCTCGCCCTTTAAGGTGCGCGCCGTCTTTTCGTCGCAGACGTGCAGGCTCCCGCTGCCCGTATCGTAGATGTAGTAATTGTCGTGATAAGTAAAGATGTGGACCATGGCAATTTCCGAAAGTACGTCAAAAGAGCGACGGGATCCGTCGCTCCGTGCAGGTTTCGGGCGGATTATTTTCTCTCGATCTTCTGCTCTTTGGTGACGCGTTCGCAGGACTGGTTCCCTACGGTACAGCTCGTCTTGCAGGCGGACTGGCAGGTGCTTCTGCACTCGCCGCAACCCGTGATCTTCTTCTCGGAAGGCTTGGCAATCGTCTTGATCATGGAGGATCTCCTTCATCGTTTTTTCCCATTATACTACCTTCCGCGGCAATTTGCAAGCAATTTACTCCTCTTTCCGTAATTTTACGCCGAGGATCGCGCCGATCCCGCCGAAAAGGGCGGCGAGGACGAGCTCGAGCGGGAAGAGCGCGGTGATGCGGAATCCGCCCCCGATCGCCGCAAAGAGGAGAAGAGAGAGGAGACAGGAGAAAACTCCCGCCGCCGCGCCCTTCCAGATCGCCCTGCCCTTACGGACGAAGAGAAGGGAAAAGGCGAGCGAGGCAAGCGCCTTAAACGTCCAATTCACCGCGGTGACCACCGTCTGCGGGGGAGCGTACGCCCGCACGATCACGGCGAAGACCGCCGCCGCAAAGAGATAAAAGATGGCGCCCGCAGTCCCCGCGAGCAAGATTTCTTTCGCCGCTTTCCAACGCTTTTCCATAAAAAAACCTCCGCACACGATACCGTATGCGGAGGCGCGTTGAAATATGCTCCCGATCATTCTTCCGCGGGCGTCTCTTCCTGCGTGGTTTCCGCTTCCGAAGGCTCTTCCGCGGGCTTCAAAGTCTCCTGCTCCGAAGGCGCTTCCTCGGGCGTTACAGGCTCTTTTGCGGGCTCTTCCGCGGGCATGGGTGCCTCGTCTTGCGCGGAAGCCTTTCCTTCCTTCCCCGCTTTCTTCTCTGCTTCCTTCGCTTCGCGGGCGATCTGGGCGGGGCCCTTCGCGTCCGTCTGATAGATGGAAGCCTTGTCGAGCTTGAAGTAGGACTTGCCCGATTTGTCGCTGCCCGTCTCGATGATGACGGTGTTGTCGTCGCAGACTTCGACGACCACGCCGCACAGTCCGCCCGCGCTCTTTACCTTATTGCCGGGCTGAATGGCGTTGAGCTGTTCGGCATACTCGCTGTTGCGCTGTTTGTTCTTTCTGCTCGAATAGAAGAACCACAAAAGCAAAAGTACGACAAGGACCCCGATCACGACGGGAAAAACCCAACCGGGAAGTCCGCCCGTAGCCGGGGAGGTCTCAGGATCGGTCCCTTCGGCGCCGTCCAACAAATTCCAGAAAAACATAATTTATCTCCTTTTTTCTATCTTATCCTATTTTGCCGCTTTTAGCAAGCGTTTTTAGGTGAAATTTCCCACACAAAGCGTGAGATCGTACAATTTTATGTCGAACTCTGCGCTTTGAGCGCCTCCCGCGCGTATTCTTTGACGTAACCGCCGAGGATGCTCTCCCTCAGCCCGCGCATGAGGGAATGGAGATAGGCAATGTTGTGAAGGGAGAGCAACATCCCGCCCATCATCTCCCCCACGTTGAGCATATGGCGGAGATACGCCTTGGTGTAATTGCGGCAGGTATAACAGCCGCAGGCGGGATCGAGGGGTGTAAAGTCTTCACGGTATTTCCCGTTCCGTACGACGACTTTGCCCTGAGACGTAAACGCCGTTCCGTTGCGGGCGACGCGGGTCGCAAGCACGCAGTCGAACATATCGATCCCGCGGAGTACGCCCTCAATGAGGCAATCGGGCGAACCCACGCCCATGAGATAGCGGGGCACGTCGGCGGGAAGGTGGGGTTGCATGACGTCGAGCAGGCGGTACATGAGGGATTTGGGCTCCCCCACGGAGAGCCCGCCGATGGCGATCCCGTGTTTGACGAAGGGAAGGGTCTCTTTCAGAGCGGTCAGACGGAGGTCTTCATAGAAGTTCCCCTGCACGATGGGAAAGAGCGCCTGTGCGGGGTTGTCTTGGGCATGGTAGCACCGTTCGAGCCAACGGAGGGTGAGATCCATCGCGTTTTTGGCTTGATCGCGGGTATAGCCGTACTCCGAACAGACGTCGAGCGGCATGATGATGTCGGCGCCGAGATTGTGCTCGATCTCCATCACCCGTTCGGGGGTAAACTGATGTCTGCTCCCGTCTACATGGGAGGAAAAAGTCACGCCGTCCTCGGTGATCTTGTTGAGGGAGGAGAGGGAAAATACCTGAAACCCGCCGCTGTCGGTGAGAATGGGACGGTCCCAATTCATGAAGCGGTGCAACCCGCCCGCCCGCGCGATGAGCTCGTCGCCGGGGCGCAGGTAGAGATGATAGGTGTTGGAAAGGATGATCTGCGAGCCGATCTCTTTGAGGTCGCGGGGGAGCATCCCCTTCACGGACGCCTGCGTGCCGACGGGCATATAGACGGGCGTTTCGATATCGCCGTGCGGGGTATGCAGAATACCCGCGCGCGCACCCGTCTCGGGATCGGTCTTTTGAAGTTCAAAGGAAAAATATTCGTTGTTCATAGCAATGGGATAGAGGGGTGAGGAAAACCCGAAGGGAGTTTACTTTGAGGTAAATGACCGAGGGGCGCGCAAGGGGAAGCAGGACCGCTCGGCTTAGAGCCGAGCAAGACAAGGAGAGCGCGTAAGCGACGACGGGAGCGTACAGAGACGTACGTGACCGAGGAGCGCGCAAGCCCGACGAAGTATTGCGACAGCTATAAGCCAAGGAAACCGAATGCCTCTTTTTAGAAGCAAGCAAGACAAGGAGAGCGCGTAAGCGACGAAGGGAGCGTACAGAGACGTACGTGACCGAGGAGCGCGCAAGCTCGACGCAGTATTGCGAAGTTTATAAAAAGAGGCAAGCATCGCCGAAAGAAAAAAACCGATACCCCTCCCCAACCGCAACCCGATAGACGTCTAAGACCTCCTCGCGGGAACAGAGACAGCTCACGAGCATGAGGAGAGTACTCTCGGGAAGATGAAAATTGGTGATGAGCGCGTCCACGCACTTCATGCGGTAAGGGGGATAGAGAAAGATGCTCGTCTCGCCGCTTCCCGCGTGAATGAAGCCACCCATGTCCGCAACCGTCTCGAGCGTACGCACCGAAGTCGTCCCCACGCATACGATTCGCCGCCCCTCCCGTTTGGCGCGGTTGATCGTCTCCGCCGCCTCTTGACTTACCTCATAGAATTCGCTGTGCATGACGTGGTTTTCCACGTCGTCCACCTTGACGGGACGGAAGGTCCCAAGCCCCACATGGAGCAGGACCTCTACGATCTCCACGCCCATCGCGCGGATCTTTCCGAGTAGCTCGGGGGTGAAGTGAAGCCCTGCCGTGGGCGCCGCCGCCGACCCGTTTTCGCGGGAATAGACCGTCTGATAGCGCTCGGGATCGCCGAGTTTTTCATGGATATAGGGCGGAAGAGGCATGGTCCCTACGCGGGAAAGCACGTCTTCAAACGCGCCTTGATAATAAAATTTGACAATCCGCTCGCCCGTCTCGGCGATCGCCTTTACTTCGAGGGAGAGCTCCTGTCCGACGGTCAGCTTCGTCCCGACCCTGCACTTCTTCCCCGGCTTTACGAGCACCTCCCACTCGTCGAGCTCCAACCGCTTCAAGAGCAAAACTTCCACCTTCCCCCCGGACATGGTAGTCGCATAGATCCTCGCGGGGAGAACGCGGGTGCGGTTGACGACGAGCACGTCGCCTGCTTTGAGATAGTCGGTGATGTCGCGGAAAATGCGGTGTTCGATCGTCTTCGTGTCCCGATGATAGACCAAAAGCCGCGACGAATCGCGCGGCTCTGCGGGAGTTTGGGCGATCAGCTCCTCGGGTAGATCGTAATAAAAATCGGAAGTTTTCATAGGAAAAAAATCAGTCGCCGTCGTCGAAAACGCTCATCTGCCTTCTCACGGCTTCGGGCATCTGTACGCCCATATGCTCATACCCGCCTTTAAGACAGACCCGCCCGCGCGGGGTACGCGCGATAAACCCGAGTTGCAGGAGATAGGGCTCGTAAATATCCTCGATGGTGCCGACGTCCTCGTTGATCGTCGCCGCGAGGGTCTCCAACCCCGCAGGACCCCCGTTGAACTTCTCGATCAGCGCGCGGAGGAGGTTGCGGTCGGTCTCGTCCAGCCCCAAACCGTCGATCTCCATGCGCAGGAGCGCCTTGTTTGCGTCGGCGCGGGTGACGGCGGTACTGCCCATCACGGCGGAGAAATCCCGCACGCGCTTTAAGAGACGGTTCGCGATCCGCGGCGTCCCGCGGGACCTTCTCGCGATCTCAAACGCCCCGTCCTCCTCGATGGAGATGCCGAGGGTCTTCGCGGAACGGGTCACGATGCGTTTGAGCTCCTCGGGCGTGTACATATCGAGGCGGCACATGATGCCGAAACGGTCGCGTAAAGGGGAAGAGAGCATTCCTGCGCGGGTCGTCGCGCCGATGAGGGTAAACCGTTTGAGCGAAAAGCGGATGTTGCGGGCGGAAGGCCCCTTGCCCACGATGATGTCGAGCGCGTAGTCCTCCATCGCGGAATACAGGATCTCCTCCACTTGATGGTTGAGGCGGTGGATCTCGTCGATAAAGAGGACGTCCCCCTCGTTGAGATTGGTCAGAATGGCGGCGAGATCGCCCGCGCGCTCGATGGCGGGCCCGCTCGTCACCTTGATCTGCGTGCCCATCGTGTTGGCGATGATATGGGCGAGGGTCGTCTTGCCGAGCCCGGGCGGGCCGTACAGCAAGACGTGGTCAAGCGCTTCCCCGCGGTTCTTGGCGGCAGCCATATACACCGCAAGGTTCTCCTTGACCTTGTCCTGCCCGACATACTCCTCCATCGTCTTGGGACGGAGAATATTCTCTTCGATGTCGTACTCGCTCTTGGTGCTCGAAAGGAGCCTGTCGTTGTCGTCGTCAAACATCTTCTATCCCCTATTACATCCCGCGGAGCGCGGCGGCGATAATCTCTTCCACCGTTCCCGCGCCTCTCGCCTTTGCCTTCGCTACCGCCTGCGCGCTCTCCTGTTTGGTGAATCCCAACCCCATCAGAGCGGCTACGGCGTCGTCATCCTCGGACATGGTAGGCACGGAAACTCTCCCGCCCACCGTTTCACTGCCCAAGATCTCGTCTGCGGAGATCTTGCCGTGGAGCTCCAAAATAATGCGCTCCGCCGTCTTTTTCCCGACGCCCTTCACCGCGGAGAGCCGCTTGGAATCCGCCATGGCGATCGCCTCGGAGACGTCGGACGGGCGCATGGAGGAGAGGATCGCGATGGCGAGCTTTGCGCCCACGCCCTGCACGGAGGTGAGGCGGAGGAAGAGATCCTTCTCGCGCGGATCGGCAAACCCGAAGAGGGTGATGTCGTCCTCCTGGATCCTGAGATAGGTGTAGACCTCCCCCGTCTCCCCGGGACGTACGCCCGCAAGCCGCGAAAACGCCGCGCCCGAGCAGACGACTTCGTACCCCACGCCGTTCACTTCCAACAGGACGGACCCCGGTGAGATCGCTTTTACGTTTCCTTTGAGATAACCGATCATATGCGCTCCTTATCTGACGCCGAACATTCCCGCAAAACGATTGGTGAAAGCATGGCAAAGCGCGACGGCAAGGGCGTCCGCCGCGTCGTCGGGACGGGGCACCGAAGACAGCCTGAGATGGGACGCGACCACGCGCTGCATCTGCCCCTTGTCCGCGGCGCCGTAACCCGTCAGCGCCTGCTTGATCTGGTTGGGCGTATATTCGAAGATCTTGCCGCACCGCTTGTTGCAAGTGAGCAGGATCACCCCTCTCGCATGGGCGACGGCGATGCCCGTCGTCACGTTTTTGGAGAAGAACAGCTCCTCCATCGCCGCCTCTTCGGGATGAAACTTATCGAAAAGCGCGTTGACGCCCTCCTCGAGCATACAAAGACGCACGGCGAAATTCTCGCTTGCGGGCGTCTTGACCGCACCGTAGTCCACGGCGGTACAATTTCCGCGCCCGTCTTTCTCGATGACCCCGTAGCCCATCGTGCCGTAACCGGGATCGAGTCCCAATATTATCATGGTTTTATTTTACATGAAAGAGCGGGAAGATGTCAAGGAAAAACGGCGGACTGCCGCGCTTTCTTCGTCAAAACGTCCTTCCCCGCTCATTGATAAGACCCCTCAGCGGACGGGGAAATTCTCCTCGATGTCCCAATCGAGCCCCCGCGTTTTGGCTTTTTCCCAGCAGTCCTGTACGATCTCGAGACAGGCGACCAGCGCGGCGCGCATCCCCATGTGATAATCGTCGGGCAGGCTCTGCCCGGCTTCCACCGTCTCTTCCAACATATCCGTAATGCGGTCGATGAGAACGGACAACGTCCTCTCCGCGTCCATGATTTCGCCCATGCCACCCTCCCCCGAGAGTATAATAAAGTAATTTTAGCACATCGGGGTCCCGCCTGACAAGAGATTTGGGAAAATTTACGGCAATTTTCCGCAAGAGGGGCAAAAAATCCCGCCGCGCTCATTTGCGCGGCGGTCTCCGTTAAGACCTGTTAGTCTGCGATCCCGAATTCGTAGGCGGCGATGAAATCGTACTCCTCCCCCGCTTCGAGGACCGAGCTCCCCTTCTCGGCGTACTCGGGCACGTTGACGTTGTTGGGGATCGCCTCCGTCTCGAGGCAGAGCCCTGCGTGCGCCTTGTAGAAGGAATACTTGCCCTTTTGGTTGAGCCCGTTGCCCGTGTAGAGCTGTACGGCGGGCATATCGGTGTAGCAGGACATCTTGATGCCCGTTGCGGGGCTCGTGACTTCGGCGTATTTCGCGTAATTTCCCGCCCCCTGTTTCAAAACGAAGCAGTGATCGTACCCGTTGCCCTTTTTGAGGTCCTCGTCGTCCGCGCCGATGTCGCGGCCGACCGCCTTGGGCGTATTGAAATCGAAGGGCGTGCCCTCTACTTCGCGGAAGCCGCCCGTGGGGATCATCGTCTCATCGGTGGGAGCGATCTCGTCGCTGTCGATCCAGAGGAGATGCCCGAGGACGTCCGTCCCCTCGCCGCTCAGGTTGAAATAGGCGTGATTGGTCAGCCCCACGACCGTCTTTTGGTCGCACTTGGCGAAGTAATGGATCCTGAGGACGTTGTTGCGGAAAGTATAGACGGCGGTGACCTTCAAATTCCCGGGATAATTCTCCTCGCCGTCGGGAGAGATGATCGAGAGGGCGAGCGAGTTGCCCGAGGTGGCGTATGCCCAAACTTTGCGGTTGAAGCCCTCCTTGCCGCCGTGGAGATGGTTGCCGCGGTCGTTGCAATAGAGCTGGTAGTCCTTCCCGTCGAGGGTGAACTTCCCGCCGCCGATGCGGTTGCCGAATCTGCCGATGAGCGCGCCGAGATAGCCGCCGTTCTCCTCGTATTCCGCGACCGTATTGTAGCCGAGCACGACGTCGGTCATGCGCCCGTCCTTCGCGGGAACGATTAGACGCTGGATGATCCCGCCGTAGTTGAGAATGGTCACCCTGCTTCTTCCGTCCGCAATGGTGAAGGCGTAAACGGTCTCCCCGTTCTTCGTTGTTCCGAATTTCTTGCAAGTAATCATATCGATCCCTCCGAGTCTTTCTCCTATTATAGCACAACCGAAAGGAAAAGTAAATAAATTCGCGAAATTTTACGCAAACTCCGCATATGCAGAAAAAATCCCTGACGATCGCCGTCTTTCTCTTCGGATTGCTCCTCGTCCTCCTCGCGCACCTCTCGGGGCGGACGATGGCGACTCCCGTCTTTACATTTGCCGAAGAGCGCGAAGTCTACCTCACGTTCGACGACGGGCCGAGCACCGCCGTCACCGAAAAGATCCTCGATACCCTCAAAGCGGAAGAGATCAAAGCGACGTTCTTCGTCGTGGGGGAACGCATTCCGGGGCGGGAAAAGACGCTCCGCCGCATCCGCGACGAAGGGCATACCATCGGCGTGCACTCCGATTCCCACCGCTACGAGACGATCTACGCCTCCGACGCCGCCTTTCTCGAAGACGTCGAGGCGTGCGCCGACCGTATTTTGAAGACGGCGGACGTCACCGCAACCGTCTACCGCTTCCCGGGCGGAGGACGGCATCCCTCAAAGGAGACCCTCCTCAAAGAGCGCGGCTACCGCATTGTGTGGTGGAACGCCGTCTGCGGGGACGAGGAGATCCCCGGGGCGGACGCGAAGACGCTCACAGAGCGCGCGATCGCGACGGCGAAGGGCAAGCGGCGGGTCGTCCTCCTACTCCACGATTCGGCGCCGCACGGCGCGACCGCCGAGGCGCTTCCCGCGATCATCGAATACTTCCGCGGGGAAAATTACGTCTTTAAGGCTTTCTGAGGGGCGGCTCGGCGTTTTTTCCCTGCGAGGGCGATCCCCTTATAGAGTTCGCCGAGGGGCACGATGACGAGGGACAGCCCGACGGAGACAGCCCACTGCGCGGCGTCGAGCGCGGAGAGGTCGAAGAGAAGGCGGAGCGGCGTCGCGACCAAAAGCACCGTGAGCGCTACGCCGACGGCGACGGTGACGAGGAGCGCGGGATTGGATACGAAGTCCTTCGGCTTGGACATGGTATCCTCCTTTCTGACGTTGAAGGCATAAAATAGCTCCAAAAGGGAGAGCATGACGAAGGACATCGTGCTTGCGACGGCGTTCCCCCATACCATGTCTGCGGAGATGAACACGGAAACGATGAGCGCCGCCTGAATCACGCCGAACAGGACGATCTTCAAGAGCGCGGGCGGGGCGTAGATCTCACGGTCGCTGACGGGGGGACGGAGCATGGCGCCCTCCGTCTTTTCCATTCCGAGCGCGAGGACGGGCAAAGAGTCGGTGATCAAATTGACCCAAAGGAGCTGGGTGGACGTCAAAAAATCCAGCCGCCAGAAAAAGAGGGATACGATGAGCACGCAGAGCACTTCGGCGAGATTGGTCGCAAGGAAGAAGGAGATCGTCTTTTTGACGTTGAAAAAGACGTTTCTGCCCTCCTCGACGGCGCTCGTCATCGTGGCGAAATTGTCGTCGGCGAGCACGATGTCGGCGGCATTTTTCGTGACGTCGGTCCCCGAGCCCATGGCGACGCCGATGTCCGCGGCTTTTAAGGCGGGAGCATCGTTGACGCCGTCGCCCGTCATGGCGACGACCTCCCCCTTCGCTTGAAGGGCGCGGACGATGCGCATCTTGTGCCCGGGCGAGACGCGCGCATACACCGAATAGCCCTCCGCCCGCGCCGCGAGTTCCTCCTCCGCCATGCCGTCGAGTTCGTCGCCCGTGACGACTTCCCCCCGCGCCGCGGCGATCCCGAGGCGGGAGGCGATGGCAAAGGCGGTCTCCGCGCCGTCGCCCGTGATCATCACCGTCTTGACGCCCGCCCTCTTCAATGTCTCCACCGCGCGGGCGGCGCCCTCTTTGGGGGGATCGGTCATGGCGGCGAGCCCGAGCAGGATGAGGTTTTCCTCGCGGTCCCCCTCCCCCATCGCGAAGGCGAGCACCCGCATCGCGTTTTGCGCATACCCGTCCGCCGCGGAGGAGACCGCCCGAAGATCTTCCGCCCCGAGCGGACGGACCTTTTCCGCCAAGACGCGGGTACATTTTTTGAGAAGGACGTCCAAAGCGCCCTTGACGTATAGCGTCGTCCTGTCCGTTTTGACCGCCACGCTCATCATCTTTCGCTCGGAAGAGAAGGGTGTACCCCCGACATGGGTATAGGGAAAGCGGTCAATGCGCAAATCGGCGTACTCCAAGAGCGCGATCTCCGTAGGGTCGCCGAGATAGCCGCCCTGCGTCCCCTTGACGGTATGGCAGACGTGCATACAGCGCAGGATCTCCCGCTCCGCCGCCGCCGAAAAGCCGAAGACCGACTCCACCGTCATCTTGTTTTTTGTGAGGGTGCCCGTCTTATCCGAGCAGATCACGGTACAGCTCCCGAGCGCTTCCACCGCGGAGAGCCTGCGCATCACGGCGCGGCGCTTCGCCATGCGTTGGACGCCCATCGCGAGAATGACGGTGACGACGGCGCCCATGCCCTCGGGAATGGCGGCGACGGCGACCGCGACCGCCGCCATCAGGTTTTGCAGAAGGCTCACCCTGCGGGCGAGCAGTCCGCCGACGAACAGGACGAGGGAGACGAGGAGCACGAAGACGGTGATGATCTTCCCGAGGCGGGAGATCGTCTTATCGAGGGGAGAAGGCGCGGACTTGTTCTCGTGCAAGAGCGCCGCGACCCGTCCCATCTCCGTGGAGGCGCCCGTATTGACGACGACGGCGCGCGCCCGCCCCTTCACGCAGAATGTCGCGCAAAACGCCGTGTTCGCACGGTCTGAGAGCCCGCTCTTGGAGACGACGCAGTCGTACTTTCTGACGGGCTCCGATTCCCCCGTGAGAGACGATTCGTCCGCGCGGAACTCCTCCGAGGAGAGGATGCGGCAGTCGGCGGGGATCCTGTCCCCCTCCTCGAGCTCGACGACGTCGCCCACGACGAGCTCCTCGGCGTCAACGCGGACGATCCTGCCGTCCCGCGAGACCTTCGCCTCGCACCGTGTGAGCGTTTTGAGCTTCTCGAGGGCGCTGTCCGCGCGGTACTCCTGCAAAAACCCGACGACCGCGTTGAGCAGAATGATGAAGAGCAGGATCCCCGTATCGACGAGTTCCCCCGTATCCCGAGTGAGAAAGGCGAGTACGCCCGAAAGGACTGCCGCCGAGATGAGGATCAGCGTCATGAGGTCCTTGAACTGCGCGAAGAAGAGGCGCAGTTTGCTCCGTTTTTTGCCGCCGCCGATCACGTTCCTGCCCGAAAGCAGACGGCGCGCCGCCTCGGCGGACGATAGTCCGCCCGCGCTTCCCTCCACCTTCCGCAACACTTCCTCTAACGGCATTCCGTACTGTTCCATGGGGATATGGTATGCCCGTCCGCACGCGAATATGAGTAAAGGCGGCAAGACCGATGTCTTGCCGCCCCTTCCGATTGAGGATTTTCAGTATTCGTCGAGGAAGTGATGTCTGACGCCCGCCTTGTCCTTGTAGGCGATGACGGTGGACAGGTTGACGTTCTCCACGCTCTTGAAGATATTCTGCTCGACCTGCCCGTATTCCGCCTTCAATTCGCGGATGAGCGCCTTCACGCGGAGCCGCTTGCTCTCGCCCGTCCCGCCGCCTTCGCTCCACTTGTTCTCCTCCGTGAAACGGCAGGCGCACTGCAAAAAGCGGAGCCCGTTTGCATCCCGCCACGCCTTGATGTCCTCCTCGCGGACGAGATAGAGGGGGCGGATCAGCTCCATTCCCGAAAAATTTGCGGATCTCAGCTTGGGCATCATCGTCTGCACCTGCCCGCCGTAGAGCATCCCCATGAGGACGGTCTCGATCACGTCGTCGTAGTGGTGCCCGAGCGCGATCTTGTTACAGCCGAGTTCCTGCGCATGGCGGTAGAGGTGCCCGCGGCGCATCCGCGCGCACAGGTAGCAGGGAGACTTCTCGACGGGATAAACGCTCTCGAAGATGTCCGTCGGAAAGATGTCGAGGGGGATGCCGAGCAGTGCGGCGTTTTCCTCGATCCTGCGGCGGTTTTCCGCGCTGTAACCGGGATCCATACAGAGGAACCGAAGCTCGAAGGGGAACTTATCGTGCCGTTTGAGTTCCTGAAAGAGCTTCGCCATGAGGAAGGAATCTTTTCCGCCCGAAATACAGACGGCGATGCGGTCCCCCTCCTCGACGAGACGGTACATGACGATCGCCTGCGCAAAGCGGGAAAAGAGCGTGCGGTGGAACCTCTTTCTGATGCTGTTTTCTACCTCGTTCACCGATTTCGTGCCATCCATGTCCGAAAACCGTCCTTCAAAACGGGGGCGCCGCGGTCGCGGCGCCCCACTTTTTTTCATGCTTTTTTACTGCATTTCGATCGCAAATCCGCCGCCGTCGGGGACGATCTTCACCCGATAGACGGAGCCGCCCGCAGTCACGGTCCAGCTCCCGTCGTCGTTCTTTTCGAACACGGCGTCCCGCTTGGTGGAGTCGTATTCCTTGAAGCTGAGAAGGTAGACGACCGTCATATCCGCCCCGTCCATCAGATAGAGGAAGGAGATCTCGTAGCGGATGCCCGAATAGGCGATGGCGTAGCCGTACTCCCCTTCGCTCTCGGCGTTCTCCACGAATCCGTTCTCGCCGAACGTGAGGTCGAACACGTACGCCGAATAGTCGTAGGAGCCCGTCGTCGTATTCATGTTCTGGCGCACGAGGGCGGCCTTCATCTTTGTCAGCATCTTCCACTCGGTCGTCGTGGTGACGCCCGACTCGGGCAGGGTGAGACGCATGACATCCAACTTTTCGTAGCCGTCGATATACGCCGAACCCGCCCAAAGCTGGGTCACGGTGAGTTTGCCCGCGCCGCGGATGTTGTACGAACTCTCCACGGATACGGAGTGAAGGATGAACTGCTTCCCGCCGTCGTCGAGGAAGAAGCGGACGGTGTAGACGACGCCGTCCTTGCCCGTAACGGGCAGAGCCTTGGCATAGCCGAACGAGTAGTGGCTGTTGCCCGTATCCTCTTTCGCGGCGGAGAAGGTCCCTTCATAGGCGATCGGATTGCCCGCGGTATCCTGCACGGGCAGGGCGAGCGTGAGGGCGTCGGCGAGATAGTAACCGCCTACCCTGCGCCCGTCGATCGTGGCGGTAAGCCCCGCAAAAGCGCGGTCGGTATAAGTGCCCGAACTGCCCTTCGGAGCCGTCTGGAAGGTGTTCCCTTCGCCCGTGAAGTGAAGGGTGAGATCGTACTCTTCGAGCAGGGTATCGGCACCCGCGCGGTATGCGAGGGTGACAAAGAGATGCCCCGCAAGATATTCGGCGGTCACGGTATACCCGCCTTCGCCCGCAAGGGTGGCGTTTGCGGTGAACTGCGCGCCGTCCGGCGTAAAGACGAGCGCCGCGTCCGCATGGTCTTCGAGCGTAAAGGTCAGAGCCCCGCCCTCATAGCGCGTGTACTTTTTTCCGTTGTAGGAATAGGTCTTCCCCGCGCCGAACAGCGGGATCGTGGAACTTGCATGATCGCCCGCAACGGCGTACCGCGTGACGGTATTCCTCTCCACGGTGTAGAAGTACTCCACGCCCTCCGCGATGAGTTTCGCCTCGCCGAAGATCACCGAACCGAAGCTCTCCGAATAGAAGGAGGCGAGATGACTTGAATGGTCGATGAGGGCGAACGTTCCGTCGCCGTAGGAGAATACCGCGGAAAGGCGCGCCGATTCGAAGTAGCCGAGCCCTTCCGCAAAGAAGAGCACGCTGCCCGTGAAGACGTCGCCGTAGCAGTTGGTATAGGACGCGCCGCCGTAGCCGTCGAGGGCGAGCACCGACCAATCTTTCCCCAAATAGACGTGGTTTGTGTCCTCCGTAAAGAGACGGTAGACGTAGGTCGTCGTATCGTCCGCGGTCAGGGTGTCGAGCAGGAAGCGGAAGGTCTTCCCGTCCGCCTCGAAGAGATAGCCGCCGCCCGTGAGAGGCTCATAGGTCCCCTGAACGGCGTCGCCGTTTTCGGTATACGTCGCACCGCCGTGCCCGTCGAGATAGAGCGTCCCCGCGCCGCTTTGCACACCCTCGAAGGAGGCAAAGGCGTAGTTGCCGTAGGGCAGGGAGCGGAGATCGAGCTCTCCCGAATCATCGATGTCGAAATAGAAGGAAGTCGAAGTGGGAAGCCCGCTCTCCCAGATCCAAAAACGGACCTGTTTCCCGTCTGCGCCGTTTGTAAAGTCGCGGTCGGTCGTCGTCTCCCCGCAGGTGCCGAGATACATATTGCCGTAATACTCGTTGCCTTCGGCGTCGATGTAGACGGCGTTGCGGTTGGGATAGCCCGCGCTGAAAACGCTCCCCCCGCCCTTCACATCGAAATCGCCGATCCTGTGGGCGATCTGCGCCTGATAGAGGGGCATGGTATCCACCTCGCCGCCCAAATTGACGGGATAGGTCCCGAGGATATAGTTGACCGCGGCGCCCTCTTTCGGGGTTATGGTGTATTCGAGGAAGCCCTCGGCGTAATTTTTGGTGCGGGCATACGTTGCCTCCGAGACGGACGTCTCATCCGTCAAGCCGTCGTAGGAGTAGAAGAACGCATTGCCCCTGCCGTCGAGCACGAGATAGCGGTCCTGCGTGATGCCGTTGTTGGCGTCCATTTCGTACCAGAATCCTGCGTCGGTGAGCACGCGGTCCACCTTGTTGCCTTCGGGATCGGCGGCGAGCACGAAGATGGGCGCGTCCTCCACGTCTTCGGAGGGCAGGAAGTAGAAGAGCTGACCCTTGCCCAAGCCGATGGTAAAGACGATCGAGCCCTCATAGGAATCTTCGCCCGCCGTGTAGAGATAGACGCCGTACCCGTCCGTCGTGAAGTTGGAGAAGGTATAGGGGGTGGACTGTTGGACGAAGGTGCCGCCGCCCGCGTTTTCGAAGCGCTTGAAGCGGAATGCGTCGTAGTCGGTGAATTCTTCGTCCTCCATCTCCGCAAGGTGGGCGGTGAGGGTGAAGTCGTACTCGTCCGTCTTGCCTGCGACGGGCGCCGCCGTGCCCTCGCCGACGAAGCGGATCAGCCCGCTGCTGAGCCGGAAAGCGAGGTAGACGCGCTCTCCCGCAAAGTAGAGGGCGCCGTAGTAGAAGTTCTCGGGCTCGCCGAAGGGGAACTCGATGCTGTACAGTGCGGCGGGATCGACAGGATGGAACTCCCGCGCGCCGCTTTCGGTGTAGAAGAGATGGTCCGTCCCGCCGTAGGTGAAGGTGTAGAAGTCGATATAGCCGATGGTGGACGTATAGGCGATCTCTTCGTCTTGATAGGTCGCCGTGCCCGCCGTGTAGTCGAGGACGAGCCCCTCGGCGACGGTGACGGTATCATGCTCGTCGGGCAGACGGATCGCGGCGGTGTGCCTTACGGGATCGACCGTAAAGTCGAAGGTGTTCTCGTAGTATTCGCCCGTGACTTTGTTCTGCGTCCTGAGGAAAGTATAGTAGGGAGCGCTCTCCGTCCCCTTCTTTTCGACCGAACTCATCAGCTCGGAATAGAGCACATAGACGGGCTCGCCGATGAGATTGTAGTCGTAGACCGTCCAAAACTCTGCGTCGCCGTTCTCGAAGACGTAGAGGAAGCCGTCGAACATCGCGTTGAGGACGAAGACGTCCCCGATCGGATACGCGCCCACGAGGCCGCTGTTTGCCCCGCTCTTTGCGATCACGCGGTCGATCTCATAGTCGCCGTAGTCGAGGTCGAGGCGGAAATAGTAGTAGGTGGTTTGGGTGACAAAGCGGACGAGAAGGTAGTCGTCGATGACGTCGCCGCTGTCCGTCTCATAGCTCCACAGCCATGTGATGACCTCGTAGGTCCCCTCTTCGGCGCCGTAAGCGCCTTCGCCGTAGCCGTCGAGGTAGAGCGTCTCGTCGGAGCCCTCCCACTTGTCGTTGTACTCGTTGCGGACGCCGTCGTCCATTACGGCGAGCGCCTTCACCGTCCCGACGTCTTCATATCCGCCCGGGACGGCGGGCACGGGCGCGGTAAGATCGAGATGGAAGGTGAACTGTTTGAGGATGCCCGAGAAATCGCGCGTATAGGCGAGATAGAGCCCCTCGTTGCCGTTCCATACGCCGTCCGCGAGCCATTCGTAGTACCCCGAAACGGTGAGCACGGGCTCGCCGAAGATCTGATATTCGTAGTTCGTGTTGTTGTAGTGGTATTCGAGACCGTTCAACCCGTTGAGGTAGAGGATGATGCCCGTTTCGGCGTCGTAATAATAGCCCTCCTCCTCGAGGTTCTGGCGGCGGAACACGATCTCGCCCTCGCCCGTGGGCTCATAGAGATTGAAGAGGAACTCCTCCTCGCCGTAGAACTTAAAGTAGCCCGTCTCGAAGTCGATGCCGTACGTTCCGCTCACCGAAACGCCGTCGCCGTCCGTGTAGATGACGGCGCCGTTCTCTTGGATGGCGAGGGTCGCGTCGGTGCCCTCGAGATCGTGATAGGTGCGCTCATAGGTATCGCGGAAGTAGAGGAAGGAATAGCTCTCGGGGAGCAGTCTTCCGCTCAGCCCGCCGATGGTAAAGAGCATGGTATCGGGATCGTACGTTCCCTTTTGCTCTTCGACGCCGTCCCGCTCGAGATAGACCGTTTTCTCCTCGGTCACGGAGGGATAGAGGACGTCCTGCCCGCCGAAGAGGTCGCGAAGCCCGCCTTCCCAGCGCGCGTAGAGGTGGATGCCGTTTTCGTCGAGATCCTCGATGACGTCCCCCGCACGGTAGACGACGTCCCCGTCCTCGCTCAGCGCCCAGCCCGCAAAGCGGTAGACGCCGTCAAGAGTAAAGCCGCACGCGAGCGCCTTGATCTCCGCGCCGTAGAGGGCGGTCTGCACCCGCATCGTCCCCGTATAGGAGACCCCTTTGGGCGGATTGGCGTCGTAGCGGACCCCGCAGAGTTCGCGGGCGAGATAGAGGGTGAACGTCTCCCCGACGCCCAGAGAAGGAGAGGAGAGACGGGCGTTTTCCATGGCGACGTCGTAGGTAAAGTGCGCGGGCGCGGGATGGGCGACCGTGCAGTCGAAGGGTTCGCCGTAGAAGGCGGCGCCCGACTCCGTCTTGCCCTCGCCGTAGTTGCCCCCGGCGTCCTGCGTGTAGACGGTCATCGTATATTCGGCGGTGTATTTTGCGGAAACCGTGAGCCCCCTTTCGGACATGGTCACGTCGTCCGCGATGGGAACCGAGCCGAGATACCAGCCCGCGAAGGTCAGCCCCTGCTTGACGGAAACGGGCTCTTTGCCTTCGAGAAAGCTCTTCACGTTCTCGCCGACCCGAAGCTCGAAGGAGGTCTCGGAAAGAGTCCCGCCGTCGTTTGTGGTCAGCGTGAGGGTGCCGAACGCCTCCCGCCACTTGGCGTAATAGGTCGCGCCCTTTTCGGGCATGACGCTTGGCAATGTCACGGCAGAGCCCGCCGCGTCCTTGTCCTCATACCAGCCCTCGAAGACGTAACCGAGCCTTTCGGGATCCTTCGGGAGAAGCCCCGAGATGTCCGTGCCCGCTTCGGCGACAATGGGCGGAATTTCGGTGCCGCCGAAGGTCTCGAACGTGAGCTTGACCTTTTTGCTTCCGCCGCACCCTGCGAGGGCGGCGAGCGCGAGGGCAAGGAGCGCGATGAGCGCGTAAAACAGACGGCGCGTGCGTTTTTTCATATGATCCGACTCCTTATCGATGTTATTTAGGATTGGAAAACCGAAGGAAGTTCATGCGCGAAGTTGAGAACTTGAAAAACGCATGAGAAGAGAACGAAAAAGATCGTTCTCTTCCATCTCCGTTTTTGCGGTGCGTTACGCTTTCTTGCTGAACAGGATCGCGTTGGTTTCGTTTAAGACGTCCGTGAAGACGAGCGTTTCGCCCTTGACCTGTACGAACCAATAGGTGTTGTTCCAATAGACGTGGGCGCTCGACGTGTTGATGAAATTGCTTCCGTAGATCGGGGCGGCGGCGCCGTCGATCGTCAGTTTGGAACTCTTGATCTCGAGCGTATGCTGTCCGCCTTCGGAAGTCCACGTCGTTTCGCTGATATAACTGCCGCCGACTTTCAAAGAGCAGGAACCGCTCCCTGTAAAGTTACACCATGCCTTTTGGACGCCGCTGTCGTCCGTCGTGGAGATCGCATAGTTGTCGATCGAGGCTACGGTATACGTCTTGCCGCCGTAAACGTACTCGATCCCGTTTCCGTCCGCGGTGAGCTTGGCGGGGACGAGGGTCCCGTCCTCTTTGAACCATTCGGTCGAGGGAATATCGGGGGTGAAAATGCCGACCTTATCCTCTTGGATGTTGATCGCATAGCCGTCGCTGTCCTGCCAAATGCCCTGCAAGTCTTCGGGGACGGCGAGGGAGGGCAGGGGCTCTTCGCCGCCTTCGCTCTTTTTCTCGGTGAAGACGACCGTCTTGCCGCCGCCGTAGGAGACGAACGTCAGTTTGAACGTCGCCACGGTATCCCCTTCGAAGGAGAAGGTATACCACATCCCGTTGCAGAACGCCGTGCCGCTGTGCCCGTCCGCGGAATAGGAGACAATCTCGAGCGCGTCGTCCCCCCAATGGGCGATGGGCTCATACTCGCTGTCCGAGCCGGGATCGTAGGCGGGATCGTCGAAGTAGAGATCTTTCTCCCCTTCGGCGGAGAAGAGGGTGCGGTAGTTCGCGAGCTTATCGCCCTCCGCCCCTTGGTATCCGCTGTAATCGGAGATCGTTGCCGCGGGGAAGACGTTTCTGTACGCGACCGTCGCATATTTATACAAGATGTAATCCTGCGATGCGTCGTACGCCGCCTTTCCGAAGAAGAGGACGGACGTCTTGCCTTGGGATTCCGAAGAGAAGATGAGGAACTGCCCGTCGCTTGTGAGCTTCAAGGTATATACGACGTTGTCGACGGTCACGGTATAGAAGTTCCCCTCCGCCGCCTTGGTCGCCTTGTAGGAGAGGGCGGTCCCGTCGTTTGCGGTGTACCCCTTGGCGCCGTACTTGAAGGATTTCTCGCCGATCTTGATGTAGGGCTCCTTCCAGCCCATCAGCCGCCAATAGCCCTGCCACTCTTCGCCGAACGCGTCCGATTCCACTTCGGGAAGGGGTTCGGAAGAGGCGTCGAGCGTGAATTCATACTTCATATAGCCGCCGAATTCCTGCAAGACGGGCTTTTCGGTGAGCGAAGCCGTCCAATAGCTGTCGTTGTAGACGGCGTGCGCGGTCGTTTCGTCGGTGTAAAATACGAGGAAGGAAACATCCTTAACCGTCGCCTTGCCCGCGGCGTCGATTTTCAGCGCGCCGAGGGTCGCATTGTTCCAAAGGGTGCCATAGAAACGGGCGGGGAATCCGACGTCGGGCGCGCTCCCCTTCGCAAAGAGAATGTGGTTGGAACCGATCGCGAGATGAAGCACTTGATCGCCGATCCAATCGAGCGTATAATTCCAATTCCCCGCGCGGAAGACGATGGCGCTTTCCGATTGCTCCTTGATCTCGCACGCGCTGCCGTTATAGAGAAGCTCTGTCTCCGTCACGGAGAGCGTGGTTTTGATGTTGGTCTTCGTGAACTGCGTCCAGTCCCCCTGCCACTTCTGCGGGATGGACGTCGTCGGCGCGGGCCCCTCTTTTTCTACAAACGTCGCCTTAACGGTCGTATTGTCCTGCACTTGGAAGGTGTATACCCCGCCCTTGCCGAGCGTTTCGGCATGGTCGTTTACGGTGAACGTCTCGACGGTGTAATTTTCAAGCGCGGTGACGGTGACCGTCACCGTTTCGCCCTTAATATAGCCCTGTTGGGAAGCGGGCGCGCTCAGTTCGATCGTCCCCTTCTCCGCATCGTACTCCTTCGTCACGGTGTAGTAGACAGTCGGCGCGGGCCCCTCTTTTTCTACAAACGTCGCCTTGACGGTCGTGTTATCCTGCACTTGGAAGGTGTATACCCCGCCCTCGCCGAGCGTTTCGGCATGGTCGTTCACGGTGAACGTCTCGACGGTATAGTTTTCGAGGGCGGTAACCGTCACCGTCACCGTCTCGTCCTTGATATAGCCCTGCCGGGAAGCGGGTTCGCTCAGCTCGATCGTCCCCTTCTCCGCATCGTACTCCTTCGTCACGGTGTAGTAGACAGTCGGCGCGGGCCCCTGCTTTTCGATGAAGGTCGCCTTGACGGTCGTATTATCCTGCACTTGGAAGGTGTATACCCCGCCCTCGCCGAGCGTTTCGGCATGGTCGTTCACGGTGAACGTCTCGAC
>CANQXA010000009.1 GCA_947627765.1 uncultured Clostridia bacterium
GCCGCCGTGACCGAACCCGAGGAGGTGTAGATGTCTACGATCATCCCCTCCGCGAGATTGCGGGTCGTATCGACGGTGTAGAGGGTATTTTCGGACTCGTCCACCGCCGTGATCTTGCAGAGCAGACCCGAACCGTCGCCGAAGAGCATTCTCCCGAGGTTGAAGGAAGAGCTCTTCAACAGCCCGTCCATCTCCTCGTTCAGAATGTTGACGAAGGCGCCCTCGGCGTTTTGTCCGATGCGCATCGCCTTATCGCTGATCTCCACCGTGCCGTAGAGATTTTTGAGGGGCGCGACGAACTGCACGTAGTTGTTGCCCGCGCTGGCGGGAAGGACCCCCGTCTCCGTTCCCGCGCCGATGCCGCCGTTGACGCCGTAGCGCACCGTCTTTCTGACGTCCTTTCCCCAGACGTCCGCGGTGGTCTTTTTGATCTGCGCGAGGAAGGGATTGGCGGTCTTGTCGAGAAGATCGCTCACCGTGCCGAGATAGTAAGATTTCAGAATACTGTCTGCAGTTTGCGTGGTAACCATGTAAATTTCTCCTTATGACTGTTTTTGACGTTTGAGGTAGCCGAGGGCGAGATCCCCCGCCTCCGCTACCGTTTTGGGGCGCTTCACTTCCGCGATCACCCCCGAACCTGCGCCCGCCATCAGCGGAACGCTCCTGAGCTCTTGCAGGTAGTCGCTCAGGATACGGGCTTTGAGCCCTTCATCCTCCGTGACCGCGCGTAGGAGCTCTTCCTGCCCGCGCGGTGCGTGCGGCGCCTCGTCTTTCTCCCGCGAAGCGAGCTCCTCTTCGAGGGCACGGAGCCGTTGGCTGCGGCGGGTGAATTCCGACTCCAGCTCCCCGTACGCACGCACGAGGGCTTCGACGTTCTTGAATTTGCCCGCGATGAGGTCTGTCTCAGACATGCCTACCGCGGATTCTGTCTTGTTCTCCTCTTCCACGTTATTCTCCTTTGCGGCGGTGGCTCTCGAGGTGGCGCGCGATCCTCGCCTTTGCCGCCGCGTCCTGTTCCGCGCCCGAGAGGAGAGCGCGGAGGTGTTCGGCGCGGTGCACGGCATGGTCGTCGTACTCGTCCGCCTCGACCTCCTCTCCCTCCTTGAGAAGGACGTTCTCCCGCTCCGCCTTCCGGATATGCAGATAGGAGATGTCCTTCGCGTTCTCGAACGACCCGTAGCCGAGGGCGTCGAGCACCCTTGAACGGACTTCGTCCGAAAGATTTCCCTCCTTGTCCTTCAACAGCCCGAGTTCTAAGAGATGAAGGATTTCCTCCTTGATTTGTTCGGGCGTGCGGTCGTAACCCGTCTCAAAGACAATGTCGTCCGCCGAGATCTCGCTCGCATCGAAGTAAAAGAGTTCCGTCTCACCGCCGGTGCCCGTCATGCGGAGAAGCCGCCGCGTGTGCGCGAACTGCTTATAAAGGTGCAGAATCTGTTTGCCCGCTTCCTTTACGGCACGCTCGACGCTCTCCACCGCCTGATGCATCCGGTTGGTATCTTGATCGAGGAGGAGCTGAAGTCCCACCGCGCTCGTGACATGGGTGGGGTTCGCGGAGTTGCGCGAGATCTCGCTCATGCCCGAGACGAGGACAAATTCGTTCGCGATGCGCTCCTCTTCATCGGCGAACTCTGCGGGAATGGAGCCGCAGTCGAGAAATTCGGGTGCCTGCGCTCCCCGCCTGTAAACTAAGATCTTGCCGGGATAGAGCCCCTCTTCCGCGAGCGCTTCGGCGTCTACCGAGCCGTCTTCCACGGCGACGACGCCCGCCGAGAGCCTGTTCATAAACTCGTGCTTGCGGTTCCTCACGGCGTTGTAAGCGCGCTGGAGGGGGATCATACGGTCTACGACGGAGGCGCCGAAGAACGCCCCCGCGAGCTCGATGCTCGTCTGGCGGATAAAGGGGAAGGTGCGTTCCCCGCGGTCGCCGTTCTTGTAGGGAAGGTCGCCCTCGAAGAGCAACTTGTCTCCCGCGACGATCTCGAGCCGCCCGTTGGGATGCGCGTGCGTGGGACGGGTGTAACGCTCGATGAGGATCTCCCTGCGGTCGAGCGCGGGACGGAAATCGCCGTCCATCGCCCGTTTCCAGCCGCTCGCCGAGGAGTAGGGCGCGAGGGAAAATTCCTCGATCGTGCGCCCCGTAAGCTCCACGCCGAACTTCTCGAAGATCTCCGAGACGGGCACCGCTTTTGCGTGAATGATGCTCTTGACCTCGGACATGGTCTCGGCGTTTAATGCGTCGGGGTATATTTCGAAGGGGGAAAGCGCGATGACGTTGACGTCCCCCTCGCGGATGGAATGCCCCGTTTCGTCGGTGCCGATCACGTTGCCGTCGTCGGAATTCCACACTACTTTGTAGAAGGATGTGCCGCACACTTCCGACCAAAGGGTGGCGCGGGAGATGATCTTATCGAGGTCGATCCTCCCCTTCACCGCCTTCAAGATGTTGCCCGAGACGCGCGCCGTGTTCATATCCGCTTCGCTGTCCGAAAAGGCGCGGACGTCGAGGGTGGGGCGCACCTTCGCGAGACGGGCGAGACGGGTATCCACGGTAGGCGCGATGTGGTTGAAACATCTGCGCGACTGCCAGAAGTATTCCGCGCTCTCCTCCGAGATCTCCCCCTCGGGCGTGAGGTCGCAGAATTGGTTGCCGCTGAAAAAGTTCATGTTGAGTTCCCATCCCCGCTCGAGTTGGCGGCGCATCTCCCGTCTCGCCGCGAAATCGGCTTGGATCTCGGCGACGAGCGCCTCCTTTCTCCTCTCTTCCGCCTGCTGTTTGAGTTCCTGTTCCTTCATGATTCCTCCTTGCCGTTGAGCGCTTCGAGCTCATGGAGCAGCCGCTTGCGCTCTTGTTCGAGTTCCTCGTCCGAGAGATCTTTCAGATCTCCGTCGAGGAGAAGTTTCGCCGCTTTGAGGTCGGGAGGGACGTCTTTCTTCGTCTCCTTCCGTTTGACGAGCTTCAACTCTCCGTCCTGCGCGGCATATTCCTCGGTGACTTCCTCGACGCTGTAGCCGAGCGCCACCTTCATGATCGCCTCTCTGATCCGGTCCATGTTACTCCTTTTCCCGCCGAAGTCTGCGGATCCTGCGCTCCTTGTCCCGCTCGATCGCCGACCGCTCTCCCGCTTTGAGGGGACGGGGTTTGGTCATGAGATAGTAACGGAGCTCGTCCATCGCATGGTCGTCCCGTTTGACGGGCGCCTCCCCTCTTCCCCAAAAATACCCTTTGAATTCGCGGATCATGTTGACGCAGTTCCGGAAGATATAGAGGTTGGGGAAATCGTTCTTGCGCGAGAGGTACCGCTTGACCTGCGCGATCCCCGCGAATACGTCTTTATCCCCCTGCGGCGCGACGACGATCCCCCGCTCGTAGAAGAGTTCGGAGACGCTCTTTGCGGAGGCGAGCGTGCGCGCTTCGGCGGCGGCGTCGATGATCGCTTCCAGCCTCCCCTGCCCGTCCTGTTTCCAATTCAGGCGGGCGGACAGGGCGCGGATGGCGTCCGCATGGGAATCGATATCCAGCCCCGCCGCGTAGTGTTCGGCAACCGCATAGACGTTGCCGTCGTAATCCACGCAATACCAATGGGCGGAGAGCGGATTTTTGAGCCCGGGGTCGATAGAGATGATGTCCTGCCACGACGGCGGGATCTCGAAGGGGTCGATGACGTGGACGGATTCGTCGAACTCGGGGTAGACCAGCCCCTCGCGCGTGCAGAATCTTCCGTAGCGGCGCGCTTGAAGCGTCGTTTCGTCCATCGTCGCCTCGAGGAGGGCGATCTCCTCCGCCGAGAGAAAGGGGTTGTCCGCCCACTCCATGAACTCATACCAGATCTCGGGATCGTTTTTGGGGTTGAGGTAGATCTCCTCATAGACGAAGGTCAGACCTTTGAGGGGGGTCATCGTCCCGAAGATGTCGCCGCGGCGGTCCACGACCCGCATCCTGCACTCGTCATAGATGTCTTTGGGGGGCTCTTCGTCGAACCAGACGAAATCGAGCGAACTGCCCTGAAAGCGTTCCCGCCCTTGATCGCAACTCTTAAAGCCGATCACAGACGTCCCGCCGAAGACGTTCTTGACGTAAATTTGATCGATGATCCCGGACATGGGTGCGTCCTTTCTGCCGCTCGTCATCACGATGTCGGCGATCCAATCGGGACGGAGATAGTGAAGGATCTTGCGCTGGGCGACGTCCCGCTGGACCTGCGCGGTCGGCGAGACCACCCAGCCGAAGACGTCGGGGCGGTTCTTGCGGTAGGGATGGACGCCGCGGGCGAAGTAGACCGCTTCGACGGCGCCGCACTCGGTTTTCCCCGAGCGGTTGCCCCCGAAGACCCACCTGTTGCGCTTTTTCGAACGGTGGAAGGCGAGCTGTTTTTTGTGCTTTTTGCGCCCCGTGTTGTAGCGGGCGAGATGGTCCCGCTCCTTCCGTTCCCTCTGGATCTCTTCGATCGCCTTGATTTTTTGCAGAATTTCGTCCATATCCGATCAAACCCGCGTTCTTTCGCCCTTCGCGATTTGTTATAATGGCGCGCATGAAACGCTTCCTGCTCCTCGCGCTGATCCTGCTCTTTCTACCCATTTCCCGCCCCGCCGTGGGCGGACAGCGCCGTGCCGCTTCCGCGGATGAGCTTCGTTATGCCGTAGCCGCCGATTCCAACGTTTGGTTCTATACGGCGGAGAGCGAAAGCGCGCGCCTCTTTCTGCTGCCCGAAACGTACTACGTGCGCGTCCTCTTCGAGGGCGAAGTGTATACCGCCGTGGAGTACCTCGTCAACGACGACCCTTACCGCAAGATCATGGGCTATTGCCGCACCGACGCGATCACTCCCGTCTCCTTCATCCCCGCCCGTCCCTTTCTCAAAAAGATCGTCAGCGTGACCTACACGATCCCCGACAACGGCGGTTTCGGCGACGAGGACTTTTACGACATCCGCAAGACCTTCGTCTACTACGGCAAGCGCTACGAAAACGGACAGCTCTACTTATACGTCCTTTCGGAGGGAAAATTCGGCTTCATCCCCGCCGACATCGAGCCCGAATTCGAGCGCAACGACGATTATCTCACCGTCCCCTCGGGGCCCGCTTCGAGCGACAAAGAGCCCTCCTCCTCGGACATGGGTGGCACGTCTACGGTGCAGATCGTCGCCATCTGCCTTGCGTCCGCCGCCGCGATCGCCATCGCCGTGCTCGTCGTGAGGGGCAAGCGGCGCCCGCCCGCTCCCCCCGAGGACGAGTGAGCGCAAAACCCGCGCCGCCGCCTCTGACCCACGATGCTCCGCTCCCTTCCGCCCGAGACGGCGGAAAGCAGACGGCAAAAGGGCGGGAATTTTCCGAAACGCTCGAAAAAGCGCTCCGCCCAGCCCTGCCCTTCGAGCGCGAGGGTGACGCGGTCCAAAAGGGCGCACTGACGGCGGAAGTACTCCCGCACCGAGTAGGGAAGCTCCACCTTTCCGAAGAGGGCGATCTTCTCCCTTCTCCTGAAATAGCGGTATTCGAGCAAAAAGAGCTCCTCGGCGTCCATTTCGCCAAGGACCTTATCGACGTCCTCCCTCAGCTCCCTCAGCGAACAGGCGAGCGCGACCTCGTCGATCACGCCCTCTGCGTCCGACGCGGCGTCCCTCGGGCTCTTATACGAGAGCACGGCGCGGTTCATTGCGGCAGTCTCCGACGCCTCCGCCAATTTGTCCAGCCAAGGGTATGCGTATAATATAACTTTGGAAATTTCCTTGCGCATTGTCCCTCCCCTCCCTGCGGCAAGCTCCGCGGTTGCATTTCCGAACATTTGTTCGTATTTTTATTATAACACGGCAATTTGGCAGGCGTCGGTCATATATGCCAAAAAATTTTCGGATTTTTTTCGGGGAAAGTTTTTCCGCAAACGTTGCGTTTCGCGCGCGCGCATGATATAATAGTTCCATATGAACGCGCGCTTGAAAAACTTCATTGCGGCGGGTGTGCTGGCGTTTGCGGTCGCCGCGGGCGCGGGCGCGGGCAGTATTTCCGCGGGCGCCCTCTCCGGGCTTGCGGACGCGGCTTCCCTCTTTCTGCCCTCCTCCTACGAGCAGTACCTCTCGCTCGTCAGCCCCGCAGACGCCGCGTTCTCCGATTCGTACATCGCCGTTGCCGACGGTTCCACCCTCTACCTCTACGACCGCGAAGAGGGCAGTTACTCCTCCGTCGGCGTGCGGGAGGGGCGTACCATCTCCAAGATCGGCTTTGCGGGAGAGCGGCTGTTCGTCGCGGACACGGGCGTCGGCAACTTCTTCTATGAATACGATTTCGGCGGCGGGAAGCTCGATCTCATTCCCGGCGTGAACTGCTCCACCTTCTGCGTGGACGGCGACACGCTCTATACGGCGACCGTCTCCACGCAGGAGACGCGGATCGGCGCCTATTCCATCGAAGAACTTGCAAGCGAGGATCCGTCGGCGCAGGATCTCGGCGTGATCGCAAAGGACGAGCCGCCCAAGCTCGCCGTCATCGGGCATACGCTCTACTGCGTGTTCGGCGAATCTGTGTATTATCCCGACCTTTCGGGCTATTTCCGCGACCGCAACTTCTATTTCCTCTCCACCGAATCCGCAGATGTGTACGGCGTCGTCTCCGCCTGTTCGGTAGACGGCGCGCTCTACTATGCCGCCGAGGGCGGGCTGTACCGTTCGGACAGCACCCTTTCCACCGCCGTGAAAGCGGCCCGTCTCCTCGAATCGGCGGGGATCGCGGCGCTCACCGCGTATCAGGGGAAGATCTACGCCGTCTATCATACGGGCGCGGTGCGCGAGATCGCCGTAACCGCTGAGGGTGCGGCGTTCACGGGGTACGAAATTTCCGCCGCCTCCCCGAGCGCGGGAAGGCTCTCTTCCGCCACGGAGACGGCGCGGGCGGGCGATCTGCTCGTCGTCGCGGACGGGGGGAATTCGCGGATCTCCGTCTACCGCGCTTCCACGGGTGAATACGGCGAAATTCCCTGCGTCGGGCCCGACGGTCACGCGTTTGCCCCCACCCATGTCGCGACCGACGGCTCCATAATCGCCGTTTCGTCCGAATACAGCATCTATCTCTACCGCTACGGCGAGACGAATTATTACGAGCGCCGCGAGCTCTCCGAACCCGCTTTGGGGCTGGCGTGCGTCTACGGCGCGTGCTACTATATCACCGAATACAGCTACGGCAAAGTCGAAGAGGGACAAGCTCCCTTCATGCGGCGGGACAACAACGTCCCCCGCGCGATCTGCGCCGACGTCTACGGCACCGTGTACGTCGTCAACGTGGCGGGCGAAGTGCAGGCGTACAGCGAGGCGGACTTCAACGATCCCTCCGTGGTGCGCGGCGAGACCGTCCCCGTCACCCTGCCCGAAGGGTTTACCTCCCTCCGCGCCGATTTCGAGGGCAACCTCTACTGTTTGGCAGACGGCGCCCTCTACAAGAACGGCGAACAGGTCCTTTCGCTTGCGGGCGATTTCGTCTACGGCGAGGACGGGACGTGTACCTCCTTCGCGCTCGGCTTCGAGGACGACGCCGTCTATTTCCTCTTCGGGAACTACATGGTCGTCACCAAGGCGGGCGCGCTCGACATCCCCACCCTCGATAAAATTTCGGCGGAGGGCGTGTATGAGGACGTCTACCGTTCGCACGGGAGCGAAGATCTTCTCATCGACATCCCCGCGGGCTCCATCGGCATCCGCACCGACCTCGAGAGCTGGGGGGCGGACGACGCCTATTTCCCCTACCGTTCCTACTATCGCACCGAAGAGGATACCCGCGGCATTTTGCTCGCCGTCAAGGACCGCTACGCCCTCGTCATCCTCTATGAGATCCGCGAAGATACCCGCTACTTCACCGCCGACCTCTTCCGCTTGGGCGACGACATCCGTCCCCTCCCGCAGGAAGAGTATTGGGAGGAAGAAGGCGGGAAGATGTATCTCACGAACGAGGTCTCTTCGTATTACTATCCCTGTCTGCACGACGCCTTGCGGGACCGCGCCCATCCGCGCAGTACGCGCGTCGAGGTCCTCGGGTACGTCACCGCGCCCGAGCGCAAATACGCCCTCGTAAGGTTTGACGGCGGGGAACAAGAGGGAGAGACGGGCTTCGTTCCCGCCTCCTATCTCACCGTCATCCCGCCCGATCTCGGGGATGGTACGGTCTTCGAACCCGCCTTCCTCAAAGCGAACAAGGCGGGCGCCGTCTTCCGCTCGGAGGACGGGGAGGAGCTCACGGTTACGGAGCGCGTCCGCGCCGACCTCTTCGAGGAGGAGGACGGCTATCTCGCCCGTATTTACAGCGGCGGGAAGGCGTATTACGCCTCCGTCCCGAAGGGCGCGGTGGACCGCGGCGAATCGGACATCCTGCGCATCAGCCTCATCGTCATTCTCTCGGTGATCGCGGTCGGGATCATCGGAGCTTATGTCTTCTTGCTCCCCGCACGGGAGAAGAGACGAAGACAATAACATCGCAAACGACATCACGCAAGGGGGGAACCATGGCAACCTATCTCTCTCCGCTCGCCTTACAGCGCGCGGATCCTTATCTCTACAAGCATACCGACGGGAAGTATTACTTCACCGCGACCTGTCCGCTCTACGACCGCATCGAGATCCGCTGTGCGGACACCGTGAACGGGATCGCTTCGGCGCCCGCGCGCGTCGTGTGGACCAAGCACCCCATGGGCGCGATGGCGTGCCATATCTGGGCGCCCGAGATCCACTATGTGATGGGGCGGTGGGTCATCTACTTCGCCGCGGGGCATAAACCCGGCAAGTGGAGGATCCGTCCCTACGCCCTGATCCTCGACGGCAACGATCCCATGAAGGATCCTTGGGTGGAGGCGGGAATGCTTCAGCCCGCGGACGGCGACCCCTATCCCTTCACCGATTTCTCGCTGGATACCACCGTCTTCGAGCACCGCGGCAGGTGGTACATCATCTGGGCGCAGAAGTTCGGCACCGAGGAGGCGGAAAAGGCGATCTCCAACCTCTACATCGCCGAGCTCGAGAGCCCCGTAAAGCTCAAAACCTTCCACGTCCTGCTCTCCACGCCCGATTACGATTGGGAGCGCGACGGCGGATTTTGGGTCAACGAAGGGCCTGCGGTCGTCAAGCACGGCGGGAAGATCTATTGTACGTTCTCCGCTTCGGCGACGGGCGCGTGCTACTGCATCGGGCTGCTCACTGCCGACGAAGACGCCGATCTCTGCGATCCCCGCAGCTGGAAAAAGAACCGCTATCCCCTCTTCAAGACGGACGAAGCCCTCAAAATTTACGGCCCCGGGCACAACTGCTTTGTCCTCGGGGACGAGGGCGAACAGCTCGCCCTGCTCCACTTCCGCAACTACGAGAAGATCCACGGCGATCCGCTCGACGACCACAACCGCCATGCCCATGTCGTGAGGATCACCTTCGGGGAAGACGGCGCGCCCATGTTTACGCCCGACCCCGCCGAGCTCTACAACGCGCCCACCGTCAACGAAAAACAGAAGAACATCAATTCGTAAACGCCAAAATTTCGGGCGCCGCGGCTATGCGGCGCCCTTTTTTTGCGCTTTGCCCGTTCAATAAAAACGGCGCAGTTTCATATACTGTTTGCATGAAGAAAATTCTGTTTACGGGGGGAGGAAGCGCGGGGCACGTCGTCCCCAACCTCGCGCTCATGCGCGAACTGCGCTTTTCCTGCGACCTCGCCTATATGGGCACGGGAGGCGTGGAAAAGGGTTTGATCGAGAGCGCGGGCTATCCCTTTTTCGAAGTGGACTGCCCCAAACTGAGACGGTCGTTTACTCTCAAAAATTTAGGAATTCCCTTCCGTCTCTTTCGCGCCGTACGGCAGGCGGAAGCTATCCTCGAAGAGGAGAAATACGACCTCGTCTTCTCCAAGGGCGGCTACGCGAGCTATCCCGCAATGCGGGCGGCGCAAAAACTCGGGATCCCCACATTGACCCATGAGAGCGACCTCTCGCCCGGGCTGTGCACCCGCCTCATCGCAAAGCGCACGAAGCACGTTCTGACCTCTTTCCCCGAGACGGCAAAGCGGTTTCCGAACGGCGTTTTCGTCGGATCGCCCGTCCGCAAAGAGCTCTTCGCGGGCGACCGTCTCCGCGCGCGGCACAAATTCGGTCTGCCCGCCGAGGGGGAGGTCCTCTTGGTCTTTGGCGGCGGAAGCGGTAGCCATGTCTTAAATGAGGCGCTCGAAAACGCGCTCGAACCCCTTCTTACGCGCTTCTCCGTATTGCATCTTTCGGGGAAGGGGAACGGGGAGGCGAGGAAGGTCTCGGAGAGCGGGACGGTGTATCTTCGCAAGGAATTCGAGCCCGATATGGGCGGCGCCTATGCCGCCGCGAGCCTCGTCCTCTCGCGCGCGGGGAGCAATACGGTCTTCGAAATTTTGGCGCTCAAAAAGCGCGCCCTGCTCGTCCCGCTGGCGCACGCCTCCCGCGGGGATCAGGTGGAAAACGCCGCGTACTTTTCGGAAAAGGGGCTTGTCCGCGTGCTACCCGAGAGCGAACTCGTAAGTCTCAATGAAAAGATCTACGCGCTTGCGGACGACATCGAGCTTGTCAAAAATTTAGAAAATAGTTGCTTTGAGAGCGGAACGCCGCGTATCCTCTCCATCATGAAAGCCACCCTTCAATCGGGGGCGAGGGAATAGCCGTCGCCGAAAATATCCGCCTGCAAATAGGTATCGGGGACCTTCCCGATCAGCACGCTCTCGCAGATGAGGACCTCGGTGAGCGAGGCGAAGTTGCTCGTCCCCGAGGGCATGATGATGGAGATGTCCGCCACGATCTCGAGGTAGATGGAGTGCTTGGTCTGGTTGATCCCCGCCTGCTCGAAGGCGGAGACGAACTTGCACGCCACGTTGGAAATGGGAATGATCTTCATGTGGATCTTGGGTCCGAAGCCCGCCCATGCCTCGATCCCGAAGAAGGCGCCGAGGGGGACGTCTACGCCGTCCTCGCTCATCCGCTGGAGATTTTGTTGGGACATATACGCCGTGTCGCGCGCGATGCGGTTGATTTGGAGAGGGTCGGATGTAATTGCCGTGATCTCGCCGTCCTCCCCCCGCTCCACCCGCACGAGCTCCTCGTAGCGGACCCCGTCCGACAGCGTATAGTAGATCGCGTCGTTGACGGCGACCGTCGTGATCGAGCGCATATTCGCCTCCGCAATGGATTTGAGGACGCCCGTCACGTTGACGTGGAGGACTACGATCAGGGCGATGAGCGCGGCGGGAATGAAAAGAAGCAGGAGCTTTTTTGAAAAACGGGCGCGGCGGTATTTCACATTCTACGCTATGCCGCACCCCTTCGCAAATAGAACGCAAATCCAAAAAGCCGCGCCGCCCCGAGGCAAGCCTCGGGGCGGCGCGGCGGTCTTATGAAACGCTTATGATCCGAAGGGGAAGAAATCCCGCTTGCCGGGGGTGAGCGTCACCTTTCCGTTGAAGAAATCGCGGGCGCGGGCGCAGAACTGCGCTTCTTCGCGCTCCCGCACCATGACGGTGAAGACTGCCCCCTCCGCGAAATCCCGACCGAGGACGGTCTCGCCCTCGAGGAAGCGGAGTGCGGCGTTGATCTCGGAGTATCCGACTTCGAGCCGTATCTCGACGCCCTCCGCAAAGACGCGCTTGGGCGCCGCCGCCACGCCGTCTGCGGCGCCGCCCGCATAGGCGCGGGTCAGCCCGCCCGCTCCCAATTTGATCCCGCCGAAATAGCGGACGACGGCGACCGCGGTCTCCCTCAGCCCGTTCGCCTTGATCACGCCGAGGATGGGCATCCCCGCCGTGCCCTGCGGCTCCCCGTCGTCGGAAAACCTCTGGAGATTGCCCGTGCGGTCGGCGATGAAGCCGTAGCAGACGTGGGTCGCCGCGGGATGCGCCGCGCGCGTTCTCGCGAGAAATGCCCGCGCCTCCTCCTCGCCCGCGGCATGGGCGACATACGTCAAAAACCTGCTCTTTTCGATGGTCGTCTCGACCTGCGTCTCCCCGACGACGGCGGTAAATTCCATCAGCTTCTCGTGACTTTGAGGTGGACTTTCTTCCCCTTGTGGAGGATAAATCCGCCCGCGGGAAGGGGCGCGGAGAACTCCGTGATCTTGGTCTCCCCGATGGAGACGCCGCCCTGTTCGATCAGCCTTCTCGCCTCGCCGTTGGACTTCGCAAGCCCCGTCTCCACGAGCGCTTGCAAGACGGTTTCACACGTTTTTGAAAGGGTGACCTCGGGCATGGTATCGGCGTTTCCGCTGAAAGCGCCGATCGCCTCGCGCCGAGCCTTCTCCGCTTTCTCCTCGCCGTGGACCATCTTCGTGAGCTCGAAGGCGAGCCGTTCTTTGGCGGCGTTCATGCGCTCGTCGCGGTGCGCGGTGAGCGCGGCGATCTCGTCGAGGGGAAGGAAGGTGAGAAGTTTTAAGCACTTCTCCACGTCCTCGTCCGCCGTGTTGCGCCAATATTGGTAGAACTCGTAGGGCGTGGTCTTGTTCTCGTCGAGCCAAACGGCGCCCTTTTGGGTCTTCCCCATCTTTTTGCCCTCGCTCGTCGTGAGAAGGGCGGTGGTCATCGCGTAGGCGGGCTTCTGTTCCTTCCGCCTTATGAGGTCGGCGCCCGCGAGGATGTTGCTCCACTGGTCGTCGCCGCCCAGCTCGAGCGAACAGCCGTATTTTCTGTGCAGGACCAAAAAGTCGTATGCCTGCATCAGCATATAGTTGAATTCCAAGAAGGAGAGCCCGCGCTCCATACGGGTCTTGAAGCACTCCGCCGTCAGCATCTTATTGACGGAGAAGTGGACGCCGACGTCCCGTAAAAAGTCCACATAGTTGAGCCCGAGAAGCCAATCGGCGTTGTTGACGATGATCGCGGCGTTCTCCCCTTCGAAGCGGATGAAGCGCGCCATCTGCTTTTTGAAGCACTCGACGTGGTGGGCGACGGTCTCCTTCGTCAACATCGCGCGCATATCCGTTCTCCCCGAGGGGTCCCCCACCATCGCCGTGCCGCCGCCGATGAGCACGATGGGCTTGTGCCCCGCATTCTGCATATGGCGCATCGTCATAAGCTGCATAAAGTGCCCGACGTGGAGGGAATCCGCCGTCGGGTCGAACCCGATGTAGAAGGGTACGCTCTCCCGCCCCAAAAGTTCGTAGAGCTCGTCCTCGTAGACGGTCTGTTTGAGAAATCCCCGCTCGCGCAGGGTATCCATGACATTCATAACTTGCCTCGCTTTCTTTTCCCCTATTATAATGCAGCGGGGACGGGATGTCAAACGTTTTCAAGGGCATGAACGGGACTGCCGCCGCGGACATTGAGCCCTTTCAGCCCGTAAAAGGCGCGGAGCATCTCCTCGCCCGTGCGCTCCACGGCGAGACGCGCGGCAAGCTCCAAGTTGCGCGCCCTCCGCTTCTCTTTGAGGTAGTTCTCGATCTCCATTTCGATTTCCTGCTCACTCATGCCTCTATTATACGATGAAATATATGACAATAATTGTCATATTTATAAAAATTTTTCTTGCTTTTTCGACAAATCCGTGCTATGATAGTCCTATCAAGCTACCATGAGAGGGCGCGGAATGAAATTTCAGATCATGATCAAGATCCTCTTTATCCTGCTGAAGAGGAAGCGGGTGAGCGCGGGGCAGCTGGCGGCGGAGTTCGGCTGTTCGGTGCGCACCGTCTACCGCTATATAGAGGAGATGTGCTGTGCGGGGATCCCCATCGACGTCGCCCGCGGCGCGGGGGGCGGGATCTCCGTTTCGGACGCCTATAAGCTCCCGACGGGGCTCTTCACGCGGGAGGAGTACACGCGCGTGCTCGACGCCGTGCTCGCCATGCAAGCGGAGACGGGGGATCCCGTGCTTCGCGAAGCCGCCGAAAAGATCTCGGCGAGGAGCAAGACGCAACAGTACGAGGCGACGCTCACGGGGAACATCCTCGTGGACAGCGGGACTTGGGCGGACGAGAGCAAGTTCTCCGAAAAACTTGCCCTGCTCGAACGCTGTATCGAAGAAAAACGGACCGCCGAGATCCTCTATGTGGACCGCGAGGGGGAGGAGACCAGACGCACCGTCGCCCCCCATCTGCTGATCTATAAGCAGAATCTTTGGTACGTCTATGCCTACTGCGATCTCCGCAAGGACTTCCGCCTCTTCAAAGTGGGGAGGATCCGCTGTCTGAACGCCACCGAGGAGCACTTTACGCCCCGCCCCTTCTCGCGCGACGACCTTCCCCTCTCCTTTTGGCGGGACGGGGAGAACGACATCGAGGCGCGCTTCGAGGTCTCGCCCGAGGCGCTCCCCTTTGCGCAGGAATGGTTGGGCGTAGACAACATCGTCGAGCAGAACGGCAAATTCTACGGCGAAGTGATCCTTCCCGACGACGAATCGCTCATCATGAAGATCCTCTCCGTGGGCTCGGGGTTCAAAGTGCTCTCCCCCGCTTCGCTCGCAGAGCGCGTTGCGGACGCCGCCCGCGCGATCGAGAGCCAATACGAAACGCCGTAAAGCGGCGGACAATCGAAAGCGCCGCCCCGAGGCATGCCTCGGGGCGGCGCGTTGTTTTCCGTGATCCTGCGTTGTCTTACGTCGCTATGTTCTTCGTCTGCCTTATTGACGGTTCAGATAGAAGTAGACTTTATTGTCGTCTTTCATCAACATAAGTTGCTGAACGGGCCCATCGTAATCGGTGCGCGTCACATAGTACGTCGCCCCCGCGAAGGTGATCGTAAACCCGTCCACCGTATCGAACTCCACCGTCAGCTCCTGCGCGACGCCGTCGATGGTGAGGGTGACGGAAGTTTCCCCGACCGTAAACACATACTCTTGGTTGTTATACCTGCCCGTGAACGTCCCGCGGTACTCCTCGGGATAGACCTCCGTCTCCTCTCCCGTAACGACCCGCTTGAGCGTCACGCCCAATGTGTAATCCTCATCGCTTAAATAGAGCGCGGTCGCGGGGCCGCCTTCGGTGTGGTCGGGCTGGGAATAGGAGATGTCGTTGAGATAATATTCCTTCCCGCCGATGATCAGCAAAAACTCATCCAATTCGTCGTAGGTGATCTTCTCGATCGTCTGCGCGGCGCCGCGGATGGAGAGGGACAGGGAATCCGCCGTGATGGTGACTTCGTACTCGGTCGTATCGGCGTTGGGCGTGCCGCGGAAGGTCCCCCAATACTTTTGGGGATAGGAGGCAGTCTGCTGTCCGCCGCCTCCGCCGCCCTCTTCTCCCGTGCCCGCGTCCCGCGTGAGCGTTACATTGAGTGTGGAAGTCTCATCCATCAACATGAGCGTGGTGACGGGATCTTGGTAGGAAGCGTCCATGAGGTAATACTCCGTCCCGCCGATTTCGAGCGTGAAATCCTCGTAGTCGTCGTACGAAATGCTCCCGATGGTCTGCACGGCGCCGCCGATCGTGAGCGAGACGGAATCGGCGGTGATCACCGCCACATACTCGGTGCCGTCGTCTTCGTCCGTGCCGCGGAAGGTCCCCCAGAACTTTTGGGGATAGAGCGAGCTATCCTGTCCGCCGCCCTCGCCTTCGATCTTCGAAAGATCGACGGGGATCGTAGTCGTGTCGAAATCGCTGTACGTGAGGACGACGTCCTCGCCGTAGATCAGCGCGCCGCCCGAGGCGTAGATTGCATAGTGGAAAGATACCCGAAAGAGCGCGCCGTCTTTCAGTTCGAGGGCGAAATCGGTCGCATAGATGTATTGACGGACGCGGTCGGGACCGTCGGCAAAGCAGACGGCGAGCGCACCTGCGAGGTCGGTCATTTCCGTTTGGACGACGAGGTCGATGAGACGGGCTTCGAAGCGTCCCGAGCCCTTGCTCTCGAGCATGGTATACGCCAAATCGGTGAACGTGAAGGGCGCGCGCAGTTCGGCGATGGTCGAAGCGCTGATGCTGTCATCCAAAGTTACCTGCTCGGTTTCGGGGTCGTAGCTGAAATAGTAGGCGCCGCCGTCCCGTTGAAGATAGCCTTGCTCATAGCCCGCGCAACCCTCATAGATGGCGTTCTCCGTCACATAGATGAAATAGTCGAGCTCGGCGGTTTCGGGGTCGGGGGCGTCCTCCTCGACGCTGTGGTAGGCGACGGTATAACTCTTCGCCTGCGCCGCATTCTCGAGCGCCGTTTTCAGCGCATTGTGCTCGGGCGTCATGACGTAATCGGTGAAATAGTCGTCGGGTAGCGCCTCGCAGGACGCGGCGGTGAATTCGTACGACACACTGCGCACATAGGCGTTGTCGCCCGAGCCGATCGTGCGGTCGTGGATCTCGATCGCGATCTTTTGGATCTTCCCGCCCGCGACGTAGAGCAAAAAGTTCGCGACGGACTCGCTGTAACCCGTAATCGCGGTGGCAGTCGCGTCCGCCTTTTCCTCCGCCAAGCGCCAAATCCCCTCGTCTTCGGCGGTGAAATCGGCGGGCGCAAGGTCCTCGAACGGATTGTCGTAATCGGCATAGAGATCGTCCGAAGAGGCGGACTGGAGCTCGATCTTGCCGTCGGCTTTGTGCGTCACGAGCGTGATATGCCCGTCTTGGTTATAATAGAGGAAGTTCGCGGTGCATTCGCCCTCAAAGTACTCCCTCTGCCAAATTGCGCCATGCGTATGATCGAATTGGGTGAAGATCCCGATGGTCGCATGATAATCGTCGAGCGATTCCGCGCAATCTTCGACGCCCTCGAACAGCACGTTGCCGCGGAGCGTTCCGAGGAGCTCGTCGGTCAAATGTTCGAAGTCGGCGCTGATGACGACGGCGTCCTCCTCGAGCACTGCCGAGTAGATCCCGTCCACCGCGGTGAGCGGCGTCGCCTTCGCCCGCACCATTTTCAGGAAATAACCGTTCTTCGTGGCTATTTGGAACTTCAAGGTATCGCCGACGTGATAGACTTCCGCAGGGTCCACGACCGTGAGCTCGCAGGCGTCCTCATCGACATCCCATATGATCTCGACCTCTGCGGGGGTATCGTCCACCGTCGCCTTGAATTCCGCCTTCAAGGTGAGATCTTGATCGACCGTCAACGTGCAAAGCCCGTCTTCCGAAAGTTCCGTGGCGGCGCCGTTGACCGTAAACGAGAGGATCTCGTACCCCTCCTTGGGGATCACGGCGATCTGGACCTCCGATCCCTTCGGGAAACGCCCGTCCTCGTTTCTGTCGAGGATCATGATCTGACCCTCTTGCTCGTTATACTCCAAGCTCACGGTGCATACGTTCTTCTTTCCGCACGCCGTAAGGACGGCGGTCGCCGTAATGCATAAAATGATGCATAAAAGCGTAAAGATTTGACTCAGCCTCGACTTGCTCATTCCGTTTTTTGCCTCCTTGCTTGAATTTGTCTTATAAATTTATGAAATAATGTATACTCATTATAGCGAGAACTCCGCGATCCGTCAAGAAAAATCACCCGCTATCGGAAAATTTTTTTGAAAAATCCGCAAAAAATTTGTCTGACGCGGAAAATTCCCCGTCCGAGGCGGAAATTGTTTGACAAAACGGCGTTTATGGTATAAGATAAGAGAGACGAACGGGCCTGTATCGGATTCGATTGCAAGCGGATGGCGCCCGGACGCACGCCGGAGGCTCGGCTCCGTAAAAACGGAAACTTTTTAATTGCTGATAATAAAGGCAGAAGAGCTACTGCGCGCAGAGCTTCCGCTCGTCGCGTAGCGCTTGCGGCGTAACCTTTTACGCCCCGTCCTCCCCGCGTTGCCCACGGCGCGGGATCAGGGCGTCATTTCAGTGGGGAACGTTGCCGGACGGCGGACCTTCCCTGTTCGGCGAGGCATTTCGAAGGTATGCCCTCGGGTGAGGCTGTCTGCGGACTCCCCGAGAGCGAGACTGACCACAGACTAAGCGTGTAGTGTCCGCGTTTGAATCTTGTAAGACCGCAGTTCAACCCTGCGCAGGTCCACCAAAAGTTCTGTCGCATATATGCGGCGCAATACGGTGTCAAACTCCGCTTGCCTCGGGTCATTTACGCCAAGTAAACTCCCCGTCGGCAATGCTCGTTTTCCTTATCTTGCTTGCATCTCTGCGACAGAAAGCGGGTACGGATTTGACACCAACAGCTCCACCAAACAAAAAAGAGGGGAACACTCCCCTCTTTTTTGTTTGGTATGAATACCGCCGTCTGCGCAGAAGCGAACCGCCCCACCCCCCTACCCCCCTCCGCAGGAGGGGGCGAGTGAATGTACCCATTGGCGGGGACGCATTTTACCCCCTCCGTGGGGAGAGCATTTACCTTACCCCCTCCGTGGGAGGGGGATCAAGGGGGTGGGTGAGTGCGCCCATTGCGGGGAGGTCTTTTTTTCTTGCGGGAGGGCGCAAAACGCTTTCCTTTTCGATATATTTATGATATAATTTGCGAGGAAAACAGCAAAGGGGTCAAATCCATGAGCTATCTCAGCTTGGTCGATGTGGGAAAACGTTACACCGTCGGTACGGTCGCGCTCGACGCCCTCAAAGACGTCTCTTTCGAACTCGAAAACGGGGAATTCGTCGTCGTGCTCGGCTCTTCGGGCGCGGGGAAGACCACCCTCCTCAACCTTCTCGGCGGTATGGATACCGCGACGGAGGGGAAGATCGTCTTGGACGGGCGCGAGATCACCGCGCTCAGCCGCAAGGGGCTCACCGAATACCGCAGAAACGACGTGGGTTTCGTCTTCCAATTCTACAACCTCATGCCCAATCTGACCGCCCTCGAAAACGTGGAGATCGCGGTGGAGATCTGCAACGGCGCCCTCGATCCCAAAGCCACGCTGGAAGAGGTGGGGCTGGGGGAGCGCCTCATGAACTTCCCCTCCCAGCTCTCGGGCGGCGAACAGCAGAGGGTCTCCATTGCCCGCGCCGTCGCCAAAAATCCCAAGCTCTTGCTCTGCGACGAACCCACGGGCGCGCTCGACTACGAGACGGGCAAGCGGATCCTGCGCCTTCTGCACGACGTCTCCAAAAAACGGGGACGGTTGGTCGTCATCGTCACCCACAACGCCGCCCTCAAAGACATGGCGGATAAGGTCATTCACATCAGAAGCGGGCGGATCGAACGCATCGAGACCAATGCGAATCCCACCCCTATCGAGGAGATCGAGTGGTGAAGACCTATCTGAAAACGTTTGCGCGGATGTTCAAACGGCACCTGACCCGCCTCGTCTCCGTCTTTTTGATGGTCCTTCTCGCCATCGGATTTTCCGCGGGGATCGGCATGGCGACGGACAAGATGCGGGCGGCGTTCGACGGCGTCTATGTGCGCCGCAACGTGAGCGATTTCATCGTGCGGGGGGCGGGCGACCTCTCCCAAAAGGCGGAGGAGCTCGAAGCGTACGGCTATGAAGTCGTCGCGGGAGGGATCCTCGAGACGGAGACGGACGACGGGATCGTGCGGATCTACACCTTCCCCGAGGGAAAAATGGGGCTCCAAAATCAGCTTACGATCATCGACGAGGCACCCATGCCCGAGGACGCCCCCCTCGGCAGCTTGCCTGTGTGCGTCGAACGGTCTACGGGGCAACTGAAAAAATATGAGCTCGGGGAGACGGTCGAGATCGCGCTCTACGGCTTCCCGCTCAAATTCGTGGTGACGAAGATCGTGGAAAATCCCCTCCACCTTGCGGTGCGGCGGGACCCGAGCATGACGAAGGCGGAAGACGGCGAAAATTATCTTCCCCTCGGCGCGATCTTCTATCTCGAAGGCGCTCCCCTGCCCTTCCCCGCGAACAATCTCTACGTCTCCATTCCGTCGCTCAAAGAGCGCGACCTCGTGGACGTCATCCACACCCTGTTCGGTTCGGAATACGAGCGCACGATGAAGGCGGCGAAGGAGGACGTCGAAGAAGTCTTCCGCGAAGAACTCGAAGAGGACGAACCCACGCTCGCCGTTCTCACCCTGCATGAGAACTTCACGTTCGAATCCTACTATGCCTTTGCGGACAAGGTGGAGGTCATCGGATACGTTTTGATGGCGGTCTTCCTCGCGGTGACGCTCCTCGTCGTACTGTCTACGATGACCCGTCTGCTCGAAGAGGAGCGCGGGCAGATCGCCTGTCTCTCCACCCTCGGGTATTCGCCCGCGCGGATCCTCATGAAATACCTCCTGTTTGCGCTCGTGGGGACGGTGATCGGCGCGGCGGGCGGGTATCTCGCGGCGCTCGGGCTCGCCTACATCATCTACATCAATTTCAAGTGGAATTACTCCATGCCGCCCTTCCCGGGGAGCGGATCGTTCGTCTTCTTCCTGATCGTGGCAAGCGTCATTGCCGTCGCCGCGCTCGCGGCGACCGCTATTGCCGGCGTCAAGCTGACCAAGATGCGCCCCGCCGAACTCCTCCGTCCCAAGGCGCCCCGCCCCGGGAAAAAAGTTCTGCTCGAACGCATCCCCTTCCTTTGGAACCGTCTCTCCTTCAAATACAAGTCCACCCTGCGCAACGTCCTCCGCTTCAAAACGAGGTTTGCGATGACGGTGGTCTCGGTCATGGCGTCCACTGCGCTCGTCGTAGCGGGGCTCGCCGTGCTCGATTGCTGTATCTTCCAGGAGATCGGAACGACGGCGATGATCGTCGTCGCCGTGGTCGTCCTCGTGTTTGCCGCCCTGCTCAACGCCGTCGTCATCTACACGCTGACCAACATCAACATCTCCGAGCGGGAACGCGAGCTCGCCACCCTCATGGTGCTCGGCTATTCCGACAAAGAGGTCTCCCTCTACGTCTACCGCGAGATCTACATTACGAGCGCGATCGGGATCCTCCTCGGCATCCCCTTCGGCGCGATCCTCTGCACCTTCATTTTCAGCCTCATGGTGATGGGCTCCCTCGGCGCGGTGACGTGGTACGTCTGGATCGTTGCGCCGCTGATGTCCCTCTTCTTTACCTTCCTCGTGACCCTGATGCTCAGCCGCAAGATCCGCAGGATCCACATGAACGAATCGCTCAAAGCGATCGAATGACCGCCGTACAATCGGCAGAATGACAGTAGGCTGTATGGTCAGACGCCGCGCGCCCGCTTTGCTGTGCAAAGCGGGCGCGCTCTTTTTGTCTTCCTTTTGATGTTCGCCAGACAAGATACGGGGAAACGTCCCCCCGTGGGAGGACGTTTCCGAAGATTTATGGAGATTGGGGTGTAAACTTATTTTTCGGGGTCCCGATGTTGCGGCAACTCCGCTTTGCGGGCACAGCCGGGGCAGCCTTCGCAATGTCCGCCGCACTCCGAACACGAGCTCTTTCCCTGCAATTTTCTGCGGACCGAACAGCCGATCACCGCTACGACGAATCCCGCCGCCGCGACGATGAGAAGGATCTCCCACCAGCTCATTTCTCTTCACCTCCGTCCGCCGCGGCAGCCTCTTTTGACGCCTCGCTCTCGAACATGGGTACCTCGTTTCTCTTCACGGGGTGCTTTTTGTTCCAAAATACGATGCCCGTGACCGCCGCCGCGATGAGCGCCGCGAAGATAAAGGACGTCCACCACCAACTGCCGATGAGATAGATCGCCGTGGAGACCGTATAGCTCGTTGCGACCCAGAAGAGGAGGGTCCACTTGAACTTGCCTTGGGGCAGTTCCGCCCTTGCCGTCGCGCAGGCGGCGAAGCAGGGAATGGTCGTCATATTGAAGGCGATGAAGGCGATGAGCGCGGGGATCGTAATGCCCGTATGGGAGATCATCGTGACCGCTTCGACAATGCCCTCCTCGGTGGCGATGTATTGCCCCGCGACGCAGGCGGCGAGGGTGCCGAAGGTCGCGATGACGTTCTCCTTCGCAACGAGCCCCGTGATGGCGGCGACGGCGAAGACCCAACCGAACGCTTGAAGTTGCGAGCCGAAGCCGAGCGGGGTGAAGATGGGCTGGATGAGCATTCCGATGGAGCCCAAAATGCTCCGGTCGGCGTGAAGATTGGCGAGGATCGTCTCCCCTTCGTATTCGATCTCCTCGGGCAGGAAGCGCCAATTCCACGAGAAGTTGGAGAGGAACCAAATGACGATCGTCGAGGCGAAGATGATCGTGAACGCCTTCTTGACGAAGTGCTTCGTCTTATCCCAAAGGTGGATCATCAGCCCTTTGAAGAGGGGCGCATGGTAGGCGGGAAGCTCCATGATGAAGGGAGGGACTTCCCCGCGCATCGTCGTATTCCGCATGAGGATGACGCAGACGATCGCGGTCACGATCCCGACGAGATACATTCCGTAGGTGATGAGGTCGGCATTGCCGACGCCGAAATAGCTCACGATCCCCCCCGCGATCGCGGTGAGAATGGGCAGTTTCGCGCCGCAGGAGAACATCGGGATGACGCGGATGGTCGCCGTCCTCTCCTTGTCGTCGGCGAGGGTACGGGTATTGATCATCGCGGGAAGGGAACAGCCGAAGCCCATGATCATGGGCATGAACGCCCTGCCCGAGAGCCCGAACTTGCGGAAAATACGGTCCATGATGAACGCGACGCGCGCCATGTAGCCCGAATCTTCGAGAATGGAGAAGAACAAAAACAGCGTCAAGATCTGCGGCAGGAAGCCGAGCACGGCGGAAAGTCCGCCCCAAATACCGTCGCCGATGAAACTGCCCACCCATAAAGGCGCATGGCCCGTAATGAGGGAAAGAAGTTCGCCGACCCAATCCAAGAGCCATGTCCAAAGATTGGTGAAAATCACGCCCGGGGAGAAGACTGCGCCGTCGTAGAAGCAGGCGAGTAGCGTCACGCCGGGGTTGGACATATCGTAGCCGAGTTCTTCGAGGGTGGGAAGCGGTTTCCCGCCGAGAGACGCCCAGCCGTTGATAAAGAAGAGGTCCTCCGAGAAGGTGAAATGGAAGATCGCGAAGAGGATGACGAGGAAGATGGGGATCCCGAGCCACTTATTGGTGAGGATCTTATCCGCTTTGTCGCTCCGCGAGAGCTTTTCGCGGCGCTCCTTCCTGCGGTAGGCGGATGAGTAATTCGCCGAAATGTACTTGTATCTCGCGTCTGCGACGACCGCCTCGAGGTCGTTCCCGAATGTGTCGTCTTCAAAAGTCGCCTTGAATTCATCCACCATGCCGACGAGCTCGGGGTGCATCTTCATCTCGATCTCGTCCATCTCGGCGAGCTTCACGGCGTGGAAGAGAGGCGCTTCCACCTTTGCGCCTTTGAGGGCGATGGTGACGTCCCGCACCAAATGCGCGAGGGGCGAATCGTGCAGGACGGTGACGCCATCCCTGCTCTTTTTGGCGCAGGAGACGGCGCGGTCCATGAGTTCCTTGATCCCCGAGCCTTTGAGCGCCGAGATCGCGACGACGGGCAGCCCGATCTTCTTTTCGAGCTCTGCGGCGTCGAGCTGATCCCCCGTCTTTTCCACCGCGTCCATCATGTTGAGGGCGATGATGACGGGGACGTCGATCTCCATGAGCTGGGTCGTAAGATAGAGATTCCGCTCGAGATTGGTCGCGTCTACGATGTTGATCACGCAATCGGGTTTTTCATCGAGGATGAAATTCCTCGAAATGACTTCCTCGGGCGTATAGGGGGAAAGGGAGTAGATGCCGGGAAGGTCGATGATCTTCACGGGTTCGTCTCCCCGTTTATAAGTGCCCTCCCGCTTATCGACGGTGACGCCCGGCCAGTTGCCGACGTACGCCGTAGAGCCCGTCAAAAGGTTGAAGAGGGTCGTCTTCCCGCAGTTGGGGTTGCCGGCAAGCGCAAATTTCATCATTTCGCCGCCTCCATTGTCACAAGATCCGCCTCCGTCTTTCTGAGCGTGAGCTCATACCCGCGGATGGTGATCTCGAGCGGGTCGCCGAGGGGCGCCTTCTTTCTGAGGAACACTTCGGCGCCGGGCGTGACGCCCATGTCGAAGAGCCTCCTTCTGAGCCTTCCTTCGCCCGAGACGCTCCTGACTACGCCCTTCTCGCCGATGGAAAACTCACTGAGCAGTTTTGTCATATTCTACCTCCGATGAGATCGTTTTGCCACTTCTTCTCTCACTAAGCGACGTAGATCCTTGCCGCGATGTTGCGGTCGAGCGCGAGACGCCCGTCCTTGACGCGGCAGACGGTGCTCCCCCCGCTCGAAGAAAGGACGGTGATCGTCCCGTCTACGAGGACCCCGAGGTTCGTGAGATGCTTCTTGGTCTTTTCGTCGGCGACGATCCTGACGATCCTCACCTCGAGACCTAACGGTGCGAGTACTAACGGCATATTCCAATCTCCTCGTTTCGCAGGGTACCATGTCTGCGGTTAGCCCTTGCGAACTCATCTTCGTAATTTTTGCCCGCCGACTGCGGGCAATCTTCTTTCGCTGGTTAGCCTTTGCGAACTATCCATATTCTATCACAGCCGAAATGCGCTGTCAACTGATTTTCGGCACTTTTCCGAAAAAAGTTCGCCATTGCTAACTTTTTTCGTTTTTGGTGTCGTTTGGAACATTTTTTGAACAAAGACGCCCTCCCTTGCACCCTTCGGGGCATGAAAAAACCCGCCGTGCGGCGGGCATTTTCGGGTCAGCGGAAGATCTCTTCCCCGTTGGTTTCAATTACCTTTTTATAGAACCATGCGCTCTTCTTGGGGGTGCGCTCGAGCGTTTCGGGGTCGAAGTGCACGATCCCGAATTTCTTGGAAAATCCCAAGACCCATTCGAAGTTATCGTAGAGGGTCCAATGGAAGTAGCCCTCGACGGGAAGCTCCTGCGCCGCGCTGTGCAGGGCGCGGAGATAGCGTTTGAGGAAGTCGATGCGCGAATCGTCGTTGATCTCGCCGTTCAGATCCTTCCACTCCGTGAGCGCGATGCCGTTTTCGGTATAGACAATGGGAAGCCCGTAGCGCTCATAGACGAATTTGGGTCCGAAGTAGAGGGCCTCGGGGAAGACGTTCCAACCCATATCCGTCTTGGGGACGGCGGGAGAAATGGGCGCGGGAACGGCCTTGCCGTCATCGCCCGAGACGGGATTCCCCGAATAGGTGTTGAGGCCGCAGAAATCCAAGCGGGACTTGATCGTCTTCATGTCCTCCGCGGGCGGGACGAAGCCGTTTTCCGCAAACCATGCGAGGTAGTCTTCGGGATACTCGCCCTTGATGAGGGGATCGAGCCAGAGCGTGATGCCGCCGAAATCGTGATGGCAGGCGAGGGTGTCCTTGCGCGCCGCTTCGACGTCCTTCTCCTCATGCGTGGCGGGAATGGCGGGCCAATACGCCTGCGCCGTGCCGATCTTGACGGGGCGGGATACCGTCTCGCGGATGATCTTCTCCGCCTTCCCGCAGCCGAGAAGCACGTTGTGGGCGACCCGCGCGACGTCGCGCACGCACAGTTTCAAGAAAGGAGCGTGCCCGGCGGAGAAATGCCCCAGCCCGACGAAGCACTCGGGCTCGTTGATGAGGATGAAGTGATCGACATAGTCGCCGAAGAGCTCGGCGCACACCTTCGCATAGGCGGCAAACCAATCGGAGCTCTCCTCGTTGAGCCAGCCGCCCCGCTGATAGAGCGCATAGGGATAATCCCAATGGAAGAGGGTCATCCACGGCTCGATCCCCGCCGCTTTGAGCTCTTTGAGGAGATCTAAATAGAAGCGTTTCCCTTCTTCGCTGATCTTCCCCGTCCCGTCGGGAATGAGGCGGGACCAATTCACGGAGAAGCGGTACGCCTTGATCCCGAGCTTCTTCATGAGGGCGACGTCCTCTTTCCATTTATGATAATGGTCACAGCCGACGTGCGCCTTGTGTCCCTCTACGATCCTGCCTTCGGTGGCGGAAGCGACGTCCCACACGCTGAGCCCTTTGCCGTCTTCATAGACTCCGCCTTCGATCTGAAAGGACGCCGTGGCGACGCCCCAAGCAAATCCCTTCTGAAATGCCATTTGTTTGACCTCCGTTTTATAATATATTGAAATTAAATTTGATTACAGGGATTCCGCTTCCCCGATCCAGAGCGCGGCGGAAGCGTCGGACGGCATTCTGAGATCGGCGCGGGGGGAGAGCGAAACGGACCCTATTTTCACGCCGTCGGGAACGCAGTTCCGTTTGAATTGCTGGGAAAAGAACCTGCGGTAGAAGCGCACGAGCCACTTTTTGAGGACGGCGCGGCTGTACTTGCCCGCGAAGGCGCGCTCGGCAAGATACAATGTCTTGGCTGGTCCGTCCCCCCTGCGCAAAAAGTGATAGAGATAGAAATCGGTAAGTTCGTAGGGGCCGATGAGGTCCTCCGTCTTTTGGGAGATCTCCCCCTTTTCGTCGGGCGGGAGCAGTTCGGGCGAGATCGCCGTATTGAGGACGCTCTCCAAAATTTCTTCCGCCTCCCCGCCGAGCCGCTTCCCCTCCGCGCGCACGAGATGGCGGACGAGCGTCTTGGGGACCGAGCAGTTGACGGCGTACATCGACATATGGTCGCCGTTGTAGGTGCACCAGCCGAGGGCGAGTTCGGAGAGGTCCCCCGTGCCGACGGCGAGCCCGCCCGTCTCGTTGGCAACGTCCATGAGGATCATCGTGCGATACCTCGCCTGCGCGTTCTCATAGGCGGAATCGCGGACGGCGGGGTCGTGCCCGATGTCCTTGAAGTGGGCGAGCACCGTCTCGGAAATGGGGACGGTCTTTGCCGTAACGCCGAGGACTTCCATGAGGCGGTCGGCATTGCTTTTGGTCTTTTCCGTGGTGCCGAACCCGGGCATGGTATAGGCGTAAATGGTCTTAGGGTCTTTTTGAAGGAGATCTACGGCGCGGCGGCAGACGAGCAGGGCGAGCGTCGAATCGAGCCCTCCCGAGACGCCGAGGACGACCGTCTTGGCGCCGATCCCGCGGATCCGCCGTGCGAGCGCGTGCGCCTGCATTGAGAGAATGAGCTCGGCGCGCTCAAAGAGGGCGCTTTGCTCCTTGGGGACGAAGGGAGCGGGGTCGATCTTGCGGAGGGTGAGGTCGCCTTCCGTGACGAACTTCGCGGGGCACCAAATGTACTCCCCGTCTTCCGCAGGAAAGTTGCGGTAAGAAGTCTCGCGGCGGCGTTCGCCGAGGAGGAACCCGACGTCCGCTTCCGCCTCGCACACCTCCCCCGAGAAGGGCTTCGATTCGGCGAGACAGACGCCGTTTTCGTAGATCATGTGGTTGCCCGCGAATACCATGTCCGAGGTAGACTCCCCGATGCCCGCGCAACAGTAGACGTAGGCGCAGAGATTTTTGCCCGACTGCGCGGCGAGGAGATCGCGGCGGTACTCCCGCTTGCCGATGAGCTCGTTGCTCGCCGAAAGGTTGACGACGACCGCCGCACCGCGCTTGCAGTGCATCGTACTCGGGGAGACGGGCACCCACAGATCCTCGCAGATCTCGCAGGCGACGCAGATCTCGGGGTGCTTTTCGTCGTAGACGAGCACGCTGGAAGAGAGCGGCGCGCTTCCGCTATGGAGACGGACACAGCCGTTTGCGTCCTTTCCGCCCGAGAAATGCCGCCCCTCATAGAACTCGTTGTGATCGGGGAGATAGCTCTTGGCGATGAGGGCGAGCACCTTGCCGCCGTTTACCGCCGCCGCACAGTTGTAGAGCTTTTCGCCGTCCGCGACGGGCAGACCGACGAAGACGAGCATGGTCTTCCCCTCTGTCGCTTTGGCGACGGTATCCAGTGCGCCGAGACAACCGTCTAAAAGCGTTTTTTGCAGGAAGAGGTCGCCGCAGGTGTAGCCCGAGAGCGAGAGCTCGGGGAAGACGAGAAGCTCGGTCCCCTTTCGGCTCTGCTCTTCGATAACCTCGGCGATCTTTGCCGCGTTGAAGGCGGGATCGGCGACCCTGAGCTCAGGGCTCGCCGCCGCAATTTTTAGAAATTGATGTTTCATAATGCTTGATTTTTTGAGCGGCTTGTATTTTGCCGCCCCACCCCCTTAGTCCCCCTCCCACGGAGGGGATATGCTCTCTCGCCCCCTCCATTGGAGGGGGTACACCCTCTCGCCCCCTCCTTTGGAGGGGGGTAGGGGGGTGGGCATTCTTCGCTATGCTACTGCGCGCAAGCGCTCGGTGCGAGGCGGGTTTCCCGCCGCTGCACGCCCCCATTTGCCACACTACCGTAGGCTTATTGTCTATGAGAACAAGTCGGTCCGCGGGCGGCGAGGCATTGGGATGTACAGTCTTAACCCCTCACGGAATTTCTTGGCACAAGAAATTCCGTGAAGACCTTTTTACTCCTCGCTGCCCGCCACTTCGTCTACGGACGCACCCTTCGCGGCGATGCGGATCTTGGCGATCATCTCGTCCATCAGCTCGGGGTTATCTTTGAGGAACTGCCGCATCTTCTCGCGGCCGTTGGCGACCTTGTTGTCGTTATAACTGAACCACGCGCCGCTCTTCTTGATGACGTCGTACTGAATGCCGAGGTCGATCACACAGCCCTCCTGCGAGACGCCTTCGCCGTACATGATGTCGAATTCCGCCTGACGGAAGGGCGGGGCGAGCTTGTTCTTCACCACCTTCGCGCGGGTACGGTTGCCCGCAGCGCCCTCGGAATCCTTGAGCGTATCGATCTTGCGGACGTCGATGCGGATGGAAGCGTAGAATTTGAGCGCCTTGCCGCCCGGGGTGACTTCGGGATTGCCGAACATCACGCCCACCTTTTCGCGGAGCTGGTTGATGAAGATGACGCACGTCTTGCTCTTGTTGACGATCGCGGTCAGCTTTCTGAGCGCCTGCGACATGAGGCGCGCCTGAAGCCCGACATGGGAGTCCCCCATATCCCCTTCGATCTCCGCTTTGGGCGTGAGCGCGGCGACGGAGTCTACGACGATGATGTCCACCGCCGAGGAGCGGACGAGCGCGTCTACGATGTCGAGCGCCTGCTCGCCCGTATCGGGCTGGGAGACATAGAGCTCGTCGAGATCGACTCCGAGCTTCTTCGCATAGACGGGATCGAGGGCGTGCTCGGCGTCTACAAACGCGGCGATCCCTCCCGCCTTCTGCGCCTCCGCGACGGCGTGAAGGGCGACCGTCGTCTTACCCGAGGATTCGGGACCGTAGATCTCGATCATCCTGCCGCGGGGGAATCCGCCGATGCCGAGGGCGAGGTCGAGGGAGAGGCATCCCGAGGGGATGACTTCGATGTCCGTGTTGCCCGCCTGTTCGCCGAGTTTCATGATCGCGCCCTTTCCGTAGGACTTTTCGATCTGCGCGAGAACGGCGTCTAACGCCTTCTTCTTTTCTTCGTTCATAGTTTCTCCTTATCTGTATCAGAAGTGTTCTGTTGGATCCTTCGTTTAAGTTTCCGCGACCTCTTTGTAGGCGAGGAAGAGTGCGAGACGGATCGCCGTCTCCGTGACCGTCTCCCTGTCCCCCGAAAGGCGGAAGCGGTAGACGTTCACCTGCTCCTTGGTGCCCACGGCGAGGAAACAGAGCCCCGCGGGATTGCCCTTTTCGTCGGGACCGGGACCTGCGACCCCCGTCGTTGCGACCGCATAGTCGCAGTGCCCGCCCGCGAGCAGACCCGCCGCCATCTCGTAGGCGGCTTCGTCGGAGACCGCGCCGCGGTGGGAGAGGGTGAAAGAGGTCACCCCGAGCCGCTCCGCTTTGGCGTTGGGATCATAGGGATTGAGCCCCTCGTAGAAGACTTGGCTCGCCCCCGGAACGCGTACGATCTCCCTGCCCACTCCGCCGCCCGTAAAGGACTCGGCGACGGCGATCTTTCTCCTGCGCACTTTGAGCGCCTCGACGAGCCGCTGTGCGGGGGATACGTCTTCGAGGGCGTAGAGATGATCTTTCAGCGCTTCCGCGAGGATCCGCGCCGCCTCGTCTACCGCGACTTTGGGCGTAGAGCGGTTGTATATGATCTCGATCTTGGTCTCGCCGTACTTCTCCCGCGCGTGCAAGATCAAATCGTCCGAGACCGCGCCCGCCTCCTTCATCGAAGCGCTAAGCGTCTCCGCGGGCGCGCCGACGGCGCGCAAGACCATGCGGTGATAGGACTGCCCCCGCCGCTCGTCTACACGGGGGATCACGACGGTTCTGACGAGTTCCGCCCCACCCATGCCCGTGGGTAGCAGTGCAAAAAGACAAGATTTCGTCTCGAAGAGCGGCCCTTCGCCCGAGGCGTTCGCCCACTCCCGCAAGAGCTTTCCGACGGCGGGGAGCAGGGCTTCGTCCGCGATCAAAAAGACGGCGCCGCACTTCTTCATGAGATCGGAGAGGGCGGAGGAGAGGGCGGAAGGTTCGTCGTAGGGCAAAAAGAGCAGACTGTCCAAAAAGACGCCGCCCGCGAGCAATGCGTCCGCCGCGGGAGAAAAGTCCACCGCGGAGAGCGGACTGAGGCGGTGATAGAGGACGACGGCGCCGTATTTCACGCCTGCCCCTTGGGCCCCTCTTTGAGGACCTGTCTGTTTTTCACGATGTAGTTGACGCCCGAGGCGATGGTCGCCAATGTGCAGGCGAAGAGCAGACCCATGCCGATGGCGGCGAGCACGAGCCCTGCCGTCCCGCCCGCAAAGGGCATGGAGAGGAGGAGGATGAAGATAGCGGCGTCTTGGAGCACCGTCTTGATCTTGCCGAGTTTATCGGCGGCGAGGACGAGATTTTGCCCCGCGGCGATGAGACGGAATCCGCTCACGATGAGCTCGCGCGCCAAAATGACGGCGACGCACACGCCCGCCGCGATCAGCCCCCAGCCCGCAAAGCCGCCTATGACCATCGGCAGGGGGCGGGTGAGCATGAGAATGAGCGCCGTCGAGACGAGCACCTTGTCCGCGATCGGGTCCAAAAACTTGCCCATGTTCGTGACAAGATGGTATTTCCGTGCGATGTAGCCGTCGAGAAAGTCGGTAAAGGCGGCGAGCGCAAAGACGAACGCGGCGATGAGATAGCAGTACCGCCAAACGTCGCCGAGGTAAAATACGACGACGAACAGCGGGATCATGAAGATGCGCGTGAGCGTGATTTTGTTGGGAAGATTCATATGGGTTCCTCTTTTATTCCTCGCATTGACCGATGAGGTCGTAAGTATCCGAAGAGAGTATCTTTACGGGCTTGATCTCGCCCGCGGAAATGTGCCCGGCGGCGGAGAAGAGCACCGTGCCGTCGATCTCGGGCGCCTGAAAATACGTCCTGCCGACATAGCCCGCGCCGTCCCTCCCGTCGCAGAGGACGGGGACCGTCTTCCCCACCCATGCCGCGAGTTTCTCCGCCGAGATCTCCGCCTGCGCCTCGTAGAGCTCGCGCACCCGCCGCTTTTTCGTGGAGGGATGCACTTGCCCCTGCATTTTGTAGGCGGGGGTCTCGGGTTCGCGCGAATAGGCGAAAAATCCGCAGTTTTCGAGCTTGGCTTCCCGCAAAAAAGACAACAGCGCGCGGTGCTCTTCCTCCGTTTCGGAGGGGAATCCCGCAATAAAGGTGGAGCGGATGGCGATTTCGGGGATCTCCTCACGCAGTCTTTCGATGAGGGAAAGGAGCTGTCCCCTGCCCGACCGCCGCCCCATGAGCTTCAAAATGCGGTCCTCCGAGTGCTGCATGGGGATATCGAGGTATTTCAGGACTTTGGGGTTTTCCTTGACTTCGCGGATGAGATCTTCCGTGATCGCCTCGGGATAGCAGTACAAAAGACGGATGTGCCCGATGTTTTCCGCCGCCGAAAGCCCCTCGATGAGTTCGGTCAAGCGGTTTTTGCCCCCATCCTCGCCGTAGCGCGTAGTATCCTGCGCGACGAGGATGAGCTCCTCCGTTTTCCCGAGCGACTTCGCCTCGGCGATGAGCTCTTCCATGGGATAGGAGAGGTATTTCCCGCGGATCTTGGGAATGAGGCAATAAGTACAGTGGTTGAAACAGCCGTCCGCGATTTTGAGATACTTGATATGGGAGGGCGTGGTGACGACGCGGCCGCCCCGTCCGCCGCACCCGAGCCCGACGCAGTTCACCCGCTCGCCCGCATAGGCGCGCTCGAGCGCGGGAAAGAGTTCGTCTGCGTCCTTGACGCCGAGAAAGACGTCCCCCTCCGTGAGCGCGGGGAAGAGTTCGCCGATGAATTTCTCGGGCAGACAACCCGTCACGACGATTTTTTCCAGCTTGTTCTTCCTGTAACCGTCGGCGCGGAGAATTGCGCCGATCGATTCCTCCCGCGCGGCATTCAGAAAGGCGCAGGTATTGACGATCAGCACCTCCGCCTCCGCGGGATTGGACGTAATGGGACAGTTGTGCCGCTCGATCTCCCCGAGCAGACGTTCGCCGTCCACCCTGTTTTTATCACAGCCGAGGGAGATCATCCCGAAGGTCTTTCGTATCATTTCCGACCTCAATCCAGCCTTCCGTACTGTTCTTCGAACTCCTCTTTGGTGAGAAGCACCGTGCGCGCCTTTGCCTTGCCGTCGAAGGGAGAAATATAGCCCTTCGACTCCATCCATTCGATGATCTTCCCGGCATGGTTATAGCCTACGCCGCATCTGCGCTGGATCAGGGAGATCGAAGCCTGTCCCAATTTGACGACGATGCCGAGCGCGCGGACGTAGGTATCGGCGGTATTGCCGTCCGCCGCCGTCGCATAGGATTCGGGCCCCGCGGGTTCCGCCTCTTCGGGCTCGGTCTTGTTGAAATAGTCGGAGACGCTCTCGTCGAAGTATGCCTCGTTGTTTGCCTTGATACTCTCGATGATCGCCTGTACTTCCCGCGCGTCCACAAAAGCGCCCTGTACGCGGAGACAGGCGAACATCCCCTCCGTCTTATACATCATATCGCCGTAGCCGAGCAGTTTTTGGGCGCCCGACGCGTCGAGAATGGTGCGGGAGTCGTTCTCCTGACTGGTACGGAAGGCAATACGGGTGGGCAAATTCGCCTTGATGACGCCCGTAATGACGTTGACGGAGGGGCGCTGGGTGGCGATGACGAGGTGCAGCCCCGCCGCGCGCGCCTTCTGCGCCAAACGCTGGATGCGCTCTTCGATGTCCTTTTTGGCGACGGACATGAGGTCGGCAAGTTCATCGACGATGATCACGATCTTGGGCAGACGTTCCTCGTCTTCGTTGATCGCGGCGTTGTATTCGTCGATGTTGTGGACGTTACTGCCGCTCTTGGTCTTCTGCTCGAAGAGGTCGTACCTGCGCTCCATCTCTTTGATCGACCAATTCAGCGCGACGATCGCCTTCTGCGGATCGTTGATGACCTCGTTGATCATGAGGTGGGGAAGCCCTTCGAAGACGGCGAATTCCACCTTCTTGGGGTCGATCAGAATGAGCCGCATCTCCTCGGGGGAGTACTTGCAGATGAGCGAGATGAGCAGAGAGTTGAGGAAGACGGACTTGCCCGAACCCGTGGCGCCCGCAACGAGCAGGTGCTTCATCTTGACGATGTTCCCGAGCACGTTCCGCCCCTCGACGTCCTTGCCCATGGCGAACATCAAAGAGTTGGGCTTGGCGTTGACGTATTCGTCGGCGAGGAGCACCGAGCGAAGCCCGACCGTCGAGCGGGTGGCGTTGGGCACTTCAATGGAGATCGAACCCGTCTCGTTGTTGACGTAAATATTCACGCCGTCGCGCGCATGAAGGCGCATGGCGATCTCGGCGGAGCGGTTAATCACGCTTCCGACGGGGATATTCTTGGGGATATCGATATCGTAACGGGTGAACGTGGAGCCGCGGGTGACCTTCCCCACCTCCGCCTCCATGCGGAAGTTGTGCAGAGTATCGATGATGATCTCCGAATTGTTGCGGACCTCTTCCTCGGAGACGCTCGCCTCGTCGTTGTACTCCCAGAGCAGGGAGAGATCGGGGGGATTGTATGCGGGATAGACGTGCCGCGCGGGCGCTTTTTCCCGTTCGCGGGATTCCCTGCCCCGCGAGACGGCGTCCATGCCCCGCGCACTGCGGCTGCGGGCGAATTGGTCGGCGGGCGGGACGACGACGTCGTCCATATCATCATCGTCGAAGAGGCTTGCGGCGGAACTGCGCTCCCCGCTTCTTCCGAGATCGGGGGTATCTTCGGGCTCCGAACGAAGGAAATCACTCCTGCCGAGATCGGGGGTATCTTCGGGCTCCGAACGAAGGAACTCGCCTCTTCCGAGATCGGGCGTATCTTCGGGCTCCGAACGAAGGAAGTCGCCCCTTCCGAGATCGGGGGTATCTTCGGGCTCCGAACGAAGGAAGTCGCCCCTTCCGAGATCGGGGGTATCTTCGGGCTCCGTACGAAGGAACTCGCTTCTTCCGAGATCGGGGGTATCTTCGGGCTCCGAACGGCGGAACTCGCTTCTTCCGAGGTCAGGGGTATCTTCGGGCTCCGAACGGCGGAAGTCGCCTCTTCCGAGGTCGGGGGTATCTTCGGGCTCCGAACGGCGGAAGGCGGGATCGCGGAGAGCGCGGTCGGCGGGATCGTCGAGCATGGAGCGGCGTCCCTCCCCTCCGAAGTCGCGGGATCCGAAATCGCGGTCGCGGGCGGGCGGCTCCTCGCGGAAGCCGCGCATCCGGTCCTCGCGGGGGATGTCCCGTTCAACGGGAGGATCGAACCGCGTGGGCGCTTCCCTCTCAACGGGCGGATCAAACCGCGTGGGCGTCTCCCGTTCCACGGGGGGATCGAACCGCGTGGGCGTGTCCCTCTCAACGGGAGGATCGAACCGCGTGGGAGCTTCCCGTTCAACGGGCGGATCGAACCGCGTGGGAGCTTCCCGCTGAACGGGCGGATAGTTGATGTTGGTCTGCGGGATCTCCCGCTCCGTGGGGATCACGCGCTTGGGCATGGCGGGACGGGACGTCTCCGCGTCCGCGGCGTACGAATCGCGGTAGTTGCGGGAAGAAGCCTGCCCGGGCGCGGGATCGCGGGAGACGGGAGGCTGACCGACCGTGCTCTCCCGCTGTCTGCGGTTGAACGCGGAATTTTCGTCGTAGATGAGATTGTTGCGGTAATCGGCCGCCGCCGACCTGCCGAAGAGGATCTCGCGGCTGTGGCGTTGGGGATCGCTGTCCGTGCGGACCGTCCTTCCCGTTTGCGGCATGGGTCCCGTTTGCGGCATGGGTCCCGTTTGCGGCATGGGTCCCGTTTGCGGCATGGGTCCCGTTTGCGGCATGGGTCCCGCTTGCACCGTGCGCACGGGCGGATCCGCCGCGGGAGCTTGGGGAGCGTAAGGGCGGTCGAGAGAGTCGTAGGCGGGGCGGACGGGACCGCGGGAGACGCGTTCGGGCTCGGCGAGGTCCTCAAAGGCGACCCCTTCGCTCTTCTCGCGGGACTGTTTTCCGCGGATCTCTTTGGGATGTTTTTCGCGGGGAGGACGGGCTTCCATGCGCGGAAGCATCCTCCTTGCCGGCGTGAGCAGGACGAGGAGGAAGAGGGAGAGCAGGGTCAAAAGCGTAAAGATGACGTATGCGCCCGCCGCAGAGAGGAGCAGACGGACGGGATAGACGATGAGCCCGAGAATGACGCCGCCGCCCGTCCCGTGCGAGATCCCCGCGGACGCGGCGGTCCAACAGCCGGAAAGGTAGGCGCCGAAGCCCTGCCCCCAAAAGGCGCCCGACGTCGCCGTATGTACGATGAGAAACACAGAAAAGACGAAAAACCACACGCGCGCGACGGTGCGGCGGGCAAGGAACCGCTTTCCCGCGACCAACGTCACCGAGAGATAAAGCGCGAGCACGAGCATGGGGTAGGCGAAAAAGCCCAAGATCCCGATGAAAAAGGACGAGATGGCGATCCCGATCTCGCCGAACACCCAGCGCTCGGTGATGAGTATAAAGAGCATGATCGCGCTGAAGAGGAGCAACGTCATGCCGATGGTCTCCCTCGTAAATACGGAGAGCCTCCCCTTCTTGTCTTTCTCCTCGCCGCGACCGAATCCGTTCACAATGGACCTCCCTATCGGTTCGGGGGACCTATCCCCCGTTGATGTCAGCTTTCAGTATAACATTTTTCCGCGGATTTTTCAACGGTTTGGGAACATATTTTTGGAAATTAAATATTTTTGTCCCGCGCGCGTAAGAAAGCGGGACAAAACGGCGGGAGACGCCCTTCTTTTGCGAAAAAAAGACGCCGCCCTTGCGGGCGGCAAACGAGGTCCGTTATACCATGCTCTCCAAGATGAGCTTATCGGCGACGAGGGCGATGAACTCGCTGTTCGTCGGCTTTTCGCTCCCGATGTAGACCCGCGCGCCGAAAATGGCGTTGACCGCGTCCACCCTTCCGCGGTTCCATGCGACCTCGATCGCATGGCGGATGGCGCGCTCCACCTTGCTCGCGCTCGTCTGGAAGCGTTCGCCGATGATCGGATAGAGCCCCTTCGTCACGTTATTGATGATATGGGGGTCGTTTACCGCCATTTTGATCCCTTCGCGCAGATAATTGTAACCCTTGATATGGGGCGGGATCCCGATGGAGATGAAGATCCCCGAGATGCGCTCGTCGAGAGAGCCCGCCCGCCTGCGCTCGAGCTTCTCCCCCTTGGCGGGATCGGACGTGATCTCGGCGACCCGCTCCTCCACGAGCTCGGCGCTCACGGGCTTCATAAGGTAATACCGCGCGCCCAATTCGATGGCGCGGTTGATGATCTTGTCGTCCGCAAAGTTCCCGAGCACGACGAAATCCACCTTCTTCCCGCTCCGCTTTGCCTCCTCCATGACGGTAAACCCGTCGCACGTTTTGAGAAGAAGGCTCGTCACGACGACGTTCGGCGAAAGTTTTTCAAAGAGTTTGATCCCCTCCGCGCCGTCTCCCGTAACGCCGCACACATCATAACCCTGTTTTCCGAAGTAAGCGGAGAGCTCCCCCGCGAATTCCTCGTTGCTCTCCAAAATCAAGATCCTCTTCATGGTACCCCTCCCGAATTTTTTGGTTGTAGCGGTATTATAAAACACAAATTTATTTTTGTAAAGTCATTTTTGTACAAAATTCAAAAATAATTTCACAAAAATCGCGGAATTTTGTACAAAATTGTCGATGGTGCATAATCCGCCTTAATTTTGCATAATTATACGTTTTTTTGACAAAAAATTCACGTCCTACGACATAATTCGTCAGACGTGAGCAAAAATTTTTTCGAGAATTATCAAACGAAGTCGAAAAAACAATTTTCGGATTGGTGAAAAATGTTAATTTCGTTCATTTTTGACCCGAATTTTGTACAAAATTCATCGGGTCTCAATCAGTTCAACATATTCGTCGAGCGTGACGTTCTTATCGAAGGTCTTCGTGCCGTCGAGTACGATGATCCGGTTGCAGACGGTGTTCATGAGCTCTTGGTCGTGCGAGGTGAGAAGCATACAGCCCTTGAACGCCACGAGCCCGTTGTTGAGGGAGGTGATGGATTCGAGGTCGAGATGGTTGGTGGGTTCGTCGAGGATCAAGAAGTTCCCGCCCTCGAGCATCATCTTGGCGAGCATACAGCGCACCTTCTCCCCTCCCGAGAGCACCTGCGCCTCTTTCAAAGCCTCCTCGCCCGAAAAGAGCATCCGCCCCAGCCAGCCGCGCAGGTATTCCTCGTAGTGGTCCTTGGAAAATTGCGAGAGCCATTGCACGAGGGTGAGCGCGCACCCATCGAAAAATTCGCCGTTGTCGAGGGGGAAATAGGAGCAGGAGATGGTCTTCCCCCACTTGACCGTGCCCGCGTCCGGTTCCGCTTTGCCCGTGAGGATGTCGTAGAGCATAGTGATCGCCGTGGACTTCTCGGAGAGCACGCCGATCTTATCCCCCCGCTGGACGGTAAAGGAGACGTTTTCGAAAAATCCTTTCTTCGTGAGCCCTTCGACCATCAGAATATCGTTGCCGATCTCCCGTTCGTATTTGAACTCGATGAAGGGGTACTTGCGGAGAGAGGGTTTGAAGTCGGAAATGGTGAGCTTTTCGAGCTCCTTTTTGCGCGAAGTCGCCTGACGGGACTTGGAGGCGTTCGCGGCGAAACGGGCGATGAACTCTTTGAGCTCGGCGGCGCGCTGTTCCGCTTTCTTGTTGGCGTCCCGCTGTTGGCGCGCCATGAGCTGGGAAGTCTGGTACCAAAAATCGTAGTTGCCGAGATAGAGATTGATCTTGCCGAAATCGACGTCGCAGATGTGGGTGCAGACCTTATTGAGAAAGTGACGGTTGTGAGAGACGATGATGATGGTATTCTCGAAATCGAGAAGATAATTTTCCAGCCAGCGCGCCGTTTTGAGGTCGAGATTGTTGGTGGGCTCGTCCAAGAGGAGGACGTCGGGATTGCCGAAGAGCGCCTGCGCCAACAGGACTTTGACCTTCTGCTTTGCGTCGAGCTCGCCCATGAGACGGTAGTGGTTCTCGGCGGGGATATCGAGCGCGTTTAAGAGCGTTTCCGCCTCGCTCTCCGCCTCCCATCCGCCGAGTTCGGCGAATTCGCTCTCGAGTTCGGAGGCGCGTACGCCGTCCTCCTCGGTAAATTCGGCGTGGGCGTAGAGGGCGTCCTTCTCGTCCATGATCTCTACGAGCCGCTTATGCCCGAGCATGACGGTGCGCAGGACCGTTTCGAGGTCGTATTTATTTTGGTTCTGCGCGAGAATGGACATCCGCTCGTTCTTATCGAGGATGACCTCTCCCTTGTTGGGCTCGATCTCGCCCGACAAAATTTTGAGGAAAGTGCTCTTCCCCGCGCCGTTTGCGCCGATGATGCCGTAGCAATTCCCCTTGGTGAATTTTAAGTTGACGTCTTCGAAAAGTTTTTTACTGCCGTATTGGAGGCTGACGCCGTTGACCTGTAACATGATGCCCTCGCGATGGTTTCTTCGCAGGGATTATACCATAAGGCGGGCGGTTTGGGCAAACGAAATGAGGCGGGGAAACGAAATTGCCGCCGAAAATTTCCAAGGATCAAGGCGCGTCCCGCTTGCTCTGTGCCGACCGCTTTGCCGCCGCCCCGAAGAGGAAGGAACAGCCCGCGCCCAACGCCATCAGGAGCACGGAGACCAGCCAATACCACGGGCTCGCAAAGAGCGGGGATGGCGTACGGAGGATGGGTCCGTACACCGCCGCCGCCGAGCCGAGGATCAAGCCCAAGATGACGGAATAGGTCCCCCGCGGGTAGAACGCGAGGAGCCGCTTCATGGCGACGGAGAAGGTGAACGTCCCGAGAAGCATCCCCGCCCCCGCGACGGCAAGGACGGTCAGGCTTACAAGGGGCTCCCTGCCCCGAACGATCAGGTCGGTGATGAGCCCGACGAGCGGCGTATAGTATCCGAGGACGAGAAGGAGCATGGAGCCCGAGATCCCCGGGACGACGAGGGCGCCCGAGGCGACGAATCCCGCGCCGAAGAGGAGAAGGTATCCGCCCAAGCCGAGTTTGTATAAAAAGTCTTCCCCGTGCGCCGCCGCGGGGACGAAGGCGAGAAGCGCAGAGGCGAGAAGCGCGGCGAGAAAGGCGAAAAGGCGCTTCCCCTTGGGCTTGGCGCGCTCGAAGACGTCGGGCAGTCCGCCGACCGCCAGCCCCGCAAAGAGGGAGACGGTTGGCACGGGATAGTTCGCCAACCCCCAGCGGATGGGAAAGAGAAGGAGCGCGATCCCGAGTACCATGCCCGCGGCGATGGGAAACAAAACGCGAAAACTCTTCTTGAAATTACGGAAGATCTCCGCCACGGAGGATACGATCTCCCCGTAGATCCCGAGGATCGCCGCGACCGATCCGCCCGAAAACCCCGGAATGATAAAGGCGACGCCGATCGCCGCGCCCCTCAGAATATCGCCGAAAAATTTGCGCGCCTGCAACGCGCGTCTCCCCGCACGCATGATCTCACCCCCCGTGCCGTCATTCCAGTATATGGCGGAGGCGGCGGAAAAATGCCGTTCGCCGAAAGGAGGGTTTCCGCCGAAGAAGACGCCCGCGCCCCTCGTCTCACGTCTCTTGTCTTCCGTTCTCCGTCTTCCGTCTTACGTCACACAGTCCCGTCCGCGGGAAAAAGGTCCGAAATGCCTTGACAAAGCCCGACCCGCCGCATATAATAGTTTCATAGTCCGTATGGGCTTCAACTTTTTTTCCAAGACGATTGACAAACGGACAGGGTGAGGGTATAATAATCAATATGATCACGATCCGAGAAGTTTCATCGAGAAAACAGAGGCGGGAATTCATCCGGTTTCCCCTCAAACTCTACCGCGGGAATCCCTATTTCGTCCCCGCGCTCTACGGCGACGAAAAGCGGCTCTTTAAGAAGAACTGCCACTACAACGAGATCTCCGAATCGGTCTATTTTCTCGCGTACGACGAGGCGGGCAAAGTGGTCGGCAGGATCCACGGGATCTTACATCTGACCGCCAACGAGAAATGGCGGCAGCGGCGGGTGCGCTTTACGCGGTTCGACGCGATCGACGACCAGCGCGTCGCCGACGCCCTCTTCGCCGCCCTCGAAAGCTGGGCAAAGACCCGCGGCATGACCGAGATCGTCGGTCCCTTGGGATTTTCCGATCTCGAACGCGAAGGGCTCCTCATCGAGGGGTTCGACCAACTCTCCACCTTCGAAGAGCAGTACAACTTCCCCTACTATCAGAAGCTCATTGAAAACTGCGGCTACACGAAGGAAGTGGATTGGCTGGAACACCGTCTCTCCTTGCCCGACGAGCCCGACGAGCGGCTGGACCGCGTCGCCGACAAGATCATGAAGCGGTACAACCTTCATGTCGCCGAGGCGAAGAACACGGGCGAATATTTGAAGCTGTACGCGGGCAAGTTCTTCGACATCCTCGATAAGACGTACGCCGAGATCTACGGGACCATCCCCTTCACCGAGGCGATGAAAAAGGACCTCATCAAGTCCTTCCGCCAGATCCTCGACCTTAGATTTATCCGCCTCATCCTCGACGAAAAGGGGGATCCCGTCTGCTTCGGGCTGTGCTTCCCCTCCATCGGCTACGCCCTGCAAAAGTCGGGCGGGCGGCTCACCATTCCCACCCTCTTCAAGATCTTGCACGCGGTGAAAAAGCCCGAGATCATCGATTTGGGGCTCATCGGCGTGACGGCGGAGTACCGCAACAAGGGCGTGACCGCCCTTCTCATCAGCGAGATCATGAACCTGCTCAAACACGAGGGGGTCAAATTCATGGAGACCAACTTGAATCTCGAGGACAACTACGCCATCCTCAACTATTGGAAAGTCTTCAACAGCGTCCAGCATAAGCGCCGCCGCTCCTTCGTCAAGGAGATCTGAGCGCTCCCTTTCGTGAAAATGCGCCCGCCGTGCTTGCACGGCGGGCGCTTCCTTTTTGTTTTTACTTCTTCTTTTTTCTTAAAATGAGGATCGCGACCACTCCCGCGCCCGCGAGCAAAGCCGTTACCCCCGCCACGGTGAACAAAACGGGCGCGGGCGCGATCTTCCATTTCGCGTAGAGCGCAAGGTCGCCGCGTACGGTCACGCGGGTCGCTTTGGCGGCGTACGTCTCGTCGAGGTACCAACCGTCGAACACGCGGAAGGAAAACGCGGAAGTGAAGATCTCGGGCGGCGCGACCACTTCCTCGTAGCCCGCCTTCAAGGTCCCGTACTCCTTCCCGTTTGAATAGAGGGTGACAACGTATTCTTTGGGGACGCTCTCGTACTCCGCGGTAAACGCCGTCTCGCCCGTGATGTTGTCTACGTCCCCTCCCCAGCCCGAGAAACGGTAGAGGTACCGCTCGTCGGAGGCGACTTCGGGGGGATCGGGCGGCGCCGCGGCAGAGCCGTAGAGGACGGTCTGCTCCGAAAGAAGCACGCCGTCCCGCGAGTAAAAGCGGACAGGATAGCTCCTGAGCGCCGCTTCGTACTGCGCGCGCACGACCATGTCCGAACGGACGAGCCTCCATTCGTGCGGCTCCCTGTCCCAACCCGTAAACGTATAGGTGAACTTCTCGTCCGCGGCGCGTACGGGCGGGTCGGGCGGAGTCACTTCGCCATAGAGATCGACCGCATAGCTCGCGATCTCGGCGCCGTCGTGATCTTCGAAGCGGACGATCTTCATGTCGTCCTCCGAACCCTGCATAAGGAGCCCGCTGCGGTAGAGCGCACTGCGGATGGCGCCGAGCGCCTCCGAGGGATAGCGAAGGTCGCTCGCCGCCCTCAAAAATGCGTGCGCGAAGTCGGAGAACGTCGCGTTCTCCCCGAGGGTGCAAAGGGTGGCGTACCACAGTTTTCCCACCCGTTCGCGGGTGAAAAACGCGGGCATCTGCTCATAGATCTCCGATTGGATATGGGAGACGATCGTGCTGTTCCAATGGACGCCGCCGTTGTCGCACTGGTGGCTGTCGTGATTGCCTCCGAGGTTGCACGGGGGTACCATGTCCGCGGTCGTGACGCGCTGGGGATAGGCAGGGCTCTTCATCGAGCGCAGTCCGTAGCTCCCCTCGGGCACGCCGTTTTCGCCGATCGTCCAAAAGTCCTCTTCGGAGAGTTCGTGCCCCTCGATGAGAGAGCCGAAGATGTCCGAAAACGCCTCGTTGAGGGCGCCCGATTCGTTCAGATAGACAAACCCCGCAACGAACTCGGTGATCCCGTGCTGATATTCGTGGGCGATGACGTCAACCGCGGCGCCCTGACGGTAGAGCGTGCCATAGGGATCGCCGTCGCCCACATAGATGATCCCCGCCCGCCGTCCGCCGTCGTAACTGAACATCGCGTTCTCGAAGCGGTCGCCGTAATGGACGATGAGATAGACGGGGATCTCCCCGCGGGAGGAGGCGTTGCCCGCGATCTCGTCGCTGTTGCCGTCCAGCCCCAGCCGCCGCGCGCCCGTATAGGTCCCGTCGGCATAAAAATCGTACGCCTTGACGGCGCTCGTGAACACGCTGACCGCCATCTCGTCGAAGTCGGGCTTCCCCTCGCTCGCGTAGGGACGGGTGAGCTGGGAGCGGTATGTATAGATGTTGCGCGTGCGGTCGGCGAGGGTGTACCTGCCGTTCGCGTCGCACTCCGCGTCGAAGGTGACGAGGTTGCCGAGGGCGTCCCGCGCGGTCACGGGGACGGAGGCAGGGGAGACGCGGGGAGAATTCAGCAGAACTTCTCCGTCCTCGGCGGAGACAATGAGCCGTTCGCTCTCCGCGGTGGAAAATTCGTAGGCGGAAAGGGACCCCTCTTCGCGGTAGACGATCTTCCGCGCCGAGAGCACCTCGCCGTACTGCTCCGCCACTTCTTCCGCTTCCTCCTCCGAAAGGGAGTAGACGGGGTTTCCGACGGGGAGATACCGCCCGCCCGAAGAGAGGAGATTCCCCTCGCGGTCCATAGAGAGGGTCACGAGCCCGCCGAAGACGTCCGCACCCCCTTCGACCTGACGGAACCGATAGACCGTTCCATAGTCCACGGCAAGGGCGTTTTCCAAACGGTAATGGGAAGCGTTCTCTCCTACAACGGAGGCGAGCGCCGAAAACGGGGCACCCATGTCCGAAGAGGAGGCTTCAAAAGCGCCGACGGCGAGCGGCGCGGCGCCGCCCGAAAATAGGGCTGCGGCAAGGATCGCCGCAAGAATTTTCTTCATGTTTATACCTCGATCACAAAGGCGGAATAGGGCGGAAGGGTGAGCGCGGAAAGGGACAATGTCTCGCCCGTCAAGAGGTCGCGTCCCTCCCCCGTTCCGACGTTCAGCGTGCAGGGAGCCCCGTCGATATTGATCGCCGTGATCACGCGCCCCTCCCCCTCGCGGGCGAAGGCGAGATAGAGATTCCCGAGCGCGATCTTGCGGTAGGAGCCGTAGGCGAGCGCGCGCGAGGAGCTTCTGATCCGCGCAAGACGGGCAAGGTGGGCGAAGAGATCCTCGTCTCTTCCGATGGTTTCGACGGGCGGACGAAGATCGCGGTCGTTATTCCCCTTGTTCCCCTCTGCGCCGTGCTCCGAACCGTAGTAGACGCAGGGAATGCCCGGCATCGTGAAGAGCAAGGTGTAGAGTCCTTTCAGATTTCTTCGCTCGCGGAGCGCCGTCGCCGCCCGCGCAACGTCGTGATTATCCGCAAAATTGAACAAGTTCTTGCCCTTTGCGATCGCCCACGGGAGATCGGCAAAGAGACGGGTCATGGAGTGCTCGATCTCGAAGAGGTTGCGGCTGTTGAAGGCGGACACCATGCCGTGGAAACATTCGTAATCGGTCGCCGAGTCGAGACAGGCGGGCGTGAGGTAGCGGAGAAAATTCTGGAGGTGAATGGTCTCCCCCATCAAAAAGAAGTCCTCCCGCTTCTCGCGGACAACGCGCCGGAGCATCTCCATAAACCAAGCGGGAAGGGAGTAAGCGACGTCCAGCCTCAGACCGTCGATCCCGAATTCGTCGATCCAAAAGCGGACGGCGTCCATCAGGTAGCGTTGAAGGTCCTCGTTTTCGAGGCGGAGCTTCACGAGCTCGGCGTGCCCCTCCCAATTCTGGTAGCCGAACCCGTCGTTGTAGGGAGAATTGCCGCGGAAATCGAGGTGGAACCAAAAGCGGTACGGCGTCCCCTCCCGCAGGCGTTTGACCTCCTCGAAGGGCGCAAATTTGCGCCCCGTGTGATGAAAAACGCCGTCGAGTACGACGCGGATCCCGTTGTCGTGCAACGCCTCTACGAGCTCTTTGAACTCCCCGTTGGTGCCGAGACGGCGGTCTACCGTGTAGAAATCGACGGTATCGTACCCGTGCCGCTCCGATTCGAAGAGCGGATTAAAGAGCACGGCGCCGACGCCGAGCCGTTTGAGCTCGGGGATGCGCTCCTTGATCTTATGGAGGCGGTGGCGCACCTCCCCGAAATCGTTCTCCCACTCCGCGCCGCAATAGCCGAGGGGATAGATCTGATAAAACACACATTCATCGAACCACATCTTCTTCTCCCGTAACGAAGGGCAGGATCGCCCTTAGGACTTCGCAGGCGTTTTTTCTGAGCTCGTCTTGCGTCAGACGCCCCCGTCTCAGCGCCCCCTTCAACCCTCCGTATTGATAACCTTTTCCGATATATGTACCGCCCGGCATGAGGACGTTGACCCCCGCACGGACGCGGTATGCGTTGTTTTTGAGCCCGCCGCGTTTGCCGCGCCTCATCCACCAATCGGTGACCACGCACCCCTCGAATCCCCACTCGCGGCGGAGCACGCCGCGCACGAGCGCCTCATGGTAGTGGGCGTAGACGCCGTTGATTTTATTGTAAGACGTCATGAGAAAGCGCGGGCGGGATTCCTTGACGCAGATCTCGAAGCCGGCAAGATAGAGTTCCCGCAGGGCGCGCTCCGAGAGGACGGAATCGCTCCTGCTGCGGTTGAATTCGCGGTTGTTGCAACAGAAATGCTTGGGGCACGCCGCCGCGCCCGACGAATGGATCCCCCGCACCGCCGCGGCGGCAAGTTTTCCCGTGAGAAGCGGGTCCTCCGAAAAATACTCGAAATTCCTGCCGCAGAGGGGCGTCCTGTGGAGATTCATCCCCGGCGCGAGCAAGACGTGCGACCCCCTCTTCGCCATCTCCCTTCCAACCAGCGCATAGACCGAAGTAAGCAGCTCTTCGTCGAACGAACAGGCGAGCAAGGTTGCCGAGGGGATGAGCGAGCAGGGCGCCCGCATTCTGATGCCGGAGGGACCGTCCGTCATGGTGACGGCGGGAACGCCGCGCGCGCGAAGAGAAGGCGTGACGCCCCCCATAACGCCCGCATTGCCGGGCGCGCCGAGCGGACTGTCCATTTTGAGCGCGCCGTAGGCGAGCGCTTCGAGATCGTCTAACCCGAGCTCGGCGCAAAATTCCTCCAAACCGATCTCGCCCCGTTTGACGTCAGAGAGGGTATGACTTCCTGTCCGCGCGGGGATGGAAATCTCCTCCAAGGGGGGCGGCGCGATCGGCGAAAGCTGTTCGACGATCTCCCGTTTGAGCGAAAACGTGGATACCATGTCCGCGGAGCGCACGTCGGTTCCGACATAAAGCGCATAGTCGCCGCCGACCGCAAAGGCGTGGAGCGCGGCGTCGTAAGAGGCAAAGAGCCGTTTTTCGAGCGGGATCCTGCCCCGCTCTTCCCCGCCCGGGGGGATGGGAGCGGTCTTGTGAAAGGCGATGAGTTCGCGCGCGGGGGAATCCCCCGGTTTTTGTACGTACACCTGTACGACTTCCCGCCCCGAAGTGGTTCCGACGTTCCGCACGCAGTACTCCACTGCGCCGCCCAAATACCGCGCGGTGACCAGAAAGGCGGTGTAGCTCAACCCGAAGCCGAAGGGATAACGCACCCGATCCTGCGCGAAGGTCTCGAAATGGCGGTAGCCGAGATAGATGTCTTCCTTATACTCCACCCGCGCTGGCGAGCCGTAATATGCGGCGGTGGGCAGATCGGAATAGGACATGGGTACGGCGTCCGCGAGCTTTCCCGAGGGGCAGACCTTGCCCAAAAGGAGATCCGCGGCGGCGCCGCCCGCCTCCATTCCCCCCTGCCAGAGGACCAGCACGGCGGAAAAGTGAAATTCGTCGAGAAAGGAGAGGTCGATGAGCCCGCCGATATTGAGCAGGAGCACGACCCTTTGGAACTTCTTCTCCACGGCGCAAAGGAGCGCTCTCTCCCCGCGGGAGAGGAAGTAGCTCCCCTCTTCGAGCTCGAGATCGCGATCCTCGCCGCTCGCCCGCCCGATTACGACGACGGCGGTATCGGTCTCCTCCGCCGCACGGTTCAAGATCTCTTCGGGTACGGCGGGTTCGGGGTTGGAAAAATCCCAATCGCCCCATCCGCCCTTGCGGGCGGGCTCGCGGGCGGAGAAGTCTTCATAGAAGGCGCGCACGCACTCCGAAAGGGGCGCGTTTGCGGCAATTAGTCCATCGAGGATGCAGACATGGTATGGGGATAACACGTCGCCGCCCGAACCGTAACCCGAATAGAAGGTATCCTTTTGCGTCCTTCCGAAGAGGGCGAATTTTCGGGTGAGGGGCAGTGTTTTGTCGTTTTCGAGCAGGACGGCGCCCTCCGCGGCCGCCCGCCTTAAAAGCGCTTCGCCTTGGGGAGAGCCGCCCGCGTCCCCGCCGCCCAATTCCTGCCTCAGCCGCCGCCCGGCGACCTTGAAATACATCTTGGCGAGCGCTCCGACAATGCGCTGGCGCACCGTTCTCGGCATGACGTCCTCCTTTTTGCGCTTTCTTCCGATTTTATCATAACTTTGCCGCTCTGTCAAGGTAAGCGGGGGGAATCGGTTGCGTTTTGCGGAAAAATCGGATATAATTGGGGAAAAGAAACCAAAACGGAGAAATGATATGACCTTCGAAGAATTTTTATCGACCTCTTATACCCCCTACCATGCGGTGGAGAACGCGGTGCGGATGCTCGAGGGAGCGGGATTCACCCCCTTGGGCGGGGACTGCGCCGCGGGCGGGAAGTATTATACCGTGCGGGGCGGGAGCCTCATCGCCTTCCGTCTCGGGCGGGGAGACTTCAAGATCGTCGCCTCCCATACCGATTCCCCCTGCCTCAAACTGAAAGAGGAGCCCGCCATCGCGGGGGAATTCACGCGGCTCAACACCGAACCGTACGGCGGCGGGCTGTGGTATACCTTTTTCGACCGTCCGCTGAAGATCGCGGGGCGGACCGTCGTAAGGCGGAACGGCAAGCTGGTCCCCGTAAACTATGCGAGCGGGTTCAACGTCGTACTCCCCTCTCTCGCCATCCATATGGACCGCGAAGCGAATGAGAAATTCGCGCCCAATCTGCAAACGGAGCTCCCCGTCCTCTCCCTCGGCAAGACGGAGTGGAAGAAGATCGCGGGGGAAGCGGTCTCGTACGATCTCTTTGCCGTCCCCGCGCAGACGCCCTTTATAAGCGGCGCGAATGGGGAATTCCTCTCCTCGCCGCGGATCGACAACCTCACGGGTATGTACTATTCCGTCTGCGCGCTCATCCGCTCGTATAGCTATTCGGGGACGATCGTCGCCGCCTGCCTCGAAGCGGAGGAGATCGGAAGCCGCACCTTCGGGGGCGCGGGAAGCGATTTTTTGCGGACGGCCCTCAAAGCCGTATCGCCCGAGGGGGATCTTTCCCGCTCCTTTTTGATCTCGCTCGACAACGCCCACTCCCTTCATCCCAACCATCCCGAAAAGTGCGATCCGACCAACCGCGCGATCATGGGGAAGGGGGTCGTCATCAAGGGTCATGCGGGCGGCGCCTATACGACGGACGCGCTGACTTCCGCCGTCCTCAAAGAGCTGTTCCAAAAGCACGGCGTGCCCTTCCAGACCTTCTACAACCGCTCCGACCTCAGAAGCGGATCCACGCTCGGGGCGATCTCGCTCGGGCAGGCGGGGATCCCCTCCGCAGACATGGGGCTCGCACAGCTCGCCATGCACTCCGCCGTGGAGACGGTGGCGCGCGCCGATCTCGAAGCGCTCTCGCGCGCACTCGACGCGTTCTACGGCTGCGATATTCGCTTCGACGGGGAGGGCGTGACCGTCCGCAGTTGAAGACGGCAGTCGATAGCAATCGTCGATAACATCGGAAAAGCCGCCCGCCGTGCCTAAGCACGGCGGGCGGCTTTCTTGTCGCTTTTTTTACTCCAATTCGAACGCGCCCGTATAGAGCTGATAATATTTGCCCTTCAAGTCGATGAGCTGGTCGTGCGTGCCGCGCTCGATGATCCTGCCGTGCTCCAAGACCATGATGACGTTGGAGTTCTTGACCGTGGAGAGGCGGTGGGCGATGACGAACACCGTCCTGCCCTCCATCAGTTTATCCATGCCCCGCTGAACGATCGCCTCCGTGCGGGTATCGATGGAGGAAGTCGCCTCGTCGAGGATCATGACGGGCGGGTCGGCGACGGCGGCGCGGGCGATCGAGAGGAGCTGGCGCTGTCCCTGCGAGAGGTTGGAGCCGTTCTGGTGCAACATCGTGCCGTAGCCGTCGGGAAGACGGGTGATGAAGTCGTCTGCGCCCGCGAGTTTTGCCGCGGCGATGCACTCTTCGTCGGTCGCGTCCAGCCTGCCGTAGCGGATGTTGTCCATGACCGTCCCCGTAAAGAGGTTGGTATCCTGCAAGACCATGCCGATCGCCCGCCTCAGCTCGCCCTTCTTGATCTTGGTGACGTTGATCCCGTCGTAGCGGATCTTGCCGTCCTGAATGTCGTAGAAGCGGGTGAGAAGGTTGGTGATCGTCGTCTTGCCCGCGCCCGTGGCGCCCACAAAGGCGACCTTCTGCCCGGGCTTGGCGTAGAGGCTGATGTCGTGCAAGACGATCTTCTCGGGATCGTAGCCGAAATCCACGTCGTACATCCGAATGTCGCCGCACAGTTTCTCGTAGGTGACGATGCCCGTCTCCTTGTGGGGATGTTTCCACGCCCATACGCCCGTGCGTTCCTTGCTCTCTTCGATGCTCCCGTCCTCGTGTTCGATGGCGTTGACGAGGGTGACATACCCCTCGTCCGCTTCGGGCTTCTCGTCGATGAGGGCGAAGACGCGCGCCGCGCCCGCAAGGGACATGATGACGGGGTTGACCTGGTTGGAGACCTGATTGATGTTGTTGGAGAACTGCCGCGTCATCTGCAAGAAGGCGACGACGTTGGCGACGGTGAAGAAGCCGATCTCCGCGCGGTCGAAGAGGTTGATAAAGCCGAAGTTGTGTACGTTGGAGCGGATGAAGAGCGCGCCCACGAGCGCGACGATGACGTAGAGGATATGCCCGATGTTGCCGAGGATGGGCATGAGCATATTGGCATAGGCGTTCGCCTTGGTGGACTGCTCGCAGAGATGGTCGTTGACCTTATCGAAGTCGTGCTTGGCGGCCTCTTCGTGGCAGAACACTTTGACGACCTTCTGCCCGTTCATCATCTCTTCGATGAAGCCCTCGGTGCGTGCGACCGCGCGCTGGACTTCGAGGAAGTATTTCCCCGCGCCGCCGCCCACGACCTTCGTCACAAAGAGAATGAGGAGGATACAGCCGAGCACGATGAGGGTGAGCCAAACGCTGTAATAGATCATGATGAAGAACAGCGTAAGTACCATGATCCCGCTCGTGAGGAGCTGGGGCAGGGACTGCGAGATGAGTTGGCGCATGGTGTCGATATCGTTGGTGTAATAACTCATGATATCGCCGTGGTGGTGGGTATCGAAGTAACGGATGGGCAGATCCTGCATTCCGTTGAACATATAGCCGCGCATCTTTTTGAGATACCCTTGCGTGATGATCGCCATGAGCTGTTTATCCACGGCTCCCGCGGCAAGGGAGAACACATAGAGCCCGATGAGCGTGAGCATAAACCGCGTGATCTCCCCGCCGTACACCGACCATGCGTTGATGGAGGGATCGGCTTTCCATGCCGTGATCGCCCTGTCGATGACGGTGAAGATACGCTCCATGAAGATGGACGGAAGCGCCGAGATGATGGCGTTGACGATGATGAGGATGAGCGTGACCGTCATCATCTTGGGATAGAATTTGAAAACCGACTTGATGATCCGCTTGAAGGTCCCCCTGGGGGCGCGGACGGCGGGGCCGCGCGCTCCTTTTGCGCCGCGGGCGGGCATTTTCATGTTAGGCATTGTTTTCACCCCCTTCGCCGAGCTCGCCCATTTCGGAGAGCGAGGAGACGGCCTTGCCGCCCTTGTTCTGGGTGCGGTAGACCTCGGTATAGATGGGATCGACGTCCAAAAGCTCCTCGTGCGTGCCCACGGCCTCGATCCTGCCGCCGTCCATGATGACGATGCGGTCGGCGTCCTCCACGGAGGAGGTGCGCTGGGCGATGATGATCTTGGTCGTCGCGGGGATGTATTCGCGGAACGCCTTCCTGATCAGCGCGTCCGTATGGGTATCGACGGCGGAAGTGCTGTCGTCGAGAATGAGGATCTTGGGCTTTTTGAGGAGGGCACGGGCAATGCAGAGCCGCTGTTTCTGCCCGCCCGAGACGTTGGTCCCCCCCTGCTCGATGTGGGTATCGTAGCCGTCGGGAAAGGTCCGTATGAACTCGTCCGCCTGCGCAAGTTTGCACGCCGCTTCGAGCTCCTCGTCCGTCGCGTCGGGATCCCCCCACCGAAGATTCTCTTTAATACTCCCCGAAAAGAGGACGTTCTTTTGCAGTACGACGGCGACCTGATTGCGGAGCGCCGTGATGTCGTATTCGCGGACGTCCCTTCCCCCCACTTTCACCGAACCGCCCGTGACGTCATAGAGGCGGGAGATGAGGTTGACGAGGGAGGTCTTGGAGGAACCCGTGCCGCCGATGATGCCGATCGTCTCGCCCGACTTGATGTGGAGATCGATGTCTTCGAGGACGTTCTTCTCGGCGGCCGCGGAATACTTGAAGGAGACGTTGTCGAAGTCGATGGAGCCGTCCGCGACCTCGAAGACGGGGTTTTCGGGATCGTGCAGGGTGGACTGTTCCCCGAGCACCTCGCAGATCCGCCTTGCGCTCTCGATGGACATGGCGACCATGGCGAAGATCATCGAGAACATCATGAGGGACATCAGGATCTGCATCCCATAGACGATGAGCTGGGAGATGACGCCCACGGTGAGCGCGGACCCGCTCTCGGCGAGAATGCGTTGAAGGTTGGAACTTCTCAGAATGAGATAGGGGCCCAAAAAGAGCACCGTGGAGAGCACGCCGTAGAAGAAGAACTGCATCGCGGGGTTGTTCCACGCGAGGATGCGCTCCGCCTTGGTGAAGTCCATCTGCACGTCGGTGGCGGCGCGGTCGAACTTCTGCTTTTCGTAGTCCTCGCGCACATACGACTTCACGACGCGGATCCCCTTCACGTTCTCTTGGATGGACTCGTTGAGGTTATCGTACTTCTTAAAGACGCGGTGGAAGAGCGGCATACTCTTCCACATGATGAAGAAGAGGATCGCCGCGAGCGGGGGAATGACGGCGAGGAAGATCCACGCGAGGTTGCCGCCCATGACGAACGCCATCACGAGCGAGAATACCATCATCATCGGGCTTCGGATGGCGGTGCGGATGATCATCATGTAAGACATCTGGACGTTGTTTACGTCCGTCGTCATACGGGTGACGAGGGAAGAGGTCGAGAACTTGTCGATGTTCTCGAAGGAAAACTCCTGTACCTTGTAGTAGAGGTCCTTGCGGAGATTTTTCGCAAATCCCGAAGACGCCTTGGCGCAGAACGCCCCCGCCAAAGCGCCGCAGACGAGGGACAGGATCGCCATACCGATGAGCAGCCCGCCGTAAAGAAGAATGACGTTGATGTCGATCAGCGCGGGGGTCTCCACGTCGATGGCATTGACGAGCTTGGCGATGATGAAGGGGATCAGGCACTCGAGCACCACTTCGCCCGAGACGAAAATGGGCGAGAGTATGGAGGAGAGCTTGTATTCCCGGATGCATTTTGCAAGTGTTTTAAGCAAAAAACTACCTCCTGCTATGCCGAAAATGGATTACTCAAAAAAGGCGCAAATTTCTCAATGAAACTTACGCGTTGTTTCGATTATCCTTATATTATAGCCTTCCGAAAAAAATTGTCAAGAAATCAACGATGAAATTTGTATTTTCACCAAAATAACAAAATTCTGTTCTAACCTTCCAAAGATTTCCTCAGTTCGGCGATCAGTTTGCTCTCGAGGCGGGAGATCTGCACCTGCGAAACGCCGATCGCCTTGGCGACTTCGCTCTGCGTCATATCGCGGAAATACCGCAAAACGACGATCTTCTTTTCGCGCTCGGGCAGTTGTTCGATGGCGGCTTTTAGCACCATGCGGTCCAAGAGCTCCTCGGGGCTGTCCTTCGCGGGCAGTTTTTCCGCCAGCGTGACCGACTTTTCGTCCTTGTAATCGGTCTGTTCGTAGATGGAAACGGGCATTCTGCTCGACGAGAGCGTGAGGACGACGTCGCCCTCCTCCATCGAAAACGCCTTGGCGAGCTCGGCGGGCGTGGGTTGCTCGCCGTGGTCGGCGGTATACTGCTCGATGTAGCGGTTCATCTCCCGCGCCGTCCGCTTCATCGCGCGCGAGACCTTCACGCTTCCGTCGTCCCGCAAAAAGCGCTTGATCTCCCCCGCGATCATGGGGACCGCGTACGTCGAAAAACGAACGCCGAAGCGCTCGTCGAACCCCGCGATCGCCTTCAAAAATCCGAGGGACGCGAGCTGGAAAAGGTCGTCGTACTCCACCCCCTTGCCGAGATACCGCCTCAGTACGCTCTTCAAGAGCGAGGCGTTGTGGGTGAGGAGGAGCTCCTTCGCCCCGCCATCTCCCCGTTTTGCAAGACGGATGAGCCTCAGCGTCTCAGCCTCTTCAAGCATCGGCTTCCGGCCTCCGGCCGATGCGCTTCTTCATCCTGACCGTCGTCCCCTTCCCGACCTCCGATTCCACGGAAAACTCCGTCATAAAGGTCTGCATGATGGTAAACCCCATGCCCGACCGCTCCTCCCCGGGAAGCGTCGTAAAGAAGGGTTGCAACGCCTCTTCGATGTTTTCGATGCCCCGCCCCTCGTCGGAGATCTCCACTTCGAGGCAGTCGCCGTCGGTACGGCAGACCAAAAACACCCAACCCATGTCCGAACTGTAACCGTGCACAATGCTATTTGTGACCGCCTCCGAGACCGCCGTTTTGACGTCGGAAAGTTCGGAGAGGGAGGGATTGAGCGGAAGCATAAACGCCGCGACCGCGTTGCGCGCAAAGACCTCGTTCTCCGACCGTGCGGGAAATTTCAGATAAATTTCGTTCATCGTGATCTCCTATAATTTGGGCATCAACGTATAGATCCCGCTGAGAGCGAGCACTTTGTCCGCACTGCTCTCGGGACTCTCGAGATACATGGTCATCCCGTACTTTTTGAGCCGTTTGTACCGCCCGATCAGGAAGCCGATCCCCGTCGAATCCATAAATTTGAGCCCTGCGAGATTGAACACGGCGCGCGAAAGCCCGGCGTTTTCGTCGATGAGACGGTCGGCCTCGCTGCGGACCTGCGAGACGGAATGTTCGTCAAGCTCACCCGAAAGATAGAGGTAGAGACTGTCTCCCCTCTGCCCTGCCCGTAGCTGCATAACTCCCTCCCGAATGATTTCCCGCCCATTGTACCATGCCGCGCTTCGGAAATCGAAGCGAAGTTTGACGGATCTTCGCAAAATACGTCGAACGTTTCGGGTCTTGGGACCTTCTTTCGGGCGGGCGGATCCCCGCGGGAAGGGCGGGGCGGCGGCGAAAAAAATTTTTGGGAAAGACGTGGAAAATCACTTGACACTTTCCGAAAATTCCTTATAATTAGATGTGCTTTCTCAAAGAGCGTTCGGCGCCGTACGGTTTACGCCGTAGAACGGTGTGACATTGAGGTGTAGCGCAGACAAATATTGAGGTGTAGCGCAGTTTGGTAGCTCCAAGGGTTCCCGCAAAAAGGCGTAGCATTTTTGTGGGAGGAGGAGACGCCGAGAGCATACGGAGCTTTCCGCAAGAAAAGCGTGAAAAGCGCTCGCGCGTCGACGAGGTTAGGGACCAAGAGTAGAATATTGAGGTGTAGCGCAGTTTGGTAGCGCGCTTGGTTAGGGACCAAGAGGTCGTGGGTTCAAGTCCCGTCACCTCAACCACGAAGAGCCTAAATTGAACACGCAAGTGTTTGATTTAGGTTCTTTCGTTATATATTTGAAGCGGCGTTCGTAAAAGCCCCCCCAAAAAAAATACTAAACATTAAAAAATACTCTTAGTCGTATAGTTGCGTTACGAATCTAGATGTGATATGATAAGAACAAAAGAGATAGAATATGTCGAATAATTTGTTAGAACCTAATTATTGGTCGATTAAACAACTGTTTGGTTTTCAATATATTGTGCCCGTGTATCAAAGACCGTATTCGTGGCAAACCGATCAAGTGGAAAGCCTATATGATGATATTTTATTGGCATATACTGAATACAAACGGCAAACTGAAAACGCACAATATCTATCAGGATTATATGTGGGGAATATAATTCTCCATTCGCGCTCTTTCGGGACATTTGATATTATTGACGGTCAACAAAGAATTACCACATTTGCTTTGATAATTATGGCACTTTATGCAAGAAGTGTAGAGTTGTCGGCTACGAAAACCGAGCGTATTGTACAAAAGTTACAAGCGGCTTTATGGAAATTAGATGGCGCAGATAATCCGCAATTAGAAAAAAGGGCAATCACACTTGGAAGCATTGATAAAGACATGATGATAAGGATTTTTGATAATGCTTCCTATTCACCTGAAAAATTACGACAGTTTATTGTACAATATAATACGACAAGCGAAGCGGAGGCAAATCTAAAAGAAAACTTTTTAAAAGTTTATGATCGCATAGTGTCTTGTTTTGACGCATTAGAAGAACTGTTGCTTTTTGCCAATTTCTTGCTTCAGAAGGTGTATCTAATTGCTATTATTTCAAATGGAAGCGGAGTAAAAGCATTTTCTATATTTGAAGCGATCAATAGTAAAGGGAAGAAGCCCGAAGATATTGATTTAATAAAGACATATATTTTCTCGCGACTCAATGAATCCGACTATGCTTCATGTTTATCGCAATGGGGCGAACTTATCATTAAACGGAAGATAATCTATACGATTATCTTAAAATCTACATTAAAGCATATGTTAAATTTTACAAGGACGATATCTCGTTCAGCAATTTCAAAGCACTGGATAAAGACTTAATTTGTTATTTTCATACAGCAAACGCAGGAGGAAGCATACAAAGTGTGTCCCGTAAGGGAAACTGCATGGACAACGGTGCAATGGAAAACTTTTTCGGACGGCTCAAAGTAGAGATGTTCTACGGTGAGAAGTTCGAGACAGCAGATGAATTCATCCGCTGTCTCGAGGAATACATCCACACTACAATAACGAGAGAATCTCTCTCAAAATAAAAGGAATGAGCCCGGTGCAATACCGGACTCATTCACAACTCATCTTATTAAATTTTTGTCCAACTTTTGGGGTCCACTTCATTTCGAGTGAGCGTTTTTATGGAGAGTGGACACCCAAGAAAGTCTAACCATGGAGAATAATTAATTAAAATTTATTGAAATTAAAAATTGTGAGAGATCTTTCCAATAGACTATTTTATAAATTAGATACATACGTCCAAAGAGGATCATCGCTTAAAGTGAGCTCATCCAGGAGCTTTTTTACCCTGTTACTTTCTTTACGGTTAGGAGAATAAATATAGCCCTCGTCCCCCTGATGTTTTGATAGAATATCTTCAGTAAGCAGTTTGTTTAGTATCTTATCTCTTAGTTTCTTGTCCTTTTCCGCTAATCCGCGAAGCAGGGCTTCTTCTTTTCTTCCATTCCCTTTTTTGATATTATTGACAACTTTTCGCAGGATCGTAATTAATATCTCCTGCGCCGGTTTTAAATTGGCGGCCCTAACTTTAGCATTTGTATTGATGCTCTGAAAAGTATCTATTTCATTATCCCGTATTCCATTGGGCAATCCAGAGCTGTTCGACACGCCGATTATTTTCTCGATAATACAATCCTTTATAATACATTCGTGGCCAAATTGACAATTTGTTATATCCAGCTCGGCAATAATTGAATTGGATTCGCCGATATACTTTCGATTCGTCAGAATACGGTAAAGAAAATTATAGCTGATTGGATATTTGCCGTGGGTGATGCCTCTTTCGGAGAGCAGAGAAATGAGTTCTTTGGGCTTCTTGCCGTCGAGAAAGAGCGCATATATTTCCTTGACGAGCGGTGCGGTCGTTTCATCGATTTGATAATGGTCGGTGTCATCCACATAATAGCCGAACGGCGGATGTACACCGTTGCTCTTTGCTTTTAAGGCGTTTTCGGTCATTCCGCGCTTGACTTTTTCCGAAAGTTCGGCTGAATAGTATTCAGCATAGCCTTCCAAGATCGCCTCAAGTAAGATGCCGTCTGCCCCTGCGAGATACTCTCTTTGATCGAGATCACGCGCACGCCGTTCTTTTTAAGGATATTTTTGTAATACGCGCTGTCATAACGATTGCGGGCGAAACGATCCAACTTCCATACAAGGACGGTGTTGAACATATTCTTATAGCTGTCCTTGTTCATGTGCTGAAATTCGGGGCGGTGGTCTGTCTTTGCAGACTGCGCCCTGTCTATGTATTTCCCGATAACCTAAATTCCGTTGAATTGGGCATATTCCAAGCGCTCGCGGAGCTGACCCTCAATGCTCGCCTCGCTCTGTTTTTCCGATGAAAATCTCGCGTATATTACTGCTTTCATGTTACTCCTCTTGATTTCCCTTTTTCTTTAATTCACCTACAACAAAATCAATAATTTTTTCGCTCTCCT
>CANQXA010000010.1 GCA_947627765.1 uncultured Clostridia bacterium
ACCTTCATCAGCCGTTGCAAAGAGCATGGCTGCAATTTGGAGTTGGTCATGCTCTGGGACGGACACCAATTCGATAAAGACGTTGCGTCGTCGAAAGTAGATCGCGGCTACACACAATATTCCGATGCGTTCTACTTCGGAGAAATCGAGAAAGTAAATTACGACTTGTAAATCATCCTAAATATGACAGGTTCCAAAAAATATACGCCGAGATTTCCTCGGCGTATATTTATGCAAAAAAGCCCGAAAAAGGCACATTTTTGGTTCCAAATTGGTTCCAAATCGCAAAAAAAGGGGGAAAATCAAGCAATTTTCCCTCTTTTTTCTGGTGCCGGTGGTCGGGCTCGAACCGACACGAACTCGCGTTCGAGGGATTTTAAGTCCCTTGCGTCTGCCAATTCCACCACACCGGCGCATTTTTTGTATGAAATTTGTATTTATTCGTTTTTCGTCCTCACGCAAAGGATTTTAAGTCCCTTGCGTCTGCCAATTCCACCACACCGGCGTATTATTCAGTTTGCATTTTGCCCCCGCCTTGCAAGAATACAAAGCAAGGGACTTAAAATATCAGGGCTCCCGAAAAAAGACGCAGTATTTTTTCGGGAAGAGGAGCCGTAACGGAGCGCCCTTGCGCTTTTCGCTTTGCGGAAAGTGCGGGAAGCAGAGTTTACGGCGACGAGCGTCTGCCGATTTCGCCATACTCGCAAATATTCAGTTTGCATTCCCCGCCTTGCAAGAATACAAAGCAAGTGAGTTTGAAAAGAAGGGCATCGAACGTGCGATGCCCTTCGTCTGGAGGCGCCACCCGGATTTGAACCGGGGAGTCAGGGTTTTGCAGACCCTTGCCTTACCACTTGGCTATGGCGCCAAAAAAAACAGCGCGGAGCTGTGTTTGGAGCGGGAAACGAGATTCGAACCCGCGACATCCACCTTGGCAAGGTGGCGCTCTACCACTGAGCTATTCCCGCATAAAAAAGCTATCCGCGCTGTATTGGTGGAAGTTATAGGACTTGAACCTATGACCCCTTGCTTGTAAGGCAAGTGCTCTCCCTGCTGAGCTAAACTTCCGATTGCCTGTTAAATATAACACATTTCCCCGAAGAATGCAAGCGTTTTTCTTTCGTATTTCCGATTTTTTTCGATTTTTCTTCGGCGGGGGAGGGCGTACGCCGCAACGAGAGGGGGCGCGCCGCCGTCTGCCGTATAAATTTTGGGGAAATTGTCTACAAAAGAGACATGATCAAGCAAAAAAGCAACATCGGGGCGGTCAAGCGCACCATCGCGGATTATTTTCAAAAGCAGGTGGACGTGACCGTCAATCTCGGGCGAAATAAGGTTTTGACTTACTGCGGCGAGCTCTCGGGCGTCTATCCCGCCCTGTTTACGGTGAGCCCGAACGACAAAAACTTTTTGGGGAAGACATCTTACTCCTACGCGGAAGTGCTCTGCGGAAGCGTGAAGATACGGCCCGTCAAACAAGCGGAGTAAGCGAAAAAACGGGGCGCGCGGCGATTTCGCCGCGCGCCCTTTCTTAGAAGCAATTCTACTGCTTTTTTCGTTTTTTACTCGTCTTCCTCGGACATGGTACCGCCCGACGCGGTCTCATCCTCTGCGGGATCGACAACTTCCGCGTCCTCTGCGGGCTCCTCCGCCTCGCCCTCCGAGAGCTCCTCGGGCGCAAGATCGGCCGCCGTCTCTTCGGGCGCCGCGACCTCGGCTTCGTCGTCGCGGTCGGTAATGGCGACCGTTGCGACCACGCCGTCTCTCACATTCATGAGGCGGACGCCGCGCGTCGCCCTGCCGATCCTCGAGATCGCCTCGAGGTGCATCCTGATCACGATGCCGGCGGAAGTCACCATCATCGCGTCATAGAGGTCGCTCGCGAGTTTCATGTTGACGAGCGCGCCCGTCTTTTCATTGAACACGCCCGCCTTAATGCCCTTGCCCCCGCGCGATTGCAGGCGGTAATCCTCGGGATCGGAGCGTTTGCCGTAGCCGTTTTCGGAGACGGTGAGGATATCGAAGCCCTCTTTGAGGACGAGCATATCCACGACTTCGTCGCCCTCCGAGAGGGTCATGCCGCGGACGCCCACCGTGCCGCGTCCCATCGGGCGGACGTCCGTCTCTTTGAAGCGGATGCACTTGCCCGAACGGGAGGCGATCATGATCTCGTCCTCGCCGCCCGTGAACTGCACGGAGATGAGCTCGTCGTCCTCGGCGATCTTGATGGCGATCTTGCCGTTCTTCATGATGCGCTCGAACTCGCTCGTCGCCGTCTTTTTGATGACGCCCCGCTTGGTCGCCATGGCGAGATAGCCCGTCCCGTTCTCGTAGACGGGGAGGATCGCGGCGATCTTTTCGCCCGGCGAGACCTGCAACAGGTTGACGATCGCCCTGCCGCGCGCCTGTTTGTTCGCCTCGGGGATCATGTACCCCTTCATGGCGTAGACTTTCCCGTAATTGGAGAAGAAGAGGATATTGTGGTGGGTGGAACAGACGAACATCTGCTCCACGAAATCGTCTTCCTTGGGGCGGTGGCCCGTCACGCCGACGCCGCCGCGGTGCTGTGCCTTATATTCGGTGAGGGGGATGCGTTTGACGTAGCCGCCGTGCGTCATGGAGATGACGACGTCCTCCTCGTCGATGAGGTCCTCGTCCTCGATGTCGCCGTAGTCCACCGAGACCTCCGTCTTCCTCCCCGAGGGATACTTGCCTTTGATCGCGATGAGGTCGTTTTTGATGATCTGCATCACCCGCGGCTCGTTGGCGAGGATGTCCTGAAGATCGGCGATGGTGGCGCGGAGCCCTTCGAGCTCCTCTTTGAGCTTCTCCACTTCGAGGGAGGTGAGGCGTTGCAACCGCATCTCCAAAATGGCGTTCGCCTGCACTTCGGAGAGCTCGAAGCTCTCGGTGAGTTTGGCGCAGGCGGCGTTTTTATCCGCCGATTCCTTGATGATGCGGATCACCTCGTCGATGTTGGCGAGGGCGAGGACGAGCCCCGAGACGATATGGGCACGCTCCGCCGTCTTATTGAGGTCGAACTTCGTCCTGCGGACGATGACCTCCTTCTGGTGCTCGAGATAATAATAGAGAATATCGCGCAGGTTGAGATAGCGCGGTTCGGTGCCGTTCTCCACGAGCGCGAGGAGGATGATCCCGTCCGAAACTTGGAGATTGGTGTGCTTGTAGAGCGTATTCAAGACGACCTGCGCGTTGGCGTCCTTCTTGCATTCGATCACGATGCGAAGCCCTTCCCGCCCCGATTCGTCGCGGATGTCGGAGATGCCTTCGATGCGTTTATCCTTAACCATGTCCGCGATCTGCACGATCAGTTGGGCTTTGTTGACCTGATAGGGGATCTCCGTGACGACGATGCGGCTCCGCACGTTGGCGCCCGTTCCGTGCTCTTCCACTTCGCACTTGGAGCGGATGACAATGTTACCCTGCCCGGTGCGGTACGCCTTGCGGATGCCGCCCCTGCCCATGATCACGCCGCCCGTCGGAAAGTCGGGGGCAGGAATATAGTCCATAAGTTCGTCGCAGGTGATCTCGGGATCGTCGATCATGGCGATCGTGCCGTCGATGACTTCGGCGAGATTATGGGGCGGGATATTGGTCGCCATCCCGACGGCGATCCCGTCCGACCCGTTGACGAGGAGGTTGGGGAAGCGGGCGGGAAGGACCGCCGGCTCCATCTCGATGCCGTCGAAATTGGGGAAGAAGTCCACCGTCTCTTTGTCGAGGTCGCGGAGCATCTCGGCGGCGAGCTTGGTAAGGCGCGCCTCGGTATAACGCATAGCGGCGGGGGGATCTCCGTCCACCGAACCGAAATTGCCGTGCCCGTCCACGAGGGGGAAGTTGATGGAGAAGTCCTGCGCGAGACGGACGAGGGCGTCGTACACCGAACTGTCGCCGTGGGGATGGAATTTACCCATGACGTCGCCGACGATACGGGCGCACTTGCGGTACGCCTTGTCGTTGTAGAGCCCCATCTCGTGCATCGCATAGAGGATGCGGCGGTGGACGGGCTTCAAACCATCGCGCACGTCGGGAATGGCGCGGGATTTATTGACCGCCATCGCATAGGCGATGAAGGAGCGTTTCAGCTCGTCGTTGACCTCGATATCGAGGATCTTTGTCATTTCGAGCGTTTTTTTGAATTCCTCGGTCAGCTCGGGGCTTGTTTCTCGTTTCGCCATAGTGTCTCCTTGATGATTTTCAACAGATTTGTTTGAAGAATATATTGGGGGAATGCGCCGCTTTGAGCAAAAACGGGCATACCATGTCTGAGGTTACGCCTCACGGACTTCGTATTTCGGGCTCCTTCGGCTTCGTTTGGAACGACGGGGGTGGGCGGCATAAGGATTCGTTCTCCCGTCATTTCGCCCCAACCGAAGTTTCTAATTGTGATACCAAGGTCGGAACGAGCCGCAGGCGAAGTAGCGGAGCGCGAAGCGCATTCTTTCCTACGTCATTTCGACCAAGCGAGCGATAGCGAGCGCGTGGAGAAATCTCATTCAAAATAAGGCAGAGATGTCTCGACAAGCTCGACATGACGGTGGGAGTAAGCTCGACATGACAGTGGGAGCAAGCTCGACATGACAAAAAAGAGCGCTCGACATGACGAAATCGTCGCGTCAGATATCCAAATCGGTTACCAGGGTCGCGTTTTCTTCGATGAACTTGCGGCGAAGAGCGGGGCTCTCGCCCATCAGAATGTTGAACATCTGGTCCGCCTCGACCGCGTCCTGCATCGAAACCTTGATCAAGGTGCGGGTCGCGGGGTTCATCGTCGTATCCCAGAGCTGTTCGGTGCTCATCTCCCCCAACCCTTTGTAACGCTGATACTCCACTTTGTTGTTGTTCGCCGCGTCGAAGAGAGTCTTCTCCTCCTCCGAATAGAGGTAGACATCCTCCTTGCCCTTCACGCTCGCCTTGTAGAGCGGAGGCTTCGCCGAATAGACGTGCCCGTGCTCGATGAGGGGACGCATATAGCGGAAGAGGAAGGTCAGAAGCAGAATACGGATATGGGCGCCGTCGACATCGGCATCGGTCATGGAGATGATGCGGTCGTAGCGGAGCTTGCTCTCGTCGAAATCGTCGAGGATGCCGCACCCGAACGCGGTGATCATCGCCTTGATCTCGGCGTTCTCGAGGGCGCGGTTGAGGCGTACCTTCTCCACGTTGAGGATCTTGCCGCGGAGGGGAAGGATGGCTTGGAATCTGCGGTCCCTGCCCTGCTTGGCGGTGCCGCCTGCCGAGTCTCCCTCGACGATATAGATCTCGCACAGCTCGGGGCGTTTGTCCGAGCAGTCGGCGAGTTTGCCGGGGAGGGTGGTGGATTCGAGCACGCCCTTGCGCCGCGTCAGTTCGCGGGCGTTGCGGGCGGCGTCCCGCGCCTTCTGCGCCGTGATACAGCGGAGGACCAGCTCCCGCGCTTCGGAGGGGTGCTCCTCGAGATACTCGCCGAATTTGTCGGCGACCGCTTTGTTGACGAAGGGGCGGATAAACGAGTTGTTGAGCTTATCCTTGGTCTGCGATTCGAACTGCGCGTCCTCGAGTTTGACGGAGACCACCGCCGTGATGCCCTCGCGGACGTCTTCGCCCGTCAGCTTGTCGCTCTCCTTTAAGATGTTCAGCTTTCTGCCCGCGTCGTTGATGATCTTGGTCAGCGCGAGTTTGAGCCCTTCGACATGGGTGCCCCCGTCGATGGTGTTGACGTTGTTGGCGTACGAATAGATGACTTCGTTGTAGCTCTCGTTGTATTGGAGGGCGATCTCGCAGACCGTCGTCCCGTCCTGCGCCTCGAAATAGAGGGGCCCGGGGAACAGGGTCTCCTGCCCTTTGTTGAGCTCCTCGACGAGTTCGCGGATCCCGCCCTCGTAGAAGAATACGTCGCTCCGCTCATGCCCTGCCCGAAGGTCGGTGAGGGTGATGGTCAGCCCCTTGTTGAGGAAGGCGAGCTCTTTGAGACGCACGCGGAGGGTATCGTATTTGAAGACGGTCGTCTCGAAGATCTCGCTGTCGGGCAGGAAGGTGACTTTCGTGCCCGTCGCTTCGGTGTCGCCGATGACGGCGAGCGCGCGCTGGGGGACGCCGCGGTTGTAGACCTGCTTGTAGATGTGCCCGTTCTGCGAGACCTCGACCTCCAACCACTCCGAGAGGGCGTTGACCGCCTTGACGCCCACGCCGTGCAGACCGCTCGAGACCTTGTAACCCGAATCGCCGCCGAACTTCCCGCCGGCGTTGACTTTGGTGAAGACGACCTCCACCGTGGAGATCCCCTCCTTGGGGTGGATCTCGGTCGGGATGCCTCTGCCGTTATCCACCACGGTGCAAGAGCCGTCGGAATTGACGGTCACGTCCACGCGGTCGCAATACCCGGCGAGCGCCTCGTCGATGGAATTATCGACGACTTCCGAGACGAGATGGTGGAGCCCCTTCTCGTCCGTCGAACTGATGTACATTCCGGGACGCTTTCTGATGTGTTCCAAACCGTCGAGCACCTGGATCTGTTCTGCGCCGTACGCCGCCTCTACTTTCTCGGGCATGATATTTCTCCTATTATGTTTACTGATATACTAAGTAATTAACGCGCGCACGCGCGCGAGACAGGGTCATTATACCACACATTTGCGCGTTTGGCAAACGTTTGGAGGCAGGATCGGGCGGATTTTCGCAAATTTCCGCCCATTTGCACGGCGGGAAGACGTATTTTCCCCTTTTGCGGGAAGAAATTCGCAAGCCGCGCCGCCATTCCCGCCAAATCGCTTGACGGAATCCGCCCGTCTTTGTATAATGGTTGCAAAGAAAAAAGAAGGGAACGAATATGGCAAAACAAACGGTCACAATGGAGAAACTTGTCGCCCTCTGCAAGGCGCGGGGGATCATCTTCCCGGGCAGCGAGATCTACGGCGGCATGGGCAATACGTGGGATTACGGGCCCGTCGGCGTCGAGATCAAGAACAACATCAAGCGCGCATGGTGGAAGCGCTTCGTCACCGAGAGCGACAATTCCTACGGCTTAGACGCCGCCATCCTCATGAATTCCAAGGTGTGGGAGGCGAGCGGGCACACCACTTCCTTCTCCGATCCCAAGATGGACTGCAAGAAGTGCAAGACCCGTCACCGCGCCGACAATCTCATCGAGGCGCACAGCAAGGGGACGGCGGATCCCGATACCATGTCCAATGAGGAGATGGAAAATTACATCCAAACGCACCACGTGTGCTGTCCCGTCTGCGGCGGATTCGACTGGACGCCCATCCGCACGTTCAACCTCATGTTCGAGACGAGCCGCGGGGTCACCGACGAAAGCCAGAACAAGATCTACCTCCGCCCCGAAACGGCGCAAGGGGAATTTGTCAACTTCCTCAACGTCCAACGTACCACCCGCGCGAAAGTGCCCTTCGGGATCGCGCAGATCGGGAAGGCGTTCCGCAACGAGATCACGCCCGGGAATTTCATCTTCCGCACCATCGAATTCGAACAGATGGAGCACCAGTGGTTCTGCAAGGCGGGCACCGACGAAGAGTTCTACGCCGAATATAAGAAAAAGGCGTTCGACTTCCTCTGCGACCTCGGTTTCTCCCCCGAACATCTCCGCTTCCACGACCATGAGAAGCTCGCCCACTACGCGAAAGAGGCGTGCGACATCCAATATCTCTATCCCATGGGCTGGCAGGAGCTCAACGGCGTCCACAACCGCACCGATTTCGACCTCACCCGCCATCAGGAATACTCGGGCAAGACGCTCACTTACGTCGATCCCGTGAGCGGCGAAAGGTACATTCCCTACGTCATCGAATACTCCATCGGCGCCGACCGTCTCATGCTCGCCGTGCTCTCCGAGGCGTACGACGAAGAGACCTTGGAGGGGGGAGACGTGCGCACCGTCCTCCGCCTTCATCCCGCGGTCGCGGCGTACAAAGCCGCCGTACTGCCCCTCCAAAAGAATCTCGCCCCGCACGCGAAAGAGCTCTGCGCCAAGCTCAAAAAGCTGTATTCCGTCACCTACGACGACGCGGGCTCCATCGGAAAACGCTATCGCCGCCAAGACGAGATCGGCACGCCTTATTGCGTAACTATTGACTTCGATACTTTGGAAGACGGAACGGTTACCGTGCGCGATCGCGATACCATGTCTCAAATCAGGCTCTCGGAAAGCGATCTGATCGCCTTCCTCGCCGAGAAGTGCGCCTTCTGAATTTCATGAAAATATGAAAAAAATTAGCCGCCCCGAGGCTGTGCCTCGGGGCGGCGCTTCTTTTTTTCTTAAAACCTTGCGAGCAGTTCGTCTACCGTGGCAAGCTCCGCGCCGTAGACCTCTTTGAGGTACTTGACGCCGTACTTGTAGTCTTCCTCGGTAAAGGAATCCATGGCGTCGGTCGCGGCGATGACCTTATAGCCGAGCTGGTAGGCGTCTGCCGACGTATGGCGCACGCACATATGCGCGTGAAGCCCCGTCATGATCACGGTGTCTACGCCGAGCTCTTTGAGGAGCAGGTCCAAATCGGTGTGGAAGAAGCCCGAATACCTGCGCTTGGGGACGACGTAGTCCTCCGCACAGAGCTCCAACTCGGGGATGACCTCCGCGCCTTCCGTTCCTGCGATGGCGTGGTCTCCCCACAGCGCGAGCTCATGGTCGATGCCTTTGAGGTGGGCGTCGTTGCAGAAGACGACGGGAATCCCCGCCCTGCGCGCGCCCCGCAACAGTTTTGCGGTTTGGGGTACGATCGCGCGCCCTCTCTCACAGCCGAGCGCGCCTGTCACAAAGTCGTTGAGCATATCAACGACCAAAATTGCCGTATGTTCCATCTATGTCACCCCGCGGGAGCTCAGTTCCCGCGCGCCTCCTTCGCGGCACGCTTCTCCGCCTTCTTCTTGGCGCGAAGCTCCTTCTTCGTGAGGGGCGCCTCTTCCTCGGGCTCCTTCTTCTCGGGCGCGGGCTGAGGCTGGGGCTGAGGCTGAGGTTCGGGCGCGGGTTGGGGCATGGGCTGGGCGTAACCGCCGGCGGGATAGATCGTCGTCTGCGAATACATCGGGGGCGCCATGAAGAGCGCGGGCGCATTGCAACCGTAGCAACCGTACGCGGGCGTCATCGGCTGTGCGGGCGCGCAGTACCCGTAATAGGGATAGACGGGATAAGGGGCCGGCGCAGTGTAGACCTGCGGGTACGCCTGCGGCTGCTGATAGCCGGGATAATATGCCGCGCCGGGCTGTTGGGCGGCGCCGTTTGCGGGAACACCGACGGGCGTTCCGCACTTCGGGCAGAAAGCCTCATCGGGATAGATGGGATTTCCGCAATGTTGACAAGTTGTGGTAGCCATAAAATTCCTCCTCGGCGATTTTCCCTTTAAGCATACACCTTTTTGAGAAAAATGTCAACGGTGAAACGAAAAGTTATCAAAAAAACCGCGGCATTGCCGCGGCGGGCGGACGAACGTCACGCATGGGGAGGGGATGAGGGGACGGAATAGAGATCGAAGGCGTCGTCTACGTCGAACGTCTCACCCTCTTCGAAGGCGGCGAGCTTGGACACGGATACCTCGTACGCCGTCATGACGACCGTCTCCGTCTCCGAAATGCGCTTTTGGTACTCGCGGCTCTGGATCCTGCCCGAAAGGGCGACCCTGTCCCCGACTTTGAGATTCTGCACAAAGCGGGCATTCCTGCCCCACGCGATGCAGGGGATATAGTCGGACTTGTTGTAGGCGCGGTTGACCGCGACGAGCAGGTCGGCGATCTCGCGGTTGAAGGGCGTCGTACGATAGACGGGCGGCTTACAAATGTAGCCCGAGAGCACCACCGAGTTAGGGTTGCGCTCCTCGCCGGGATCGGCGAGCTCGCGCACGAAGACGGTGAGCATCAGGCGGGATCTCCCGCCCTCGAGCTTGTTGTAACTGCGGAATTGCCCGATCGCCGAGAGCGTGCTTCCCACCCTGAGATCGCTCCCGTGGATGAGCCGCTCGGAAATGGTGACGGGCAGGATGTCCGCCTGCCCCGAGAGCCGCACGACTTTGACGTAAAACTCGTAAAATCCCTCGCCGTAGACCTCGTGGGAAAAGGTCGCTTCCGAAACGATCTCGCCCATAATGTAGACTTTGTTGTTCTTCTCCAAACCGTAATCCATGGTCTTACCTCTTTCTATTGATGTTTTTCTTTTTTGAAGCCGTATCTCGGACATGGTATGCCCCTACGCGGTCCCCTTGGGGATCTGGCGGCCCGTGGCGTCGATCCTGTAATTCTCCCTGTAAATGAGCTCCCCGATGGGAACGAACTCGAATCCGTTCGCGCGCAAAGTGGAGATGACGATGGGAAGCGCCTCGGCGGTGTGCAATCCGTTGTTGTGCATCAGGATGATACTGCCGCTCTTCGTCCGCTCTACGATCCGCGCCGCGATATCCGAAGCCGAGAGATTTTTCCAATCGAGGGAATCGACGTCCCACTGGATCGGGTAGAGCCCCATCGCTTCCGCGGTATCGATGAGCAAGTCGTCGTAGTCGCCGTAGGGCGGGCGGAAGAGGGTAACTTCCCTGCCCGTCACTTGTTCGATCGCCGCCTTGGAGGTCTCCAGCTCCTTTTTGATCTCGGTCTCCGAGAGGCGGGACATATACGAATGCGTGGCGCTGTGCGTTCCCATCTCGTGCCCGCCGTCCGCGATCTTTTTGCAGTAATCGGGATATTTTTCCACCCAAAACTGCACGGCGAAGAAGGTGACGTGCACCTTTTCCGCGGCGAGCGTTTCGAGGATCGAATCGGTGTGATCCACGCCCCATGCGCAGTCGAAGGAGAGGGCGACTTTGTTGTCTTCCCGCTCTACGCTGTAAATGGGAAGGGAGCGGGCGCCCGTCCAATAGACTTCCTCCGCCCCCGCGGCGTTTGCCGTGATCATGCCCGCTCCCAAGAGCAGGGCGACGCCCGCCGCCAGCGCGACCGATTTGAGCCGCACGGTGATAAATCGCATAGAACACCTCCATCATAACAGACCGGGCAGGGAAAATCGTGGGAGATCGGGTCGGCTCCGCGCGAAATTCGTCGGATCCCTCTCTCCCCCCGGCAAGGTACCTTATGCGCAAGCGGCGAAAAATATACCCCCTTCAAGCCGAAGGGGGTTTGCCGAATTGATTTTTGAATTCCACGCTCGTCGCGGTGACGGCGTACACCTCCGCGGCGCCCGCGCGCTTCAAGGCGTCCGCGAGAACGGAGACCGTCGCGCCCGTCGTGAGGGTGTCGTCCACGATGAGGATCCGCCGCCCTTTGACGCCCTTTCGGTCTGAGACGTGGAAGACGCTCTCGAGATTCTTTTCGCGATCGCTCCGCCCGAGAAGTTTTTGGACGCCCGTCTCTTTGCGCTTTTCCACGGGCCGGATCCACTCCTTACCGAGCCGCCGCGCCAGCTCCTCCGCGAGCAGTTCGGCTTGGTTGTAACCGCGTTTTTTGAGGCTCTTCTCAGACATGGGTACCCCCAAATAGGCGTCTGCGTCTTCGAACTCCGCTTTGACGACGGGCTCCATGAGATCACAAAGCGCGCGGTAGAGGTACTTTTCGCCGCGCTTGAAGCGGACCACGAGCCGCGCCGCCTCTCCCTCGTGAAGACAGGCGGAGCGCGCCTTTTTAACGCCGAGCGGCTTTGCCTTGCATTCGAGGCAGACGCCCTCCTCCCGCACCCGCCGCCCGCAAAACGGACAAACTTTGCCGTTGTTTAAGGGCAGGTCGCGGTAGCAGAAGCGGCAGATCCGCTCGTTTTCGAAGACTTCTCTCCCGCAGACGTCGCAAGTGAAGTTGTGTCCGTCGTCGTAGCGGCGCACCCGCTCGCCGAGACGGAGCCATAGCTCTTTGATGTTCATCTTTCTCTTTTGCGGCGGCCGCCTTTCAAGGGACCGCAGTCTATCGGGATTCTTCGGGGGGAGGGGTTTCCTCGGCGTGTCTGCCGCCCCACCCCCTTGATCCCCCTCCCACGGAGGGGGTAAGGCAATCGCTTTCCCACGGAGGGGGTAAAACACGTGCCCACGGAGGGGGTATGCTCTCTCGCCCCCTTCAATGGGTACACTCTCTCGCCCCCTCCATTGGAGGGGGGTAGGGGGGTGGGCAGTGCCCCCTCATCGACCGGCGAGATTCTTCGGGGGCGTTGCCCCCTCAGAATGACGCGTGGGAGGGGACATTATCAAAAAGTGCGGCGTTTGCCGCACTCTCCGTCAGAAATCGTCCTCGTCTCCCTTTTCCTCTTCCTCGTCGTCGTCTTCGTCGTCGCCGCCCGAGAGGGTATAGATCTCGTCGCCCGTGACGTATTCGAGATCCTCTTCCTCCGCTTCCTCGCTGAACTCCTCTTCCTCTTCGGCCTCTTCGTCGAATTCGTCGTCGAAGCTCTCGTCGATCTCGCCGATCTCCGAATCGAGGTCGGCGTCGGTATCGTCGTCGAGGTATTCGCGCCATTCGTCGTCGTCCTCTTCGGGATCGGGCTCCTCCTCTTCGTACGCCTTCTTGCGGCACTCCTCGCACATCTTCTCGCCGGGGCGCATCATGTTCTCGCCGCAGACGGGGCAGAGCTCGGTGGGAAGTTCTTCCTCCGCCTCCTCGATCTCGTCGAGCCCGGTGGGGATCCCCTTCATCTCTTTGAGGCAGACGTCGCAGAATTCCTGCTTCTCTGCGTCGATATAATTGAGCTCGCAACGCGGGCATTTCATGTACCGTACCATATTCTTCTCCTCCGAGTACAAATTGCCTCTCATCGGCTAATAAATTATATTAGTAATTATTTTTTTTGTAAACTGTTTTTTTATGTATTTCCGAAAAAAGTTTGGGATTTGACGGAAAAATTTTCGCTTTCGCCCTTCCGCCGCCCGCAGAGGCAGAAGTTCCGCCGCCACAGAAAAAGATCCCCGCGCTCTGCGGGGACCTTAAAATCTTATTTTGGATCATTCTTCGTAGGGATCGCCGTCTGCGGGAGCCTCTTCTTGGGGCTCGTTCTCCCCGTCTTCGGGCTCTTCCTCAGCCTGCTCTTCCGTCTCCTCTTCGGGCTCCGCCTCGTCGGTCCCGTCCGTCTCCTCCTGTTCGTCGTAGGCGTAGACGTCGATATCCTTGTCGTCGGTGGTATCCACTCTGAGACGGGGCTGTTTCTCCTTGGTATCCTTCTTCTTGCCGAATACGAAGTGCAATACAACGACCGCGGCGCCCGAAAGGAAGACAACGATCGCGATCGCAATGAGGAGCCATGCCCACCATGCGAGCCCGCCTTCGGTTTCGGGAGCGCTGTCGATGTAGTGTTCGAGCACGCTGTTCTTCCAATAGTCGTGATAGGAGGTTTGGTCGTTCTCGTTCATGCGCCCGAGCTTGGTGACGAACGCGCTGTAAAGACGGTCCTCCTTGTTCTCGGCGGTGAAGATCACTTCGCCGTCCTCGTTGGCGTACTCCGTGCCGTCCACATACGCCTTGAACGCTTTGAGCTCCTCTTCGGTGTAGAGGGTGACCTTCTCGTCCTTCTCCGCCGCCTCGTCGATGTTCTCGTAGAGGAGTTTGGTCTCGCCCGTGTAGAAGTAGTATTTGAGGGCGTCGGAGAGGTCGCTGTTGCCGAACTCGGTATCGACCTTCGCGAAGAGCCCCGTCTTGTCGTCCGAGGTGTTGACGATGGCGTCGTACCGCTCGCCGAGCTCTTTGAGGGCGACGTTGCCGAGCAGTTTCCCGTCGGTGCCGCAGAGATCGACGGTGGAGATGTACGAATAGGTGTTGCCGCCGAAGGACTGCGCGTCCGCAAAGAACACGCGCCCGTCGAGGATCTCATAGTTGTACCACCCGCTCGCGTGCTGGACGTCGAGCAGTTTGACCGCGCGGTAGGCTTCGTTGTTTTCGTCGCCGTACGTCAGGTTGCGGTAATTCTCCTCCTCGCCGTTGAAGACGGCGCGCTCCACGGAGAGGCCGCTCCCCGAGGAACGGGTAAAGTAGACGTAATCGAATTCGGGATCGGACGTGCGGTCGATGGAGATCAAGGTCGCACTGCCGATGTCGTAGGCGACGTTGACTTCCTCGCCCTCGCCGATGGCGCCCGTCGCGTCGGGATCGACGCGGTAGATGTTGTTGTTCGCGACGTACAGATAGTGGTGCTCGCGGCCGCCGCCCGGCTTGGTGTCGTAATAGAAGTAGGCGGAAGACGTCGCTTTGGAGGAGGCGAACACGGAATTGGCGACCGTCTCAAACGCGCCGCCCTCGTTGTTCGCCGCGATGGGATCCCACGCCTCGGCGTCGATCGCGGATTCGGCGAGATAGAAGAGGGAGCCGTCCGACACGAGCGCGTTCGAACGGACGAAGTAGACGCCGCGCTCGGACGACCCGTCCGCCGTCTTATAGGAGCGGAGGGAATAGGAGAAACCGATGGGCGTCGAAGAGGTGACATGGTTGGTGTTGTGGTTGAACTGCGTTTCGGAGGACTCGTTGTCGATCCCGTCGAGCACGAGCTGCCCGAGGTTGAGATAGGGGATCTCGCCGCCGAGCTCCTTGTTGACGTAGTCCATATCCCACTTGTAGTAGTCCTCTCCGTAGTAGCACTCCGTCCAATCGGCGCGGACGCGGTAGACCTGATTGTAGTTGCGTTGAAGAGAATTGTCGCTGTCCGCCTTGTCGGTGACGTTCATCGTGTAGTAGATCCACGGGTTGGTCTTATCCGTGCTGTCCACGACGTAAGACGTCGCATTCTTGGCGAGGACGGTATCCTCCTTCGTCGCCGTGTTGACGGAGTGGAGCGTGAACGTCGAAGAGCCTTCCACATAGAAGAGATAGACGCCCTCTTCCCCCTCCACATAGCGGTAGACCGTCGAATTGGAGGCGAGACGGCAGATGGACTTCACGTCCGTCCCGTCGAGCTTGGCGCTCTTGAAGTCGAGATAGGTGTTCATGACGGTACCCGAGGTATCCTTGACGTCGGTCGGCGTCGCATAATACACTCTTCCCGCGTAGACGAAGATGCCCGCGGTGAAATCGCCTGCGACCATGAGGGAGGGGACGACCGTCTCGGCGTCCGTCTCGCCGTCTCCGTCTTCCACATCGGACTTCTTGACGCGCATCAACGCACCCTTTACGGGTTTGCCGTAGGTGTTGTTGCTCGTGTACGTCTCGACGCCGTTGATGAAATAATAGTAATCGCCGACCGAAACGACGAACCCGCCGTTGGAATCGACCGCGGCGGACGCGTCGGGTCCGCCCGAAGGCGCCTTGAATTTGGCGCCGCAAGCCGCCATCGAAAGGGCGGAGAGGGTCATCGCGGCGGCGGTTGCCACCGCCCATACTTTTTTCATGGATTTACGCATTTCTATCGTTCCTTCCGCGGTCCGAAAATTTATCATACCCCGGACCGTTCTAAAAACACATTCTTTATTATAAACTAAATCAAGGTATTTTGCAATCAAAAACCCGCGGAACTTACACTTTTCTTTTGGAATTTTTGTGTAGATTTCGTGAACCGGGGGCGCTTCGGCGGTTTTTTCCGCCGCGGCGCGCTCCGGAAGGGAGTTTTCTATGGAAAAATTCGGCATCTTCGAGCTGCTCGACGCCCTCTCCGCCGTGACGGGAACCGACGGCGCACCCGCCGCCGAACGTCCCCCCGAACAGACGCCGCCGCCCGCAGGGACCCCCGTGCCGCATAAGACGGACGCCATCGAGGGATTCCTCCGCCGCCACGAAGCGCTCAGCCGCAAGGCGAAGAAGAACTCTTAGGCGGGCAGGACCGTAAATCCGCGGCATTCCAGCCAGCGGAAGGCGAGGGGGAGCCATGCCCTTATGGAGCGGTTGGCTTCTGCGCCCTCTAAGTTGTCCGACGTCTCGATGTCGGCGACGCTCAGCCCGTGGGGACCGCGTTCGAAGACGTGCAGTTCGACGTCTACCCCCGCCGCAAGACAAGCCTCCGCATAGCGGAGCGCACCGATCACGGGGACAACGTCGTCGTTTCCCGTATGCCAAATAAAGGCGGGAGAAGACAGCCCGCTCACCCGCGTCTCGAGGGAAAGGCGGGCACGGAGGGCGTCGTCGCCCCCCGAAATGACCTCCGCCGTGCCCTCATGGGTCTTGCCGCGCTCCGTCGTCAGAACGGCGTAGGAGAGGATCGCCGCGTCGGGGCGGACGAGCCCTTCCACGCAGGCGGGAAGCTCGGGAGCGTCGTACAGCGTCGCAAGCATTGCGGCGAGATGTCCCCCCGCAGAGAAGCCCACAACGCAGACATGGTGCCCGTCTAAGCCGTATGTCCCGCTCTCTTTGCGGATGTACGCCATCGCCATCGCCGCCTCCGCAAGGGGGACGGGGTACGCCGCGTTGACCGTATATTGAAGCTGAAAGACGGCGTAGCCCTCTGCAAGAAAGCGGAGGGAGACGGGTTCGCCCTCCCGCTCCGAGATCATGCCGTAGCCGCCGCCCGGAATCACGAGCACGGCGGGACGGATCTTCGGCGTGTTCTCCGTAATGGAACTGCGCGCATAGACGGTGAGATACCCGCCCCCGTTGACGCCGCGCGGCAGGGAAAAGTATTCGTAAAGATCGATCGTTTTGTAATCCATAGCCTTGCCTCCGTAATGACGGAAAACCGACCCGTGCGGGTCGGTTTTGATCATCTCTTGGAAAATTGGGGAGCTCTGCGGGCCTTTTTGAGACCGTACTTCTTTCTCTCCTTGACGCGGGGATCGCGCGTGAGGAACCCTGCCTTTTTGAGTGCGGGACGGGATTCGGGCTCCGCTTCGAGGAGGGCTCTCGAGATCCCGAGACGGATCGCACCCGCCTGCCCGGTATACCCGCCGCCGATGACGTTGACGAAGATATCGTACTTTCCTTCGACGCCGAGCTCTACGAGAGGTTGTTTCACGACATATTGGGTAGTGCCCTGAGGGAAATAGTCGTCGAGCGAGCGGTCGTTGATGATGATCGCGCCACTTCCGGCGGGAATGAGGCGAACGCGGGCGATCGCCTTCTTTCTTCTGCCCGTTCCCCAGAATTGCAATTTTTTCTTGATAGTCGCCTTAGCCATGTTTCAATCCCCTCACCTTAAAATAATTTCAGCGTCTCGGGCTTCTGCGCCGCGTGGTTGTGCTCCGCTCCCTTGTAAACTCTCAGCTTCCTGATCATCTGTCTGCCGAGGGAGTTCTTGGGAAGCATCCCGCGCACGGCTTCGTAGACCGCAACGTCGCTCCGTTCCGCCATCATCTTGCCGTAGGAGATCTCTTTGAGACCGCCGATGTACCCGGTGTGATAGCGGTAAAACTTGTTCTCGAGCTTCTTGCCCGTGAGGACCACTTTGTCGCTGTTGAGAATGATGACGAAATCGCCCGTATCTACATTGGGAGTAAACGTGGGCTTATTCTTGCCGCGAAGGATCGCCGCCACCTTGGAAGCGAGCCTTCCGAGGGGGATCCCGGCGCCGTCTACGACATACCACTTTCTCTCTACCGTTTGCGCGTTGGCCATGTAGGTTTTCATAGTCTGTACTCCTTGTTTGCTCTCAAAGGCAGAACCCCGCCCCTTGCGGCTTCTTCGGGCGCCGTTACGGGTCCGCCCCGTGCGGGCGGCACTGCCTCCTGTCTGCCGGTTACTTCTTTATTATAGGTCGCTTTGGAAGTTCCGTCAAGCTGTTTTGAAGTTGGATTTTAAGATTTTTTTCGGAAATCATAAAATTCTTTCGCCTTTCGGAGAATTTCTTCCGTCTTTTGAAAAGGGCGCGCCCACCGAGGGCGCGCCGCTTTATGCCGTGAAAGAAAATATTTGCCCGTCGCCGCCGCCCGATCCCTTCTTTCGGCGCTTCCCCCGCGACCATGTCTGCCATAAAAGAGCGGGGATCCCTTTGCCTCATGCGGGCGGGAGGAGAATTATATCTTTCCGCGCGGGCTCAGTTCTCCCTCTTTGCGGGAAGGGTTTTGATGACTTTTGCGGGATTGCCCACCGCCACGGAATTATCGGGAATATCGTGTACGACGACCGAACCCGCGCCGATGACGACGTTGCTGCCGATCGTCACCCCGGGGAGGACCTTCACGCCGCCGCCGAACCACACGCTGCTTCCCACGCGGATGGGCTTTGCGAATTCGAGCTCGGCGTCGCGCGTCTCCGCGTCGAGAGGATGACCCGCCGCATAGAAGCCGCACTGCGGCGCGATGAACACGTTGTCGCCGAAGATGATCTTGTTACAGTCGAGAAAGACGCAGTCGTGGTTGACGTAGAAGTTCTCGCCCGCTTCGGTATTGTAGCCGTAGTCGAACCAGACGTTGCTCTCGACGACGAAATTTTCGCCGCACTTGCCGAGAATGGAGCGCATGAGCTTTCGGCGCTTTTCCGTTTGGTCGCACGGGGTTTGGTTGTACTCCATGCACTTCTTCTTACAGGCGATCAGATCGGCGCGGAGCTCGTCGTCTACCTTATATAATTCGCCTGATAGCGCCTTCTCTTTTTCTGTCATGCCGCTCTCCTTGTTTGATTTGGGGACCGCCCGTCCTTCCCGTTGCCCACCCCCCTACCCCCCTCCATTGGAGGGGGCTCGTCATTCTGAGGGGGCACCGCCCCCGAAGAATCCCGTTGGTCGATGTCGGACTTCATACTTCGGGATCCTTCGCGTCCGCTCAGGATGACAGAACGGCGGGGCAGGATGACAATCCCCCCGCGTCATTCTGAGGGAGCAACGCGACCGAAGAATCCCCTTGGTCGATGTCGGACTTCGTACTTCGGGATCCTTCGCGTCCGCCTACTTCGCCTTCGGCTCGTGCCGACCTTAGTATTACAAATAGAAACTTCGGTCGGGGCAGGATGACAGAAGGGCGGGGCAGGATGACGGCAACACGCAAAGGGATCCGCGTCGTTCCCGTTGCCCCCCGCCTTCCCGCTTATTCGAGGATGGCTTTGATCCTTCTCACACCCGCGGAAGAGGACTGCTCTTTATGGATCTTGAAGTGTCCCAAAACGCCCGTGCGCTCCACATGGGGGCCGCCGCACATCTCCTTGGAGAAGTCGCCGATGGAGTAGGTCTTGACGACGTCGCCGTACTTGCTGTCGAACACGCCGACAAAGTGCTCCTTCCGCGCCTCTTCGAGGCTCATCTCGCGGTAGACGACGGGGATATCCTCGCGGATCTTCTCGTTGACGAGATCCTCCACCGCCTTGATCTCCTCGGGGGTCATGGCGCGGTCGAAATTGAAGTCGAACCGCATCCGCTCGTCGGTGATGTTGGAGCCCTTCTGGTTGCAGTCGGGCGAGAGGACGGTTTTGAGCGCGGCGTTGAGAAGATGGGTCGCGGTGTGATATTTGGTCGCCTGTTCGGAATGGGATTCCAAGCCGCCCTTCGCCTCGCCCTTGGAGAGCACGCGGCTCTTTTCCTGATGTTCTTTGAACGCGGCGTCGAATCCCTCGCGGTCCACCGTCAGCCCGTTTTCCGCGGCAAGTTCCTCGGTAAGTTCGAGCGGGAAGCCGTAGGTATCATAGAGACGGAACGCCTGTTTGCCGCCGAGGACGGTCTCGAAGACGTAAGCGGGATCGTTCTTCTTCATGAATTCGTTCTTGCGCGCGATGCCTTGCAGACATTTCTCGAATTCCTTGATCCCCGCCTGCAAGGTCGCTTCGAAGCGGTCCGCCTCGCGCTTGATCTCTTCGAGGATGTAGTCCTCCTTCTCGGCGAGAAGGGGATAGGCTTCCCCGTAGACCTCGCGGATAAAGATCTTTGCGACTTCGAGCATGGCGTCCGAAGAGACGCCGAGGCGGCGGCACCAGCGGATCGCCCTGCGCATGATACGGCGGAGGATATAGCCCGCGCCCACGTTGGAGGGCAGGATCCCTTTGGGATCGCCGATGAGCATGACCGTCGTACGCGTATGGTCGGCGATGATGCGCATGGCGCGGGTCGTCTCGCCGCCGTCGTCGTAGCTCTTCCCCGAGAGCTCTTCGAGCTTTGCGAGCACGCCCGTGAAGAGGTCGGTCTTATAGGCGTCTTTTAGCCCGTTGAGGAAGAGGAGCATCCGATCGAACCCGAAGCCCGTATCCACGTTTTTGTTCGCAAGCGGCTCGTAGCCCGTCTCCGTTTTACGGTACTGCATATAGACGTCGTTTCCGATCTCGACGTAGTCGTCGGGGAAAACGGGGGATACCATGTCCGCGTTGAGGGGATAGAACCACTCGTTGTCGGGGCCGCACGGCGTGCCGACCGTCCCCTCGAGCTCCCACCAATTATCCTCTTTGGGAAGGAAGAAAATATGGTCGCGGCGGATGCCGAGCGAGACGAGATACTCCGCCGTCTCCTCGTCGCGCGGGACGCTTTGGTTGCCCTCGAAGACGGTGGTGCACAGCTTGTCCTTGTCGAGCCCGAAGACAGACGTCAAAATTTCCACCGTCCAAGCCGTCTTTTCCTTTTTGAAGTAGTCCCCGATCGACCAATTCCCCATCATCTCGAAGAAGGTGAAGTGGGAGGGATCGCCCACGGAATCGATGTCTACCGTGCGGATACAGCCCTGCACGTTGCAAAGGCGCTTGCCCATGGGGTGCGGTTTGCCCAAAAGATAGGGCATGAGGGGCTGCATCCCCGCGACGTTGAACATCACGCCCGTCGAACCGTCGCCGATCAGCGAGACCGCGCCGATATCGACGTGCCCCTTGCTCTTGTAGAAATCCAGCCAAGCCTTTCTCAATTCTTTTCCTGTGATCTTCATAGCGATATATCCTCGAAAATTTTCTGCGGCCGCTCAGAGCTTTGCGAGCGTGTAGCCGTCCTTTGCGTCTTTTACGGCGTATCCCATCTCTTTGAGCTTCTCGCGGAGCTCGTCGGACTTCGCCCAATTCTTTTCGCGGCGGGCGGCAAAGCGCTCTTCGGCGACTTCCTTCACCTCCGCGGGGATCTCCTCCGCCCTGTCGTACTCGGCGAGGTACTTTTTGGGGTCGCGGCAAAACAGCCCCAAAAGGGAATAGGTCGCCTTGATCTGGTTGGTGTACCTGCGCGCCGCGGGATCGGACGCGGCGAGAAGACGGGCGACCTCTTTGAAGTACCCGAAGAGGTCGGCGACGGCGACGGAGGTATTGAAGTCATCCTCGAGCGCGGCGTCGAACGCGGCGTCGATCTCGGGCATGGTACCCTCCTCCGCGGGGAAAGCCGTCTCCGCGCGGTCGATGAGCGTATAGAAACGGACGAGGTGCGCCTCGGCGTCCGAAAAGAGATGATTGGTGATGTTGACGTCGCCGCGGTAATTTGCGGAAAGCAGGGCGAGCTTCATCGCCTCTTCGGAATAGCGGTCGAGCACGTCGGAAAGAAGCAGAACGTTGCCGAGCGATTTGGACATCTTCTGCCCGTTGACCTTGATGAGCCCGTTGTGGACCCAATAGTTGGCGAAGGGCTTACCCGTGAGCGATTCGGTCTGCGCGATCTCGTTTTCATGGTGGGGGAAGATGAGATCCCTTCCGCCGCCGTGGATATCGATCCTGTCCCCGAAGGCGGCGCGGTTCATCGCCGAGCATTCGATGTGCCAGCCCGGTCTTCCCTTGCCCCAAGGGGAATCCCAGCTGATCTCGCCCGGCTTCGCGGCTTTCCAGAGGGCGAAATCGTAGGGATTTTTCTTGCTTTCGTCGTTGTCTACGCGCACGCCGTCGAGCATATCCTCCTTACTGCGCCCCGAGAGCTTGCCGTAGGCGGGGAAGGTATCGACGTCGAAATACACGTCTCCGTTGCCCCCCTCGTAGGCATGGCCGCTCGCGATGAGCCCTTCGATGAAGGAGATGATGTCGCCCATGTGCTCGGTCGCTTTGAGAAGGACGGTGGGCTCGTCGATGCCCGCGCGCTCCATTTCGCCGTCGATCCGCCCGATCATCATGCGGGCGTATTCGTCGGCGGGGATGCCCGTCTCGCGGGATTTCGCGATGATCTTGTCGTCTACGTCGGTATAATTGCGCGCGTACGTCACCGCATAGCCTTTCTTTTCGAGGAACTTGCGGAATACGTCGTAGACGAGCGCCTGATAAGCGTGTCCGATGTGCGCGTCGCCCGAGACGGTGATGCCGCAGGCGTACATTTTGACTTTCCCCTCCTCGAGGGGACGGAATTCTTCCTTTCTTCGCGTGAGAGAATTATAGATCTTCATGGTTTTCCTTTTTCAGACGCTCGAGCTCCTCCTCGAGATCGTAGAGCCGTTCGCGCAACGCGCAGACTTCTTGCAGAATGGGATCCTCCTTTTCGGGCAGAAGATCCTGCGCGCGTTCGCCGTTGATCCTGACCACCCGCCCCGGTACGCCCACGACCGTCGCATAGGGGGGGACTTCTTTGAGGACGACCGCGCCCGCGCCGATGCGCGCGCCTTCGCCCACGGTAAACCCGCCGAGGACCTTCGCGCCGCACGAGATGACGGCGTTGCGCTTGATCGTCGGGTGCCGCTTTTCCTTTTCCTTGCCCGTGCCGCCGAGCGTCACGCCTTGATAGATGACGACGCCCTCCTCCACTTCCGCGGTCTCGCCGATGACGACGCCCGTGCCGTGATCGATAAAGACGCCGGGCGCGATCTTTGCCGCGGGATGGATCTCGATCCCCGTGCGGAATGCCGCCCAGCGGGACATCATGCGCGCGATCGTCTTGAAATGCAGTTTGCGGTAGAAGAACGCGGCGCGGCGGTGCCAGATAAGGGCGCGGATCCCGCCGTAGGTCAAATAGATCTCAAACTTACTGCGTGCCGCGGGGTCGTTGCGCTTGGCGGCGTTCAGATCGGCGTTCAGCTTGCGGAAAAACATCTCGTTGACCTCCTTCTCTATCGTATTCGCGCGCACCTTAGAAGGGAGACGCCTGTGGATAATTGTACCATTCTCCCGCGCAAAACGCAACTGTTTTGTATCGCCGCACGAAAAAATCCGACGCCGAAACGTCGGATCCTTTCAAATTTTCTTTCTTGCCGATTACTTGTCGAAGAGTTTCTTCGAGACCATCGAAAGCACGAAACCGACCAACGCAAACACAGCGATGACGATGGAGGGTACCAAGTCGGCTTTGCTGGCATAGAGGATGGTCGCGGCAACGAGCACGGCGCCGAAAATGAACGCGGTGACCAAGAGGCCGAGGCCGAACTTCGCGGGCTTGCCGTCCACCTGATTGAGCGCGGAGGACATCATCTTCTTGATGAGGGAAACGCCGAGAAGGATGAGCGCGAAGGAAGCGATCCAGCCGAGGGCGGGATAGATGATCATCGTGACCTTGATGCCGCCGCCCATCATCACGTTGTTGATGAACAGAGCGAAGAAGTTGGTTGCGCCTTCGCCGACGGACATAATGGCGCCGGAGGCAAGCCCTGCGATGATCGCGCCGACCGCAAGCACGACGAGCGTGAAGACGAGTTTCAGAAGTTTCTTGAGCCCGAGGTTCGCCTTGAGGTTCGCGATCAGGTGCAACACGATGTTGGCGCCGATGAGGATCGCGCAGAGGCAGAATGCCGCAAGGGAGACGGAGTTCAAGCCAATGGTCGCCATGCCGGAGTTCGATGCGTTAAAGGAGAGGATCAAGAGCTCGATGGTGGCAAAAATGCCGTACATCTTGATCGCAGTCTTGTTGACGCCGTCGTAGTTCCCGGTCTTGATCCCCTTGAAGAACTTGATGATCCCGATGATCAGGAATACAACGAGAACAACGAGCCCGACAAGCGTCAAAATCGCGGAGAACAGAAGCCCGAGGACGGACGAAATGCCTGCTTTCCCGGCTTTGAGACCTTCAATGATCACCTTCCAAATACCGTTTGCGCTGAAGAAATCGGTCGTGATGAAATAGTTCGCTTCCACCCCCATTGCCTTCGCCGCAGGGCCGCTGCCGAAGAAAAGCCCGACAAGGAGCACCATAGCAAGGACGGACGCGATGCCGCCGATCAAATAGAGGATCTTTTGAAGACCGGTGGGCGCGGGCTGAGCGGCGGTTTGCTCGGGTTGCGCGGGAGCGGACTGCTGGGGAGCAGGGGCGGCTTCCTCGACGATTTTCGCACCGCATTTGGAGCAGAATTGCGAACCGTCGGGATTCCATGTGTTGCAGTGGTTACAATACATAAGAACTCTCCTTAAAGATTTTTTTCACGCGTCCTTGTGATAGGAGTGTGATAAGATTATCACAATTATAACGCGCCCCCCCCATGTTGTCAAGCGGTATTCGGATTTTATTTTTGCTATTTTTAACAAAAACCGACCGATTTTTCAAAATCCCCGCCCCTTCTCGTCATCCTGCCCCGTCGTCATCCTGCCCTCCGCCGTCATCCTGAGGCGAAGCCGAAGGATCCCGAAGTACGAAGTCCGCTATCGGCCAGCGGGATTCTTCGGTCGCTCCGCTCCCTCAGAATGACAGGGGGGTGTCGTGCCTGTCTGCCGCCCCACCCCGTTGCGGCGGCAGGGACCGCCGCAACCCCGTCGGCGGTGCCACGCCTCCTGTCGCGGCGCCATTCACAGCCCACAGGGCTGTTGAATGAGAACTGCGCCGCTCCACCCCCACGGAGGGGGTACAAACAACCGCCCCCTCCATTGGAGGGGGGTAGGGGGGTGGGCAGTCCCTCCAAAATTCGTGCAAAAAGAAACCCCCTCGAGGAAAACGAGGGGGGTATGTCTGCGATTGCCTTACCGCTTTATGGGTAGATTGGTGATCTTATACTCGCTGAGACACTCGTCCCGCATGGCGGGATTGGTCACCTTTTGGATGATGAGATACTCCATCACCACGTCGCGGACGTTGGCATGGTCGATCTCAAAACCGCACACGGCGAGCAGATTCAAGACGTCCTGCTGCTGCATCCCCGTCACGATGGCGAGGGCGAGCACGGTATTCTTTTCGGGATACAGCGATCCCTTCACGATCTTGTTCCAAAACCGCGGTTCGATGGCGAGTTTTTCCCCCGCAGACTCCGCCGTCTCCCCGCAACGCGCAAGAGCCGCGGGCAGAAGTTTGGCGAACGTGTGCTTGGCAAAACGGTCGCGGATGCGGTCCTTCCACGAAGGGAAGGTGAAGGAGAAGGTGAAATTGGTATCCGCCAAGCCCTCTTTGAAGCGGGCGAGGAGCTCCTCGGGGTCGCGCTGATAACAAAGGCGCATACAGGAAGCGTCCCTGCGGGCGATGTTTCCGTCCTTTGCGACATAGAGGACCTCGGGCATGGTATAGCCCTCGATGGCGCTCAAGGCGACATAATCGGAATAGCGTGCGCAAAAATGCTCGTCGAGCGCGCGCAGATAATTTGCTTTCATAGCCGAATTATACCATGCCGTACGGGAAATTGCAAGCGTTTTCCCGTCTCCCCCTCTCGCGGAAGGGGCTCAATCGCTGTATCCCGCGGGCTCTCTGCCGGAGAGACAGGTCTCGATGAAGAGGAAGAGAACGCCGAGGACCGTGCAGGACGAGAGCAGGAAGGAAAATCCGCCGATGCCGACGCACTGCGCCACCAAACAGCCCACTTCCATCAAAAAGCCGAGCACCGACCATGCGACCCGTCCGCCGCGGTAGCGGTATGCCTGAATGGAGCCGATCAGCGCGAACAGCGCGCCGCCGATGCCGAGGGCGATGAAGAGCCCGAGGTAGAGCTTGGTCTTCCAAGGCGCCGCGCCGCCCAATGCCGAAACGTCTCTCGCGAGATTGGAAAGGAAGATCGAAAGGAAGGCGCCGACGATGGCGAGGAGGATGCCGAAGATGCCGAGCACGAGCGCCGCCGTGTTGTGCCCGAGCGGTACGGAACGGCGTTCGCGTTCGGATTCGGATTCGGGTTCGCGTACGCGTTCACGGTAGTACACTGTACGCGTCTCGGGATGGTATGCCGCCGTGCGGTAGGCATCGGCGTTGGGTCCGCCCGTAAACGAGAGTCCGCACCAATAGCAGAACCGTGCGAGCGCGGGGTTTTCCGTTCCGCAGCGTCCGCAGTACTTGTTGGTCCTCGGCGGCTGGACGGACGTAAGAGGCGAACCGCAGACGGAGCAATACGCCGTCCCGTCGGGGTTGTAGGCGTTGCAGATTTGACAATACATAAGTCGCTTCCTCCGTGGGATTTTCTCCATTATACAATGCGCTCCCGCCCTTTGTCAATGGGAATCGGCAAACTTCCCCCGTTTTCGGCACATTACGCCCCGATGGCGCGGCGTTCGGGATCTTCCTCCAAAAATGCGCGGCGTTCGGGACGTCTGCGGAACCTAACCCAAATGAATTAAAACGCCAACTTTGCAGGGTTATGGGTTTAACTCATTTCCGTTATACAATAAACTCCACCGAACTGACAGGAGAACGAAATGGACATTTTGGAACGGATCGACGGTTTAAGACGGGAGCGGGGGTGGTCGGTCAACAACCTCGCCATGGAAGCCATGCTGACGCAGTCTACGCTCAACAACCTCTACACGCGGAGATCGGAGCCCAAAATCTCGACCCTGCGTGCCATTTGCGCCGCTTTCGGGATCACCCTCTCGGAGTTCTTTGCCCCCGAAACAAGGCAGATCCCGCCCGAAGAAGAGGCCCTTCTTTCCATGGTCTCCGCCCTGCCCGCCGACAAAAAACGCGCCCTCCTCACCCTGCTTTCGGGGCCCGCGTTGGGGGAGGTCTCCCCCTGACTTTATAAAATTCCTTAATTTTTGTAAATTCTTTTGTGAAATTCGTTCATTTTGAGCACAATGTTGAAAAATTAACAAAATTTTTTTAAGATTTCGTAAAAAATATGGAAAATTTGCTTGCAATTATTTCAAATGTGTGTTAGAATTTTACAAAGGAGTGATTCATATGAAACGTGACCGTGTAGAAGAAATTGCAGAGCTCCTCGATAAACGCGGGAAGCTCACCTTGGAACAGCTCGACGATTACTTCCCCCATGTCTCTCAAATGACGCTTCGGCGCGATCTCTTCCAGCTCGAACAGGAGGGCAGGATCATCCGCGTGCGCGGCGGCGCAATGTCGGTAAAGGAGGTCCAAAAGGTCTCGGGCGAGCCCTATACCAAAAAGACCGCCATCCACACCGACGAAAAGATCAAGATCGCACAGAAGGCTTCCCGCCTCATCGATGAAAATACTTCGCTCTTCATCGACGGCGGCACGACTTCAATGTACCTCGCAAAGGAGATCCCGGACATCAACGTCCACATCTTCACCAACGGGCTTGCCGTCGCCATCGAGCTCGCGCAGAAGAAAAACATCCACCTCACGGTGCTCGGCGGGCAAGTTTTGAAAGACAATCTCTCGACGGCTTCCCCCGTCGCGAAGGCGTATTTCGACAATACCAACTTCGAGCTCGCCATCGTCTCGGCTTCGGCGTTCACGCCCGAAAACGGCTTCTCCTGCGCCTCGCAGGTGGAGGCGGATCTTTTGAAGATCACGAGAAAGAAGGCGAAGGCGATGTACATGATGCTCGATAGCTCCAAGATCGGCAAGATCATGCCCTACACGTTCGCGCGGCTCGAAGACATCGACGTGCTCATCACGGACGACAGTTTCCCCGCCGACCTCAAAGAAAAATTCACCCAGCGCAACATCGTCGTCATGTGACAGCAAAAAATCCGTAAAAATTACGCCCGCGTTTCAAAACGCGGGCGTTTTCGTTTTCTTTGGGGCGAAGAGGGGTCACTCTGCCTGTTCTTTGCCCGTGCGTTTGAGATCGATCACGATGAGGACAAACATGGCGATCCCGAAGATGAGCATCACGACGGGCTCCGCGAGCACTTTGGAGCTCATACTCATCGCGACCGCGGCGAGGGCGATCGTGAGGATCGTGTGAATGAGACCTGAGAAGACGGTGCGCGCCGCATTTTTCTTGGGCGCGGCGGTGGGATCCGCGAGCTGTTTGACGCACTTCACCATTCTCATGGCGCAGAGAATGTAGAAGATCATCATGAAGACGATCGAGAAGAGACCCAAAACACTATAAAACGAATCTGTCCCGACTATGACATTGTAATACGACCCAAAGCCCCATTTTCCGCCTTTGCCGATGAGCGGGCAGGACATGAGGGCGGCGATGATCACGGTGCAGACGAACGTCGCCGCTCTTAAAATGTAGTGGACGAGGGTGTTCTTATCGGTGAAGAAACCGAACCCTGTATCGAGATACCGAAGGACGATCATCGCGGCGATCCCCAATGCGCCGAGGACGATCCCCACGATGACGAGGGTATCGAGGGTGTACTTCGCCGTGTTGGTGACGCTTGCGGCAAGCGTGGCGGCCTTCCCGCAGACGAACGCGAAATAGGCGCCGCAAGCGTTGCCGAATCCCTTACTGCAATCCCCCGCCTTCACGCCGCGGGAGAGGCGGACGACGCCGATGATGAACATGACGAACGAGAAGATCAGAACGACCAAGGTGGAAGCAAGCCCCACAACGGTCCTGAAAAGGGTTTCGCCCATATTGGCTATTTCCGTCGAATGTATAATGAAATACCAATCCGACCCGAGCTTGAAATTGACGAAGTCGGCAGGGGTGATGTGGCGGCCGTTGCTGCCGATGATCCCGCCGAGGCCCGTGAAGAGAAGGGAGAGCATGATGACGACGATCCCGATGATCCCCCCGATGAGCGACATCTTCTTGTTCTTGCCTTGCGGCTGTGCGCCGCCTTCGTTCAAAGCGGCTTGGTTGTTTTCCATAAACTTTCTCCTCAATATAAATTTATTTCACGCAACCCTTGTGAAAGTTGGGTGATAATTGTATCACAATTATACCGCCCCCCCCCATGTTGTCAAGCGTTTGAACGGATTTATTTCGCGTTTTTTTGAAAGAATTCCGAGCCGTTTTTGGAAACGAAAATGCGGCGCGCCCGCCGAAAAATTCGGCGGGCGCGCCGCATAATGAGACCCCCGCGGAGCTTGCCGCGGGGGAGCATTTGAAGCGTTTCGTGAGGGCGTCTTTCGGACATACCCCCTTCGTTTTTTGTCTTACGTTGAAATCAAGCGAAGTGGACGCCGCACGCGGAGAGCAGGTTCCAATGGCTGAATACGACGACGCAGACGAGGGAAATGGTCGACATGATCTTGATGAGAATGTCGAGGGAGGGGCCGACGGTGTCCTTCAACGGGTCGCCGACGGTATCGCCGACGACGGCGGCGTCGTGCACGGCGTCGTAGCCCTCTTCGCCCTTCTTCACGCCCTCGACGCCGCCCGATTCGATGTACTTCTTGGCGTTATCCCACGCGCCGCCCGCGTTGCCCGTATAGATCGCGAGCATGATCGCCGAGAGCGTCGCGCCGATCAAAATTCCGCCCACGAAGCCCGCGCCGAACAGGAATCCGCACACCACGGGAATGGCGATCGCGACGACGGAGGGGACGATCATCTGCTTCAAGGCGCCCTGCGAGGAGATCGTGACGCACTTCGTCGAATCGGGATCCTCTTCGCCCGTCAAGATCTTCGGGTTCTCGCGGAACTGTCTGCGGACCTCTTCGACCATCTTCCTCGCCGCCTTGGCGACGGCGTTGATGAGCATTCCCGAGAACAGGAAGGGGATCGCCGCACCCAAGATCGCGCCGACTATGATGTCGCCGCGGATGATGTTCAAAAGAAGATTGGCGCCGTCCTGCAAGAATCCTTCGCCTGCGGCGTATAAGTAGCTCGACATCATGGACATGGTAGCGAGCGCCGCGCTCCCGATCGCAAATCCCTTGCCGATCGCGGCGGTCGTATTGCCGACGGAATCGAGCTTATCGGTGATCTCGCGCACGTCTTCGTCGAGCATACTCATCTCGGCGATGCCGCCCGCGTTGTCCGAAATAGGGCCGTAGGTATCGACGGAGACGGTCGCCGCGACGAAGGAGAGCATCCCCATCGCGCCGCAGCCGACGCCGAACATCCCGCCGATCGCAAAGCTCGCAAAGATCGCAACGCCCAAGATGACCACGGGGAGCATGGTGGAGATCATACCCGTCGCCATGCCCTGTGTAATGGTCAGCGCCGCGCCCTCCTTGCTCGCCTCGGAGATGCGCCGCGTGGGTTTATAGTCGTAACTCGTGTAATACTCGGAGACGATGCCGATGAGAATGCCCGCCACGATGCCGATCGCCGCGCACACCCAAGGGGTAACGGGCCCGATCGAGAGCTTCGCCGCCTTCAAGACTTCCGCCGTCTCCCCCTTGAAGAGGAAGATGGATAAAAGACATCCGCCGACCAGCGTCACGCCCGCGGAGATCCACGTCGCGAGATTGAGTTCCATGTGCGGGTTGTTGGAAAGTTTGGGTTTCAGAAGGGGATAGGAGATGCCGATCACGCACCCGATGAGCCCGATGCCCGCAAAGATGAGCGGGAAGAGCACCATCTTCTGCAAGATCGAAGGCGTCAGCGTGCCCGCCGCGCTGTGGACAAAGAGCTCGATGGCGAGGATGACCGTCGCCATGATCGACCCGATGTAGCTCTCCAAAAGGTCGGCGCCCAGCCCCGCGACGTCGCCCACGTTGTCGCCCACGTTGTCTGCAATGGTCGCGGGGTTGCGGGGGTCGTCCTCGGGAATGTGCGCTTCCGTCTTCCCGACGAGATCGGCACCCATGTCCGCGGCCTTGGTGTAGATGCCGCCGCCCACGCGGTTGAAGAGGGCGATGATGGAACAGCCGAGCGCGTAACCCGAGAGGATGATGGAGAGGTTGTACCACTGTTTGGTGATGGGATTCTGATGTTCGACGACGATCTCCGCAAGGTTTGCGCCGCCGACGTTGATCATGCCGCCGCCCCACGCGAAACAGCAGTAGACGATGACCGCGCCGAGCAGGGCAAAGCCCGCCACGCAAAGACCCATTACCGAACCGCCGCGGAAGGCGACTTTGAGCGTCTTGCCGATGTTGCGGCTCTCGTTGGCGGCGTTGGTGACGCGCACGTTGGCGTAGGTTGCGATCTTCATGCCGACGAAGCCCGCCGTTGCGGACATCACCGCGCCGATGATGAAGGCGACGCCCGCCTCCCACGCGATGAAGAGCCCTAAGACGAGGGCAACGCAAGCCGCGATGATCGCAACGATCTTGTACTCGTAGAAGATGAAGGCGTTCGCGCCCTCACGGATCTTCCCCGCGATGTACTGCATCCGCTCATTCCCCTCTTTGAGCTTCTTCGTGAGGTAGAAATTGAGCGCCGCATACCCGAGCCCGAGCACCGCTGCGAACATCACGATGATCATGAGTAGGTTGAGGTTCATATTTCGCTCCTTGATAACGTTATCATAGCATATTATACCACGCGCGCGCGGTTTTGTCCATTTTTAGAAGCATTTTTTCGGATTCTTTTGCCAAAGCCGCCGGGGACGCGAAGAAACGCCCACCCCCCTACCCCCCTCCAATGGAGGGGGCGAGAGAGTGTACCCATAGGAGGGGGCGGTTGATGTACCCCCTCCGCCGACATACCCCCTCCGTGGGGAGAGCATTTACCTTACCCCCTCCGTGGGAGGGGGACTAAGGTGGTGGGGCGGCGAACGCGCTGGGGGCAGAACGGAAAAGAAAAACCGCGCTACGGCGCGGTTTTTTTCAAACAGTCTTCGCGGATCCGCTTCAACCAATCTTCACAATTTCGCTTGGATCAGTCCTCACAGTTTCGCTTTAATAATCTTCGCGTATTCGCTTTAACCGATCCTTGCGGTTCTTTGATCAGTTCTCGCAGTTGGCTTTGAGCGTTTCGAGGCTCTCGCGGAGCTCCTTGGGAAGACGGTCCCCAAACTGCTCGTAGTAACCCGCGATCTCGTCCGCTTCCTTGCTCCAACGCGCCTTGTCTACATAGAGAATGCTCTCGAGGGTGGCGCGGGAGAGATCGAGCCCTTCGAGGTCGATGTCCTTCGCGTAAGGGACGTACCCGATCGCAGTCTCCTGCGCGTCCACCGCGTTCTGGCAACGCTTCAAGATCCACTCCAAAACGCGCATATTGTCGCCGAAACCGGGCCACAGGAACTCGCCGTTTTCGTCCTGACGGAACCAGTTGACGTTGAAGATCTTGGGCGGATTCTTGATCTTTTTGCCCATTTCGATCCAATGCCCGAAGTAATCCGCCATATGATACCCTGCAAAGGGCTTCATCGCCATGGGATCGTGACGGAGCACGCCCACTGCGCCCGTCGCGGCCGCCGTCGTCTCCGAGCTCATGATCGAGCCGACGAATACGCCGTGGTTCCAATCGCGGGACTGGTAGACGAGCGGGGTCGTCGTCGCCCGTCTGCCGCCGAAGATGATCGCGTCGAGGGGCACGCCCTGTTTGGAATCGAACTCGGGGGAGAGGCAGGGGCAATTCACGGCGGGAGCGGTGAATCTCGAATTGGGATGGGCGGCCTTCACGCCGCTTGCGGGCGTCCACGGGTTGCCGAGCCAATCGATGAGATGATCGGGCGCGGGTTTCGTGAGCCCTTCCCACCAAACCGTGTTGTCCTCGGGATTGATGGCGACGTTGGTGAAGATGGTGCCCTTCCTCGTCGCGGCGAGGGCGTTAGGATTGCTCTTTTCGTTGGTGCCGGGCGCGACGCCGAAGAAGCCGTTCTCGGGGTTGACCGCCCAGAGTCTGCCGTCTTCGCCCACGCGGATCCACGCGATGTCGTCGCCCACGCATTCCACTTTATAGCCCTTTTCGAGGTAGTGTTTGGGAGGGATGAGCATGGCGAGGTTGGTCTTCCCGCAGGCGGACGGGAAGGCGGCGGCGACATAGTGCTTTTCGCCGTTCGGATAAGTCACGCCGAGGATGAGCATATGCTCCGCCATCCAACCCTCTTTCTTGCCGAGGTAGGAAGCGATCCTGAGCGCGAAGCACTTCTTGCCGAGCAGGACGTTGCCGCCGTATGCCGAGTTGACGGAGATGATGGTATCGTCCTCGGGGAAGTGCATGATGTAGCGCTTCTCGGGATCGACGTCGCACTTGCAGTGGAAGCCCTTGATGAAATCCCCGTCCTCGCCGAGCTGACGGTAGCATTCGGTGCCGACGCGGGTCATGATCGCCATGTTGAGGACGACGTAGATGGAGTCGGTGACTTCCACGCCGATCTTGGAGAAGGGGGACCCGATCACGCCCATCGAATAGGGGATCACGTACATGGTACGCCCCTTCATCTTCCCGCGGGCGATCTCGCCGCACAGTTTATACGCCTTTTCGGGGTCCATCCAATAGTTGATGGGGCCGGCGTCTTCCTCTTTCTTGCAACAGATGAACGTGCGGTCTTCGACGCGCGCCACGTCGTTTTGCGCGGTGCGGTGATAGTAGCAGCCGGGGAGTTTTTCCTGGTTGAGTTCGATCATCTCGCCCGTTTTTACGCCTTCCGCGCGGAGGGCGGCGAGCTGTTCTTCGCTGCCGTCGATCCAGACGATCTGATCGGGTTGGGCGAGCGCGGCGCTCTTTTCGACGAATTCGAGAACTTTCCGGTTGGTGGTGAGAGCCATTTTTATTTGTTACCTCCTATTTTTCACCGAGTGTGGGACGGCAAAATACCGTCCTATGTTATTATACCACGCTTTGCCGCGATTGTAAACAAAATCCGTGCGATTTTTCGCACGGACCGTACGGGCGGCTTCCCCCAAACCCTCTCCGCTCTCTTCCGCATTTAGAAAAGACAGGCGGAAATTTTCTTCGAAAAGACGGACGTTACAGATCCGCCACGGTGACGTATTCTCCCGTATCCGCGGATTGAAAGACAACGTAGAGCCCTACCATGTCCGAGAACGGGGTCGTCGGAACGAAACAAGCGTGCGGTTTCATCTCTTCGGGAAGACCCTCTTCCGCCGCGACGCAGAGGTATTTCGGCTTGCCGCTCTCGTAAATTACGCCGAGAAGGACGCCGTCCGCCTTCACCCATTCGGAAGCGGGGAAGACGCCGAGGAGCCGTTCGTCTTTTTCGAATTTGCGGAAGGCCTCTTCGAGCTTTTGTCGGACGGAGCGGTAGTATGTAAGGCTTCCTGCCCCAAAGAGGAAGGGATGGGCCGCATCCTCCCTTGCGTCCTTTTCCTCCGCCGCATTGCCGCCGCCCGCAGTTTCATCATCTCCATCACCTTGATAGTAGTCGGCTTCGGCGATCGCCTCGTCGTCGTACGCCCCCTCCTCGCGAAAGGGTTCCTCCGCGGGCTCCTCCTCGGGCAGGGGCGGCATGGGCGCGCGGGGGACGTTGTTGGGCGAAAAGGTGGGAAGCTCGGTGGGAGGAAGGGGGACGGCAGGGCGGCTCTTCCCCGAAAAGGCGGCAAGAAGCGTGTGATAATCGGCCTCGGCGAGCCCGCAGCTCCCGAACGCGACCGCTTCCGCTTCCCCCTTCAAAAAGACCAAGAGGGCGGCGAATCCGTCTTTGAGGGAGGGCGCCTTGGGGATCCTTAACGACGAACTCCCTTTCAGTTCGACGACAAAGATCTCTCCGCCGACGGAGAGGGCGAGCGCGTACCGCCCCTCCCGCACGGGCGCCACGCCCAAGAGCCGCGGCATGACCGTAAGTTCCTCCCCCAACCGCTCGACGTACACCGCTCCCGAGAGGGCGCCGCCGTCCGCGGAAAATCCCTTCTTCACCTGTTTCAAGACGCAGACCCGTTTTTCAAATCCCATAAAAAAACTCCTTGTCTCCACAGTATAGCGGGATCCAAGGAGAGAAATTTGCCGAACGGCGGCAAGTTATGCCGAATGGGGGGGATTTTCGAAAAAGACCACCTTGACGCCCTTCCGCACCGCGTAGTCCACGGTATACGCCGCGCCGCCGCGGTCCTTCGTGCGGTAGGCAAAGAGAAGGTCGCACTTATCCACCATATAGCGGTTGCGCGCGAGCAGGCAGTTGACGTAGTAGTGCTCCGAGAGGACGGTGACTTCGTCACACTCCTTCAAGAGTTCGCGGTATTTTTTCTTCTCCTCGCGGGGGAAGCCGTACGCCTGCTGTGCATAGGGAATGCACGCCTCAACGCGGACATGGTACCGCCGTTTTAGGTCTACAATACATTCGAGCGCGGCGAGATCGAAGCCCGTCGCCATGCCGCAGAGGAAGCTGTCGCACCCGCCGCGGATGAGTTCTTCGAGGCGGTCGTGGAGGGCGTTGCGGTCGAAATCGGCGGGGAGATCGCGGTGGCCTGTAAGCGCACAGCGCATCATAGCGGGTCCCTCCTTTCGGCGCCTCTTCCCCGCGGATAGGCGGGCGGCGTCGCCGATCTCTTCTTCGAAACCGTGAGGTTGCGCTTTCCCATCCCGCACGGAAGGTCGTAGAAGACCTCCTCCGCGGGCGCACAGCCGAGCAAAGAGAGCGCGTTTTTTGCGAGCTCCTTCTCGCTCTCCGCTCCCTTGTAGGCGATGAACGTCCCTCCCCGCCTGACGAGGGGAACGCAGTACTCCGCAAGGGTATCGAGACGGGCAACCGCGCGGGCACAGCAGACGTCGTGCCGTTCGCGGAAGGCGGGATCTCTGCCCGCGTCCTCGGCGCGCATTTGGACGATCTCAGCCGAAAGCCCGAGCCGCTCCGCCGCGATCCGCAAAAAGCCGCACTTTTTCCCCACGCTCTCGAAGAGGCGGAAAGAGAGGTCCCCCCGCGCGATCATGAGGGGGATGGAAGGGAATCCCGCGCCCGAGCCCACTTCGGCGACGAGCGCGCCCTTCGGAAAGTACTCCATGCCCGCGAGGGAATCGGCGAAATGCTTGATCTCCGCCCCGGCGGGATCGGTGATGGAGGTAAGATTAAAGCGCGCGTTGTACTCCGTAAGAAGGGAGAAAAAGAGGTCGAACCTCTCCCTCTCGCGGGCAAGGACGGCGCGGATCTGCCCGAAATCGGGCGCACGAAGTTCCATGGCTCTATTATAACACATCTTCCGCCGTTTTTCAACTGTCCCGTGAAAAAGAGGAAAACGTCTTCCACATTGTGGACGCCGCTGTGGATAGCTTGTCCTTTTCGTCCTCCCTTTCCGCCGTTTCCGCAGGGATCGGGCTTCCCGTTCCTTTGCGCGGCAAATTGTTATCCCCTTCTCCACCTTCTCTCCACACGGCTTCCACCGTCTTTTCCACACGCTTTTTTTTGCGCGATTTTCCGAAACTCCCCAAAAAGACTTGCCTTTTTCCCCTTTTTTCCTTTATAATAGAGATACCGAACGGGGCGGAGACGCCGTCTCCACAATTCCACAGCCCTTATTAGTGTTATTATTATAAAATCTTCTTTTATCAATCTATCCAAGGAGGAACTCTGATGAATTTCGTGTGCGACGGCTTGACCCTTTCCGAAGCGGTCATGAAGGTCTCCAAGGCGTGTTCCATCCGCTCGACGGCTCCCATCATGGAGTGTATCAAACTCTCGGCGGTCCCCGGGGAAGTTGCCCTCGTTGCGACGGACGGGGAGATCTCCATCCGTAAGACGATGAAAGCCGAGGTGCTCGAAGAGGGGGAGGTGTGCGTCCCCGGCAAACTCTTCGCCGACTTTACTTCCAAGCTCACGGGGGAGGAGATCGGGATCTCCGTCGGGGAGAAGGGCGTTGCGGTCAAGTACCGCGATTCCGTCTCCTTCTTACAGGCGCTCCCCGCCGACGATTTCCCCAAGATCAACTTCGGGATCGGGGAGAGCAGTTTCGTCATGACGCAGACGGCGTTCAAACGGCTCATCGCCGAGACGGTCTTCTGCTGTGCGCAGGACGATTCCCGTCCCATTTTGAAAGGCTGTCTTCTCGAATTCGGGGAGGAAGTGGAGAGCGTCGCGCTCGACGGCTACCGCCTCGCCTCGACGACGGCGCCCGTCGTACACAACGACGGCGTGACGAGCCTCATCTGCCCCGCGAGAACGCTGAGCGAGATCGCGCGGATGCTGCCCGAAGGCGAAGAGGAGATCACCCTCTATACGCAGGGGGGAATGCTCCTCGCGGGATTCGGCGATCTGACCATCGTCTCCCGCCTCTATCAGGGGGAATTCATCAAGAAGCAGAACGTCGTCCCCCAAAAGTTTACGACGGTCACGACCTTCCCGCGCGCCGAGCTCATGGCGAGCTGTGAGCGCGCCGCCATCGTCAACCGCGGCGACAAGAACAACCTCGTCACGCTCACGGTGGGTGCGGAAGACATCAAGATCTCCTCGGCTTCCGACTACGGCAACGTCTCCGAGACGGTCCCCGCCGAGACGGAGGGCGTAGACCTTACGATCTCCATGAACGCCAAGTTCCTTCTCGACGCGCTCAAAGCGCTCGGCGAAGAGAAGGCGACCGCGTCCTTCAACGGGGCGGTTTCCCCCTTCATCGTGCAGAATTGCGGGGATAAACACAGTCTGTATTTGATTTTACCCGTCAGAAACGTGGTATAATCGCTTGACGGAAGCGGCGAAAAACCGTATAATCAAAGAGAAATCAACGACAATCATCGAAGGAGTATATTGCCATGAAGAGAACTTACCAGCCCAAGAAGAGACAGAGAAGCAAGGTGCACGGCTTCCGCCAGAGAATGGCGACGAAGGGCGGGAGAAACGTCCTCAAGAGAAGAAGAAACAAGGGCAGAAAGCACATCTCCGCGTAACATGAATTATCTTCGGCTGAAAAAGGCGAAGCAGATTTCGGCGGTCCTCAAAAACGGGAAACGGGTGCGCGGCGAGGCGCTCACGTTCGTCTATCTTCCCGCAGCCGAGCTCTCGATGGCGGTGTGCGTGGGGAAGAAGTACGGAAAGAGCGTCGTAAGAAACAGGTTGAAACGCCTTCTTCGGGAGGCGTTTCGAGCATACGCAGATCATATGCGCCCCATGAGGGTGCTCTTGATCCCGCGGCAGGCGGAGCAGTATTCCTTCGCCGCATTTTCGAAAGATGTCTCGAGAATTTGCCGAAAGGAACAACTCATTGAAAATTCCCCTTCGTAAGATCTCCTCGGAGAACGTCCGCTATTTGCGGCGGCGGCTGTTCCCGCCCATATTGAAGGGCGTCTGCATCCGCATGATCGTGTTCTACCAGCGTCATCTTTCGCACCATACCTGCCTGTATACGCCGACTTGTTCGGAGTACACCAAGCGGTGTATCAATAATTGGGGCGCGCCCGTCGGGATCCTGCTCGGGATCTGGCGCATTCTGCGCTGTAATCCCTTTTCGAAGGGAGGGATCGACCCGGCGCCCGAGGTCTTTTGGAAAAAACGCTGGCTCATTTAACGCAATAAGGAAAGAAAATGTTACAAACTATCCTCAACGCAGTTGACTTTTCCATGCTCGAACAGGGATATAAGGTGGGATTGGATTGGCTCGGCCAGTTCGCCCGCGTGATCATCGAGGGCGTCGGGATCATCGGTCTCGGCATCGTCGTCTTTTCGCTCGTTCTGAAAGCGATCACCCTTCCCTTCGACATCTACCAGCGCGTCAAGATGAGAAAACAGACCCTCATCATGCGCGACATGAAGGACGATCTCGAAAAGCTCCAGAAGCAGTATGCAGGCGATAAGACGACGTACAACCAAAAGATGATGGAGCTCTATAAGAAGAACGGGTACAGTATGTTTGCGGCCTGTCTTCCCATGATCTTGTCCCTCGTCATCATCATCGTCGCATTCCAAGGGTTCAGGGCCTATTCCCAATACGCCAATCTCGACCTGTTCGTCGGGATGTCCAACGAATACAACGCCGCCATCTTGAAAGACGGCGTGGTCGGCCCCAACTTTACCGACTATATCGACGACGTCTACGCCGAAGAAAAGGACCAATATCTCTTCGCCAAGCCCTACCGTCTCACCTATGAGGGCGTGGAGGACGACGAAAACGTCGTGGAATTTTCCGACGGAAAGACGTGGACGGAAAGCGGCGTCGTCTATTCGATGTTCTACGTCCGCACCATGCAGGACAAGGTAGACCCCGAGACGGGGGAGACCGTAAAGGACGGCGAAGGCAACCCCGTGCAGGAGGAAGTCACGACGCCCTATCTGCAAGTCCGCGCCGAGGATCCCGCCCGCTATCTCTACTACATCTATAATTTGCAGTCGGTCATCTACAAGGAAGCGAGCGGCACATTCTATCTCCACGAGGAGTACAAGCTCGACATGGATGTGCTCTACGCCGCGGGATCGGAGACCAAGGCCGCGATCGACGGACTCATCGCCGCCGATGAAACGGGAGAGCTTCCCACCCCCGAGGCGGCGGCAGAGCGGTACGTCTCCCTCATCGGGGCGCGCAGCGCGCACGAGTGGTATACCCACAATACCCAGAGCTTTTTGTGGGTCAAGAACGTGTGGTATCCCGACGTCTCCTACAACCATCCCATTCCGAGCTACGGGACCTTCAAAAGCAATCTGAACGTGAAGGTGACCCTTCAATCGGGGGAGAAGCGGGGGCTCGCCTCGGTGCTCGGCGAAAACAATTACAACAATCTCACCCGCGAGCTGGCGGCGGAAAAGTCGGCGCCCAACGGGTATTTCATCCTCATCATCCTCTCCATCGGCGCGATGGTGCTCTCGCAACTGCTCACGATGAAGAGCCAAAAGGAATCCAACCAATATCAGACGGTAGACGGGCAGGGCGCGCGCACGCAGAAGATCATGCTCGTCGTCATGCCGCTCATCTATGCCATCTTCGCGTTCATGTACAGCGCGGCGTTCAGTATCTACATGACGATGTCGAGCTTGCTGTCGCTCGCCGTCACCCTCATCATCAACTTCATTCTCGGGATCACCTTTAAGAAGAAGGAAGAAAACAAGATCAAAGAGCAGTACGGCAGGACGTTCGCATGGATGGAGAAGAAGAACCAAGGAAAAACCAAAGCCAAGGATAAAGACCGTGAAAAACCGGCAAAGAACCGGAAAAAATAAGCGAGGAAGAAAAAAGCCATGATCTTTCAAGCAAAATCGGTGGAGGAAGCCATCGAAGAGGGGCTCAAGGAGCTCGCGATCCAACGGGAGGACGCGGAGATCACCGTCCTCGAAGAGGGGAAAAAGGGCGGACTGTTCGGCATCGGGCACGTGGACGCCAAAGTGGAGATCACCGCAAAGGTGAAAAAGACGGACGGAGAGAGAGCGGTCGCCTTCCTCGAAGGACTGCTCCCCCTGATCGGGATGGACGCCAAGCCCGAACTTTCGGGGGAGGACGAGAAGATCGTCATCGTGCTCAGCGCCGAATCGACCAAGAACGTCATCGGAAGGAGAGGCGAGGTCATCGACGCCATCCAGACGCTCGCGGGCGCCGTCGCCAACACGGGCAGAAAGGAGTATAAGCGGGTCGTCGTAGACTGCGAAAATTACCGCGAAGAGCGGGAAGAGACCTTGAAACGGCTCGCCGCCAAGCTCGCCGCCAAAGCGGTGCGGCTGGGGAAGCGGGTCCGCCTCGAGCCCATGAATCCCTACGAGCGCCGCATCATCCACTCCGCGCTCGTGGACAACGAAGAAGTCACCACCAAGAGCGAGGGCAAGGAGCCTACCCGCTACGTCGTCATCACGCCCAAAAATCTCCGCCCTTCGGACAAGAGACCGAGGGACAACCGCGGCGGCAGGGGCGGCAAGTACGATAAATACGGGAAGAACAACCGCGGCAGGGAAAAGTACGGCGAACGCAAGTCCTACCCGAAGCGCGAACTTCCCTCCGAAGCGACCCCCGAGACGAGCGGAACGAGCATCTCGAGAGGGGGCACGCCGGGATTCCGCAAGGGCGGATTTTCGGGATTCTTCGGGACCTATCTCGGCAAGGCGGAAGACGAAGAAAAACCCGCCGAGACGAAATCGGAGGGTACCATGTCCGAAGATGAGGGCAAGGAAAACGAATAATTAAGAAAAAAACCCGAGGCTCGGAAGTTCCGCGTTTCGGGTTTTTCTTTCAAAGAAAAAAGCGGGCGAAAGCCCGTTTTTTCAGTTCTCCTCCAACCACTTTTTCGCGTTAGCCTTGGTGAAGGTCTTGATCGCTTCGGTGGGATAGGGCGAAGCCTCGCCGCCGTTCGTATAGAGGAAGTAATCCCCCTCCGGCGTCTTGAACATCGTCATCTCATAGCCGGCAGGATCGCCGTATTCGCCGAACGTAACCTTCTTTTCGACGGTCGCGGTCTCGGTATTATACGTCTTGGTCTTAGTCGTCTTGATCATGGCGCAGCCTCCTTATAAGATTTTCAACACTATTGTAATGAATTTTCAAGAATTCGTCAAGAAATGCAACGAAAGTCGGAAAATTGCGGAAATCATGTGAACAAATGACAATTTCACTATAATTTCAACGGACCGGTGTGAATTACGAACAAGCCGTCTCGCGGCGGAGCGCGGAAATGGCGCCCGCGGCGACCTCTGCCATCGTATAGACCATATTCAGCCGCGTGAGATTGAGCAGAGAATAGGAGAACGCGGACTTCCTCGCCACCACGCCGAGCACGGAGACGTCCCCCACCTTCCCCAGCCGCTTGTTCGCGCCCGAGCCCGGGCGGAGGGGGGCGGGGATCACCTTGATGAGCCCGACGTCCGCCTCCTCTCCCACCGCGGCGTCCACCGCGATGATCTTGCTTCCCGGGTGCGTTTTGCGCAAAAATCCTTCGAGGTACTTGACCTCCTTCGCGGTGACGGGCGTCTTGAGCGTGCCGTAGACGAAGCCCGAAAAATCGCGGTTGCGGCGGAGCAAAGTCCCCGTGACGGGACCCAAACTGTCTCCCACGGCGAGATCGCTCCCGATACAGAGGACGACGGGCGGCGCCTCGATCGTCCCGAGCGAGCGGCGGAGCGCCATCATCAGCCCCGTCTCCGCAAGCGTATTGTAAAAATGAAACGCGTATTCCATGCCAAATCCTTCCCTTGCCCACGTTGTATTGCCAATTCGAGCAAAAGTCATACAAAATTCCAAAATAGGAATGACTTTTTGCCCAAACGGTGATATAATGGGGGAAAAGGAGAACAATATGAACCTTCTTGCCGCGTCTTCGTGGATCCTCGACGTCGTATTTTTCGCCCTGATCCTGCTCGGGATCTTTTTGGGCGTTGCGCGCGGATTCGTCAAGGGGATCTGTAAGATCGCGGGCACGATCTTCTCGATCGTGGTCGCCCTCTGCTTCTGCGTCCCCCTCCACAACTCCCTCGAAAAGTGGTTTTCCATGACGACGGCGATCGCGAACGGGATCAAGAACGCGACCGTCGCCGATTGGCTGTCCGTCGCCATCAGCTTTGTGATCTTGATCATCGTCGTACGGCTCGGCGCATGGATCTTGGGCAAGGTGGGGACGGCGCTCGTCAACCGCTTCGGCGCCTTCCGCTTCGTCAACCGCGTGCTCGGCGGCGTCCTCGGGCTTGCCGAAGTCTTCCTCTTCATCTGCATCCTCCTCACGGTCTTCTATTGGCTGAATCTCCCCGGCGTCAACGCCTATATCGGGTCGAGCTACGTCGTCGGCAGGATCTACGAATGGAAGTGGTTCCTCTGGGCGATGCGCATTCCCTCCCTTGCGATCCGCGTCTGAGGGAAAGTTATCCACAATCTGCGCCCGTTATCCACAGCGATCGGGCAGGTTATCCACATTTTCGTTTGCGCCAATGTTTCACGTGAAACAATATTCGCGAAAAAAAGCGGAACTGTTTCACGGGAAACATTTTCTGTTTGCGCGGGGAAACGGGCGGTTTTCCGCGGTTTTTGCGGTATGTTCGGGGGGAATTGCGCCCCCGCCGCACGGACGGTTGTCAAAACCGTGATAATTATGAAAAATAGGGAAACTTTGCTTCGAATCGCTTGAAAAAATCACCTCCGTGTGATACAATGAAACTGTTGCACTGCACAAACTGACCGTATGTGCGGCAAACAAACCAAGAATTTCGGAAAAGGAGATAAACTTTGAGCAAAACGGTAAAAGGGATCATCGTCGCCGTGCTCGTGCTCGTTCTCGGGATCGGGATCTATTTCTTTGTCACCACCTATTTACGCAACGGAAAGGAGATCGACCAGAGCGAGTTTTTCGAACGTATCGAGGACGAACGCGCCATCCGCGGCGAAGACGGGCAGATCATCGAGGAGCGCGGGAAGTACACCGACGCACAGCAGTTCGTCAAGATCCATGTGGACGGCGTGCGCATCTACGGCTATACCTCGGCGAACGCGCGCAACTATGCTTTCTGGGCGGATACGACGATGGGGCAGAACAGTATCCCCCTCAACGAAAAGATCGAGGAGTGGACGCAGCTCTTGAAGGAGCAGGGCGTCGAGCTCGTCATCTCCGCCGCCGATCCCAATGCGGGGTCGGGCTGGGGCAACTTCCTCTACATCGCGATCCTCGTGCTCGGCGTCGTCATGTTCTTCGTCATTTTGCGGATGACGAGCGGCGGAAGCGGCAAGATCATGAACTTCGGCAAGACCAAGGCGCGCGTAACGACCAATATCAAAGTGCGGTTCTCGGACGTCGCAGGCGCGGAAGAGGAGAAAGAGGAGCTCGCCGAAGTGGTGGAGTTCCTCAAAAATCCCAAAAAGTTCTCCGACCTCGGCGCGAAGATCCCCAAGGGGGTCCTCCTCGTAGGCCCTCCCGGGACAGGGAAAACGCTCTTCGCCCGCGCCGTCGCGGGGGAGGCGGGCGTGCCCTTCTTCTCCGCCAGCGGTTCGGATTTCGTCGAGATGTATGTGGGCGTCGGCGCTTCGCGCGTGCGCGACCTCTTCGATCTCGCCAAGCGCAACCAGCCCTGCATCATCTTCATCGATGAGATCGACGCCGTGGGACGTCAGCGCGGCGCAGGGCTCGGCGGCGGTCACGACGAGCGCGAGCAGACCCTCAACCAGATCCTCGTCCAAATGGACGGCTTCGAGACCAACGAGGGCGTCATCGTCATGGCGGCGACCAACCGCGCCGACATCCTCGACAGCGCTCTGCTCCGTCCCGGCCGCTTCGACCGCCAGATTTACGTCCACCTGCCCGATGTTAAGGGGCGTGAACAAATATTGAAGGTACACGCGCGCAACAAGCCGCTCGCACCCGACGTCAACTTTAAGGTCATCGCGCGGATCACGAGCGGGTTCTCGGGCGCCGACCTTGCCAACCTTCTCAACGAGGCGGCGATCCTTGCCGCCCGCGCGGGCAAGCCGCTCATCGGCAATCTCGAGCTCTACGAGGGGATCAACAAGGTCATTATGGGTCCCCAAAAGAAGAGCCGCGTCGTCACCGAGGCGGATAAGAAGTGCACGGCGTACCATGAGGCGGGCCATGCCATCCTCGCCAAGCTGTGCGAGCACAACGACAACGTGCAGGAAGTCTCCATCATTCCCCGCGGCGCGGCGGCGGGTTACACGCTCACCCGCCCCGAGACGGACGACAACGACATGACCGTCAACAAGCTCAACGACTTCATCTGCATGGCGCTCGGCGGAAGAGTTGCGGAGGAGATCGTCATCCACGACGTCTCCGCGGGTGCGTCCAACGACATCCAAAAAGTCACCCAAATGGCGCGCAAGATGGTCACCGAATGGGGGATGAGCGAACGGCTCGGTCCCATCGCCTACGGCAACGACGGGCCCGTCTTCATCGGCAGGGATTTCGAACAGCGCAACACCTACTCCGAAGAGACCGCCGGCATCATCGACGAGGAGGTCAAGGCGATCGTGCAGAAGGCGTACGACCGCGCGAAGAAGCTCCTCCTCGAAAACCGTCCCATCCTCGACAACATGGCGCGCGTGCTCGTGGAGCGCGAGACCATCTACACCGCCGAGGTGGATATGCTCATGAAGGGCGCCTCGTATAAGGACGTCCTCGCCTACATGGAGGACCACGACAAGACCTCGCCCGACAATCCGTTCGGAAAGGTCGTGACGGAATCGGCGCCCACCATGCCCGCGGAGGAGCCCGCAAAACCGCAAGATCCGCCCGCTGAGAGCGGAGAAGACCAAAACGACGCGCCCCATGACCGTGAATAACGGCACGGGCGCGGACATGGGTAGGCTGTAATTTCTTCGGGGCGCATAGAATTTTTGCGTCCCGAACAAAACGGGGAGGGGATGAAAAATGGCAAAAGGGATCGGAAGAGGGCTCTCTGCATTGTTTGAGGGGGGCGACGCCTACCGTGCGGCGCTCGGTCCCGCCGTGCAGGAGAGCGCGCCGTCCGAAGTCCCCCTTTCCAAAATATTTCCCAATCCCGCACAGCCGCGCAAGACGTTCGACGAAAACGCGCTGAATGATCTTACCAACTCCATCCGCGAGCACGGCGTCATCTCGCCGCTCGTCGTCAACCGCAATCCCGACGGGACCTTTCTGATCATCGCGGGCGAACGCAGGTACCGCGCGGCGATCCGCGCAGGGCTCGAGCGCGTCCCCGTCGTGATCCGCGAACTCGGCGAGAAGGAGATCCAGGAGATCGCGCTCATCGAAAATTTACAGCGGGAGGACCTCAACCCCATCGAGGCGGCGTACGGCATGAAGCGGCTGATGGAGGAGCATCACCTCACGCAGGAAGTGCTTGCGGAGCGCATCGGGAAGAGCCGCCCCGCCATCGCAAATACGTTAAGACTGCTCACTTTGTCGGACGAGGTCGTGGACATGGTACGGTCGGAGAAGCTCTCGGCCGGTCATGCGCGCACGTTGGTCCCCGTAAAAAAGGAACAGCAGGCGGCGATTGCGCGGGAGATCATCAAGGAAGGCTGGTCGGTGCGGGAAGCCGAGCGCGCGGTCAAGCAATTCCTCAATCCGCCCGAAGTGCTCGCCAAGACGAGGGAGCGGAAGAACGCCGTATCGAGCGCCGAGCTCAAACATCTCGTCGAGCGGCTGCGCCTCACCTTCCGCACAAAAGTCTCCCTCATCGGGACGGAGAAGAAGGGCAGGATCTACATCGACTACTACACCCGCGACGATCTCGAGCGCATTTCGGAGATCCTCGACCTCATCGACAACATTCATTGACGAAAACGACAAGGAGCCGCCCCGAAGCAATTCGGGGCTTTCATATGGAATTTCGGGAATTCGACCGTACGGACCAACACTGCTTTGCACCCTATTTCGAGGCGCAGAAACTGCACATCGCGGATTTTTCCCGCGCCTTCCTCTTCATGTGGCAGAAGGCGCTCAAACCCAAGTACGCCATCGTGGAGAACTGCCTCGTGCTGAAAGAGATGTACGCGGGCAAGTGCTACTTCCACTATCCGCTCTCCCGCACGGGGGACAGAGAGGAGGAGACGCGCGCGATCGCCGCCCTCGAAGATCTTTGCCGCGACCGCGGCGAACGTCTGCACTTCACAAACGTTCCGAAGAGCCGCATTACGGACATGGTATGCCGCTACGGGACCGATGTGCTCGTCAGCAACCGCAGAAAGTGGCGGGATTACCTCTACCGCGCCGAAGATTTCAAAGAATACGCGGGAAGCGGGTATGCGGGGCAGCGGAACCACGTCAGAAAATTCAAGAAACTCTACCCCGATTGGCGGTTTTCCGAAGCCTCTCCCTCGGACATGGGTGCCGTGGAAGAGTTCTTACACCGCTATGAGGCGGTACAAAGGAGCAAGGAGAACAGGATCGCCGAAGAGGAGATGGACGAAGTCTATGCCCTTCTGCCCCACCTCGAAGGGCTCGGGCTCAAAGCGGGCATTCTCACCGCGGGCGGGGAGATCATCGGCTTCTCGGCGGGCGAGCTGTGCGGCGACATGATGGTCATCCACATCGAAAAGGCGCTCCGCGGCTACGAGGGCGCCTATCCCACGCTGGCGCAGGAGTTTGCGCGCGCGTTTGCGGGCGATGCAAAGTACGTCAACCGCATGGACGACGCCGGCGATCTCGGGCTGAGGAAGTCGAAATTGCAGTACCGCCCCGCAGAGATCGTGGATAAGTACAATGTCACCCCGCGGCGTCCCATCGACCTTCTCTCGTCCCTCCCCGTCGTAAAGAGCGAGAGACTTGTCCTGCGCGCCGTGGAGGATGGGGACGTCCTCCGCTATGCCGCGCTCGCGGGCGACGTCGTCCGCAACCGCTATTGGGGGTACGATTGGCGGGCCGACCACACCTCTCCCGCGCCCGAAGTATTCTTAAAGGACGCGCGCGAAGACTTTGCGGGGCGGAGGGAAGTCCCGCTCGGGATCTATTTGGGGCAGGAGCTCGCGGGGGAGGCCGTCGTGCACCGTTTCGGGTACCGCGGGGAGGCGGAGATCGGCGTACGGCTCTTCGAAGAGTACGAAGGGCGGGGGATCGCGGCAGAGGCGGTCCGCGCGTACACCGATCACGCGTTCTCGAATTGGGACCTCGGGCGCATGGAAGCGAAATGTTTCCGCGAGAACGAACGCTCGCGCAGGATGCTCCTTTCTGCGGGGATGCGCGAATGCGGCGCGGACGGGACGTATTTCTACTTTTTCCGCACGCCCGAGATGTAAAACGCGGCATTCCCGCCTTCCCAAAGACCCAAAACGCGGGAAAAAAATCCATAACGTGCCGAAATACAAGATATGGTGCCGAAAAAGGAGGAAGCCCCGCCCATCTTGCGGATCGGCTCTAAGAAAATTGAGAAAATCGGGAATTTTTTGGTGAAAACGCCCAAAAAAAGACAAAAAAAAGATGAATGTTTCACAAAAAAATTTTCGAAATAACATTGACAACCCCCCGAAAGTGTGCTATGATTGTTGCAGTACAGACAATGACGACAGGGGGGAAGTCATGGAATGATGTGCATTCGTTTATTTTTTCGCGCACTCTTTTTATGAAGAGCGCAAGCAAAAATATACGAATGCTTTTTTTATTCCGGCGAAACGTTGAAGTCATTCCCGAAACGTGACCGGACCGACCTTGCGGGCTCCGCGTATCCCCCAAACGCGCGGAAAACGGAAGGAAAGCGAGGGAGCAAAGTAGGGGTACAAAAAAATTTTTATAAGAGGTAAGAGGAATGAACAAGAGGAAACTGGTAAGAAATGTTTCTCTCGTCGCGCTCTCGGCTGTCATGATGTGCGGCACTGCCGCCGTTTTTGCCGGCTGCGGAGGCGGCGGAGGCGCTTACAACCTGACCGTCAATATCTTCTGTAATGATACCGACGCCGCAACGAACAGAAAGATCTGTAACGATTGGGCGGCCGAGTACACGCAGAAGTTGCAGGCGGACGGCGTCATCGGTGAAGATCAGGAGATCACCGTAACGTTCCGTTACAACAACAACACCGACAGATACTTCGACGCGCTCATGAGAAACTATTCGTCGGGCAAAGCGGCGGATATCGTCTATCTTTCGCCGAAGTACGTCAAGAGCTGGGTCCAGCTCGGCAGAGTTATGGACATCTCGGGCTACATCGATCCCGAAGATGAAGATACCATCAGCAGGCTCAACGGCATTTGGAACGGCTCCCTCGGTCTCTACGGCTACGCAGGGCAGAAGGGCAACCTCGCCGAAGGCTACATGATGGGCGACGCGCTCACCTATAAGACCGCGGCGGATGGCGTCAAGCCCGGCTTCTACACCGAAGGCGGCGTCAAGGCAGGTCTCTACGGCCTTCCCAAGGACTACTCCAACTTCGTCACCGGCTTCAACGGGAAATTCTTCACCGAAGACCTCAAGAAGGCGATGACCACCCAGACGGCGACCACCCAGCGCAACGTCAAGGGCGCCCGCGGCTTCACCGCAGATCTCACCTTCACCGGCGAGGGCGAAACCGATACCATCACGTACGAGGTCGACGGTACCTATACCAACCCTTACACGAAAGAGGAGATGACGGCTAAGATCGGCGAGCCCGCTCCCATCATCAACATCGGCGTTCCCACCCGGTATAAGCCCTACAACTTCTACCGCTTCGCCAACTTCACCTCCGCGCTCGAAGGCAACGATCCCATCGCGCTCTCCGTTTCGCTCTGGTCGGAAGACGTCACCGGCGACGGCGAAGGCGACGGGTATGTCGTGACCATCCCCGGCTTCCCCGGCGAGACCTTCGAGATTGAAGACGCGAACATCGAAGGCTTCACCGCCGATCCCAACGCGATCTACGATACGTCGATCGGGCACATCACCTACACCTATCAGGAGTTCGGCGCTCTGACGTGGGCGATCTGCTACTACTACAACACCTTCAACTGGAACTGCAAGGACGCAGACAACGACGCGCAAGAGTTTGACATCAATAAGACGACCTCCGGTACGGCGGGCATCAAGATGGGCTCGGGCGTTCTGACCAACGTCTATGGCAACGACCAGTACGAGGGCGCTCCCAACCCCACCCTCTATCTCCTGCCTTGGCTCTATGGCAACGACGCGGATTTCATCGACCAGAACTCCACCCGTGCCATCGCCGGCACTTCCGGCAATGCCGCGGATTACAGCACGCTCAACACCATCGCCAAGATGCGCGAGGAGTATGAGAAGAATGCCGCGACCGAAAAGGGCGAGACGCGCGTAAGGCTCAAGCTCGACGGGACGACCGAAGACCGCCAGATCTCCTACGGCGCGAACACGCAGGCGTTCATCGATACCTACGGCGCATTCCTCGAATACGGCTCCACCTGGAACGGCAACTGCGGCAACTGCGGCGACGAGCCTTCCACCAAGTCCGATAACGGTTGGTCGTTCTTCCGCTCGGGCGCAGAAGTCTTCTACGGCGCAGGTACGTGGGACTCCGCGACGAGAAACGAATCCGACCTCCGCAGCGGGCCCGAAGGCTACTGCGATTATCAGCTCCTTCCTCAGTGCGTCGGCGAAAAGTATGCGCTGTTCAGCACCGTGAAGGACGGCTTCTACGACTATCAGACGTACGTCGCCTCCGATCCGAGCGAAGAAGCTACGAAGTACTCGAAACTCGAAGACGCGACCGATGTTCCCACCGCGCCTTATGATATGGAAGACATCTATAAGAATCAGGTCCTCCGTCAGAACAAGTGGGGCGCCCGTATGGACTCCGTCGGGTTCGCGGCAAACGCTTCCCTTCTCAACAAGAAGGATAAGGAAGCATGGAAGGCAGCCGGCGCCGTCGACCTTATCATGGCGCTCTCCATCGGCGAAGCCAACCAGGTCACCCTTACCTACTCGGGTGCGCAGATCCCCAACTTCCAGGAGCAGTGCGTTGACTTCCTCAACTACTCCAACAAGAAGTATGTCGGCGGCGAGCTGATCAACAACGACAAGTATGTTGCGGACGGCGCCTTCTCGAAGATGATCACCCCCGAAGGCAGTGCGACCGTCACGGGCGCAGAGGGCAAAGCTCTTTGGGACGCTTACTACCAGGTCGCCTATGATATGGACCAGGCGGCCCGCGGGCTCGGCAGCTTCCGCGGCCAGAGCGGTAAGACCGTCGCCGAATTCCTCAGCCTCTACACCCTCGACGAGAACGGCGTCGGCAAGTTGCTCCAGGCGGGTGCGGCGAATGCAGGGAAGATCTATGTAAACGGCGCATATCAGAACATCGAACACGATCCTCAGTACGACAGCGTCAAACTCAGCGAGTTCACGGGCGAAATTTCCAAGCGCGCGTTCGCGATGAAGATCCTCTATATGACCACCTTCACCTATGCGGACCGCGATCTCAACCTCCGTATGCAGTACGGCCTCAACTCCGCGCGTGACTCCGCGATGTACACCTACAACGTCGAGTGGATCAACCTCATCACGATGCGTAACAACGGTATGGCTCTCGCTTACAACCTCTGCCAGCCTCTTACGCAGGCGCAGATCAAATCCTACGGCAATGCCGCAGGCGGCGCGAATGCGAAGCTCGTCTTCAACTACATGGTCAAGAAGCTCGCAAGCGAAGATCTGCCCGGCGGTATGTATCAGACCGCGGCGGCGTTCCTTCTCAGGACGGCTCAGCAGGTCCAGGATAAGCTCGACCAGGCGATCGCGGCAGAGAAGGCTGAAATCGAAAAGGTTCAGGGCAATTAAGTTTTTCACCTGTTCCGTAAGCGGTCTCTCTCCGCAAGGAGGGAGACCGTAAACGGATCGATTTTCAAGGAGGGAATATATGATGGAAGAAAACGTCACCTTTAACGCCTCCGAAGAAGCGGTGGAAGCCGAAATGCCGGTCGAATCCGTAGCTTCAGAGACGGCGGAAGGGAGCGTCTCCGTAAATAAGAAGAAGAGAAAGCCCATCAACCAGCAGAAATTGCAGGATAACCTGTGGGGCTGGATCTTCTGTATCCCGTTGATCGTGGGCACGGTGTGGTTCGTCTATGCCGCGCTCATCATGGCGATCCTCCTCTCGTTCACCGACTATTCGATCGGTAACACCACCCCGCTCTTCGAGTATTTGTTCACGATGAAAGATCACATCGCGCACAGAACGGGCGTTACGGGGCAAGGTTGGGATATCGCCGGAACGACGGACGCTCTCTATTGGTATAAATTCATCTTTACAAGAAGGATCACCGCTGCCGGCGGACTTTATTCCTACCATGAGATGGGGTTCTATCTCTTCAACACGGTATTCTACATGATCGGTATCCCGATCGGTATGATCCTCGCGGTGTTCTTTGCGGTCTGTATGTCCCGCGATATCAAGGGCGGCAACGTCTTCAGAGTGCTCTATTATCTCCCCTGCGTTGCTTCCTCGATCTCCGTTGTCTACACCTTCAAGATCTTGTTCGACCCGCTCGGCGTGATCAACCAAATGCTCGGGCTCGGACAATTCAAGTGGATGGACGCCGGCGCGACGACCCCGCTGACGTGGGGCGGGATGCTCCACAGCAGTAAAATGTCGGACTTCTACGTCAACCCGTACTGGTGCCAAGGTCTCTTTACCAAGCTCGTCATCGTCATCATGTCGGTTTGGAAGGGGCTCGGCGGTACGATCATCCTGTACGTTGCAGGTCTTTCGGGCGTGAACGCTTCCACGAAGGAAGCCGCGATGATCGACGGCGCCAACGGCTGGAAGATCTTTTGGAAGATCACCATGCCCGACCTGTATCCGACCATCTTCTACAACCTCGTCACTTCCGTCATCGGCGGTATGCAGATCTACGCGGAGCCCGTCCTGTTACAAGGCGAGAGCTTCATGACGTCGGGCTACGTTTCGCTGATTTGGATCTACGGTCTGAGCCAAGGCAACCCGTTCAACGCTTATCAGGCGTCGCTCGGCGCCGCCTATGGTATGGTCCTCGCGATCATGATCCTCGTGCTCACGCTGGTCCAGTTCTGGCTCGACAGCAGGAAAGATAAATAAGGAGGGGAAAGCGAAATGTTAAGTAAAGCAGAAAAAGCTGAAAGAAGAGCAAATGCGCCCCTTCCCGGATCGGCAACCCCGGCAGAACTGCGGGCATTCTACGGTTCCTTTGTCTATGGCGTCGGCGCGGTCCTCGCGTTCTTCGGATTCTCTTCGAAGACCCACCGCGCGAGCAAAAAGCGTTCCCGTCTCGTGATGGACATCGCGACGTACATCGTCCTCCTCTTCGGGTCCTTCCTCATGGTGTACCCGTTCTGGTGGATGATCGCGGGCTCCTTCGCATGGACGGGGAGCGGAAGCGGTACCGGCGAGTTGTTCAAAAAGCTCGTTTGGTGGCCCAAGAAAGGATACAGCACTTGGGGCTACATCGAAAATGTCGGCAGAGTGAATCCTTTCTACAACTATGTGCTCTGCTTCAATTCGAAGTTTGTCGGCGGCATCATGCCCGACGGCACCGTCGGCGGCTTCTGGAACTATTGGCGCGCGGTCATCAACAACTTGATCTATTCGATCGTGCCCGTCGTCGTCGGCGTCATCACGTCGGCTTCCGCGGCGTTCTCCTTCGCAAAGATCCAGTGGGTCGGCAGGAATGTGGTCTTCTTCTTCCTGCTCGCCGCGATCATGGTTCCCGGCCCCTCCATCATGATCACCCAGTACGTCATGTACGACGCGATGGGTTGGCGTGAAAACGGGCTCGTCCTCATCATCCCCGGTCTGTTCGGCTCGATCATGACGGCATTCTTCATCCGCCAGTTCCTGTTCGGCCTACCGACGTCCATCATCGAGGCGGCAAAGATCGACGGGGCGGGATACTTCCGCATCTTCTGCGGATTCATCCTTCCTCTCGCAATGCCCGCGATCATGGCGCAAGGACTGCTGTCCTTCATGGGATGCTGGAACAACTACATGGGTTCCTTCATTATGATCCCGCAGTACTCCTCGTGGATCAACCTCCCGCACGCGATGTACCTCATGACCGCCGATAACGAATCGACGATCGACGGTCCCGCGATCGCGGCTTCCGTCCTCTGCGTCCTTCCTATCATGATCCTGTTTGCGGCATTCCAGAAGCTGATCATCGGCTCCCTGATGCTCACGGGTTCGAAGGAATAAGAGAAAATCCAAAAAAAGCGGAACGGATCCTGAAGTGAACCCCAAAAGTTGGACAAAAATTTAATTAGATGAATTGTGAATGAGTTCGGTATTGAACCGGGCTCATT
>CANQXA010000011.1 GCA_947627765.1 uncultured Clostridia bacterium
TGCACGTCTCCGCACGTGCGCTCGCCGCTCAGTCGCTGAACATCTTCGGCGACCATTCCGACGTGATGGCATGCCGCCAGACGGGCTTTGCGATGCTCGCAAGCTGCTCGGTGCAGGAGGTCATGGACCTCGCCACCGTCGCCCATCTCTCCACTCTTCGCGCACGCGTACCGTTCATCAACTTCTTCGACGGCTTCCGTACCTCTCACGAAGTCTCCAAGATCGAGGCGATCGATTACGACGAAATGAAAGAGCTCTTCGATAAGAAAGGGCTCGCCGCCGACGTCGCCGCTTTCAAGGCGAGAGCGCTCAACCCCGAACACCCCGTCCAGCGCGGCACGGCGCAGAACGGCGATACATACTTCCAGAACAGGGAGACCGCCAACAGCTACTACAACGCAACGCCCGCCATCGTACAGGAGATGATGGACGCGGTCGGCGAACTCACCGGCAGACATTATCACCTCTTCGACTATGTCGGCGCCAAGAATGCGGAATACGTCATCGTCATCATGGGCTCGGGCGCCGAAACGGTGGAGGAATCCATCAATAAGCTCAATGCGCAGGGCAAGAAATACGGCCTTATCAAAGTCCGTCTCTACCGTCCCTTCGTGGCGGACGCTTTCATCGAAAAGATCCCCGCGACCTGCAAAAAGATCGCCGTGCTCGACAGGACCAAGGAACCCGGTTCCCTCGGCGAGCCCCTCTATCTCGACGTCTGCACCGCGCTCCTCGAAAAAGGGATCGGCGGCGTACAGGTCGTCGGCGGCAGATACGGTCTCGGGTCGAAGGAGTTCAATCCCTCGATGGTCCTCTCCGTCTACAAGAACCTCGAAAAGAAGGATCCCAAGAATCACTTCACCGTCGGTATCTATGAAGATGTGACCAACAGCTCGCTCGACTTCTCCGAGAAGTTCGACGCCGCGCCCGAAGGCAGCACTTCCGCCAAGTTCTACGGGCTCGGTTCGGACGGCACGGTCGGCGCGAACAAGAACTCCATCAAGATCATCGGCGACCATACCGATATGTACGCCCAAGCCTACTTCTTCTACGATTCCAAGAAGTCGGGCGGCATCACCGTCTCCCACCTCAGGTTCGGCAAGACGCCCATCCAAAGCGAATATCTCATCGACGCGGCGGACTTCATCGCCTGCCACAACCCCTCTTACGTCATCCGTTACGATATGACGACCGACCTCAAAGAGGGCGGCTCCTTCCTTCTCAATGCGCCGTGGACGACCGTCGAGGAACTCGAGCACAACCTTCCCGCCAAGATGAAGAATGCGCTCGCGCAGAAGCACGCGAAGCTCTACGTCATCGACGCGATCAAGATCGCGCGCGGCCTCGGGCTCGGCGGCAGGACCAACACGATCCTGCAATCGGCGTTCTTCTACATCAACGAGCAGATCATGCCCTATACCGACGCCGTCGATTACATGAAGAAGATGGCTTATAAGTCCTTCGCGAGAAAGGGCGACGCCGTCGTTCAGATGAACTACAACGCCATCGATTCCGCCAAAGAGCACCTCGTCAAGATCGAGATCCCCGAATCGTGGGCTACGACGACCGAGGGCGCCGCAATGGTCAAACTCGCCGACAACGATTACTTTAAGAACGTGATCGCTCCCATCCTTGCGCTCGAAGGCGACAAACTTCCTTCCTCCGCGTTCAATGCCGACGGGTCCGTCCCCACCGGAACGACCAAGTACGAAAAGCGCGGCGTTGCCGTCATGGTCCCCAAGTGGGTCAAAGAAAACTGCGTACAGTGCAACCAGTGCTCCTTCGTCTGCCCGCACGCCTGCATCCGTCCCGCGCTCGTCGCCGAGGGAAGCGAGAGACCCGAAGCCTTCGAAACCAAAAAAGCCACGGGCGTTCCCGGTTATGAGTTCCGTATGCAGGTCTCCCCGCTCGACTGTATGGGTTGCGGCGTCTGCGCCGACGTCTGCCCCGGCATGAAGGGCAACAAGGCGCTCGTTATGGTACCTTTCGCCGAGCTCGAAGAAGTCGAGGCGAAGAATTGGGAATACGCCGTCGATCTGCCCGAAGCCGATCTTTCGAACGTCAAGATGGCGGACGTCAAGAAGAGCCAGTTCACCCCTTCGCTCTTCGAGTTCTCCGGCGCGTGCGCAGGCTGCGGCGAAACGCCCTATGTGAAGGTCGTCACCCAGCTCTTCGGCGACAGAATGATCGTCGCCAATGCAACGGGTTGCTCCTCCATCTACGGCGGTTCCTCCCCCACCTGCCCTTACACGACCAATAAGCAGGGTCACGGACCCGCATGGGCGAATTCGCTCTTCGAGGACAATGCGGAATACGGCTACGGGATGCATCTCGCGTATAAAGCCCGCCGCGGCGCTCTTGCAGACAAGATCACCAAGCTCGCCGAAATGTGGAAAGAGTATCCCGAATGCGTCAAGCCGCTCACCGATTGGCTCGAAGGTTGCGACGACGCCGAGGCAAGCAAAACGGCTTCCGCCGCGCTCGTCGAGGAGCTCGAGGAGTGCCGCAAAGAGTGCGAAGGCGACGAACTCACCCTCGTCGATGAGATCCTCGCCGAAAAGGACTGCCTCGTGAAGAAATCCTTCTGGATCATCGGCGGCGACGGCTGGGCATACGACATCGGTTACGGCGGACTCGACCATGTCCTCGCGTGCGGCGAAGACGTCAACGTCCTCGTGCTCGACACCGAGGTCTACTCCAATACGGGCGGTCAGGCAAGTAAGTCTACCCCTATCGGCGCCGTTGCGAAGTTCGCTTCGAGCGGCAAGCGCGTCAAGAAGAAGGACCTCGGCATGATCGCGGCTTCTTACGGGTATGTCTATGTCGCGCAGGTCGCGATGGGCGCAGACAAGGCTCAGCTCGTCAAGGCGCTCAAGGAAGCGGAAGCGTATAAGGGACCTTCCCTGATCATCGCCTATGCTCCTTGCATCAACCACGGCATTAATATGACGAAGTCGCAGACCGAGGAAAAGAACGCGGTAGATTGCGGCTATTGGCAACTGTACCGTTACAATCCCGAGCTCGCGGCGAAGGGCGAGAATCCCTTCACGCTCGATTCCAAGGATCCGACGGGCGACTATCAGGCGTTCATCCTCGGCGAGACCCGCTACGCTTCCCTCAAGAAGACGCAGCCCGCGCTTGCGGAAGAGCTCTTCCAGAAGACGGAAGAGAGCTCCAAGGAGCGCCTTGCCGGGTATAAGAAAATGGCGGGGAAAGAGTAAATCCCCCACCCATGTCCGAGGTCTGAGCTCACGTTTTGAGATTTTGGATCGGATGAAGCAAAAAAAATCGGCTCACATTATCGCCCCCGAGGGATCCCTCGGGGGCTCTATGGAGAGATGGCAGAGCGGTCGAATGCGGCGGTCTTGAAAACCGTTGAAGCGTCAGCTTCCGGGGGTTCGAATCCCTTTCTCTCCGCCATATCCAAGCGGCGGGGCACAACAGTGCCCCGCCGCTTGGATATATATGGGCGGAAGATAAATATGAGGGAAGCCAAGTAAGGATACGCTTTTTCATGTTTTCACCTCTTTCCTGCTTGGCGCACTCATGGTAAGAATTCTTTTTCAATGCGAGCGGTGATATGGAGGAGATCGCGGGCGTCATATCAAATTTAATGCCTCGGCAAAAAAATTTATTGATTGAATTTTTGAAAAGTTTGTAAAAGAAAAGTGATTCGATATCTTCGAACTGATTTTTCTATTGAAAGTGTTTAAGAATCATAATTTTGATTTATATATTATATGGAATAATGCTGTTAAGGAATAATATAATGGAAATTTGGTCTTTGGTATTTGCAGGTATCAGTGCTGCCGCAGCCGTTGTTTCAGCGATAACTTCAATTATTGCGAAAAAAGAGCTAAAGCAACTAAAAAACAACTTAAACAATAGTCCGATGACGTTATCATCAGAAGACAATAAGGGGAATTTGGTTGGTATTAACAATGGAGAAATTAATAGGTAAGACTGCATTAGAAGAAAATAATATAGACATAAACCAAAACTCAGGAGTTGCTACATCCGTTAATAATGGCGTTATAATCAACGGCATGAATTATACGGAAGTGAAGGCTTTATGTTTGGATCTTATTAAAGAAGAGATCAATAAAACCAAAGCAGAAGCACTGATTGAGGCGCAAAAAAGAGATAGTGACTTAGTCATGGCAACTTTTGAAAAATTAGGTCAAGCAGGTTTTAGTGCTGAGTATGTTCGCAAAGCATTTAATGACCCTGCCATGCAAATCGATTTTATTGAAGCAGAAAAGTCTTATATTAAGTACGGAACAGAGGAATTAAAGAATATTTTATCTGAAATTCTTGCAAAACGTATTTCAAATGTAGATCACTCACTATTACAAATTTCGTTAGGCGAAGCAATCAAAACCGCACCTTTATTACTTCCTTCGCAGATGGCGACATTGGCGTTATTTTTTGTTGTTTGCCATACGCGAAATTTTCGCGTAATAAGTCATTCCACTTTTGCGGAATATTTGCAAAACTACATTATCCCAATTTTTCAAAGCGGGTTAAGCAGTAAAGCATCTGAATTTCAGCATTTGAGTTATGCTCGGTGTGCTACAATGTCAGTCGCAAGTAGTTCTTTGTCTGCCCATTTGGTAGATACATACGAGGGATTATTTTCCAAGGGGTTTGATTTAAGCTCAATCCCTAATTCTGAAACTGGCGAACTTCTCCACGAAAAGTATCCTTCTTTGTTTTTAGTGTGCTTAAACGATTCAGCAAAGTATCAAGTCGATGCTATCAACAAAGAAGCCCTTGACGTAGCAATGGACGAGCTTCATTGTATGGATGAGGATAAAACTAAAATAAAAAAATTATTTTCAAATTACTTAATGGATGAGTTTCAAGCGGAGAAAAAAATAAAAGAATTATGTCCAGAAATGGATGAGGTAATAAAATATTGGAATACTTGCAATATTAAGCATCTCAATTTATCTTCCGTAGGAATTGTCATCGGGGCATTGTACGCCTCATCAAAGATTAATACGCCATTCGACTTGAATATTTGGATTGAATGAAAAATGTAGTACAACACGTCAAGTTTGGAGCGGTTAGGTATTCGATTTACATTACACTTGCCCCTCCATACCCAAGCGGCGGGAAGGCTTGATCATGCGGGATATGCGGCTCGTTTTGAAAAATCAGCGGGGATATTCCCCGTTTTTGCTTGCCACCTTCTTCCGTTTGTGGTATCATGATCCCGATCGATGAAAGCGCCGCGGCCGAAAAAAATCGTCGGTGCAAAGGAGATAAACGATGAAAAAATTTATCCTTTCCTTCATGGTTACCGTCTGCTCGCTGGGCTGTTTTTGCGGGCTCACGGCGTGCGGCAAAAATCCCGAAACTCCGAACGATACGGGGAAAGTCACCGCCGCCGAATGGGACGAGCTCTTGGGAAATGCCCAAAACTTTACCCTGCGGGTCTACGATTCCCAAACGTTGGATGAGGTCGCCGCCATATATGCGGACAAAGACAAATTCATGAATGCCACGGCGGACGGAAAACAGATCGTGACGAAAGAAGGGAACGAATATTTCATGTACGGATACAATAACTCCGACGCCGAGTGGGTCAAAATGAAGTTCGACGAGACGGAATACACCGCACAAGTTGCAATGTCTCTACAATATTGCTCCTTCCTGCGGGGTCAATTCTCCATGTTCCGCTATTCGGAAGCCGATGACGCCACGTCCACGGATCTCGCTCCCCTCTACCACTGCGATTCGCTCACGTTGGCTCTGCAAGGCGTAGATTCCCTTTTGGAGGACATCACGGTCACCTTCAAAAACGGCGCGCCGTATGAGATCTCCTACCGCGTCGTCATGGGTGAAGGGATCGACCGCTCCGCCGTCCCCTACCGTTTGACCGATTTCGGGACGACGGTAATCGAACTCCCGGTCGATTATACCGACCAAACGGACATCACGGCATAACGTCCTCCCTCGTACGGAATTTTATCGGGAAAAAGAGGGAAGACGCTTGCATTTTCCCGTAAAACGGTTTATAATATTCAAAGCACAATTTGGACGCTACGGCGTCCCCGGAGAAACTATGGAAAAAGAGTTGAGAACGGAGAGCGATTCGGTCGGAGAGCTCTCGCTGGACAGCGCCGCCTACTACGGCATCGAAACGGCGCGCGCCAAAGAAAATTTTGAAATCACAGGCACAAAACTGAATTTTGCATTCGTCCGCAACGTCGTTTTGATCAAAAAAGCGGCGGCCATGGTCAATAAATCTTACGGCCTTCTCGACGGGGCCAAGGCGGACGCCATCATCGCCGCGTGCGACGAGATCCTGCACGGAAAACATCGCAAAGACTTCATCGTAGACGCCATTCAGGGCGGCGCAGGTACTTCGTCCAACATGAACGTCAACGAGGTCATCGCCAACATCGCGATCGAGCGGCTCGGCGGCAAAAAAGGCGATTACTCCGTCATCAGCCCCACCGACCACGTCAACATGGAGCAGTCCACCAACGACGTCATCCCGACCGCGGGAAAACTGACCGTTCTCTCGCTCGCCGCAGAGCTCCTTGCGGCGCTGAAAAAGTTACATCTCGCATTGCTTGCAAAGGCGAAGGAGTTTGACGGGATCCTGAAGATGGGAAGGACCCAGCTTCAAGACGCCGTACCCATGCGTCTCGGACAGGCGTTCCACGCGTTTGCGACCGCCGTTGCCCGCTCCGAAGAGCGCATCCGCGTTTCTCTCGGCGAAATGCGCACCATCAATATGGGCGCGACGGCGATCGGCACTGCGATCAACGCGCGGGAGGCGTATTTCACCCACATCACGGAGACGCTTTCCCTTCTCGCGGGCGAGGAATTGCGGCGCGCCGACGACCTGTTCGACGGCACCCAAAACGTAGACGGGTTCGTTGCCGTATCGGGCACGCTCAAAGCGCTCGCCGTCAATCTCTCCAAAATGTGCAACGATCTGAGACTGATGTCGAGCGGTCCGCGCACGGGGCTCGGCGAGATCATCCTTCCCGCCAAACAGAACGGTTCCTCGATCATGCCCGGGAAGATCAATCCAGTCATTCCCGAGGTCGTCAACCAAGTCGCCTTCCTCGTCATCGGGCACGACGTGACCGTGACGATGGCCGCCGAAGCGGGACAGCTCGAGCTCAACGCCTTCGAGCCCGTGATCTTCTATCAGCTCTTCGAATCCCTGCGCGCGCTGACGGGAGCGGTCAAGACGCTCTCGGAGAATTGCATCGTGGGGATCGTCGCAAACAGGGAGCGCTGTGCGGAGTGGGTCAACCGCAGTGTGGGCATCGTCACCGCGCTCAATCCCTACATCGGCTATCTGAAAGCCGCCGAGATCGCCAAAGAATCCCTCAAAACGGGGGAATCGATCCGCTCGATCGTACTGCGGGAAGGGCTGATGGATGAAACTACCTTAGACCGCGTGCTCGACCCCTTGGTCCTTACCGAACCCTGCGGGCGTACCTGAGCTCTGCGGGCGTCCGTCCGCAAATGATCAAATTCGTTCCGAATCAATACGCCGCGCCGTGCAACAATGCACGGCGCGGCTTCCTTTTTCCGAACGTTTAATTCAAGACGACGTCTTTGAGCGCCTCGTACTTTTTCATTGCAGCCGCTTTGACCGTCTCTATGTCGAGCCGCCGTTCGAACGCTTCGTCTACGAGCTTCTTCGCGAGGAATACGGCGTTGGTCGTATAGTGAAGATTCTTGATCTCGGAGAGAAACTTTCCGCTCTGGCGGGTCCCCAAAAAGTCCCCGCTGCCGCGGAGCTCGAGATCCTTTTCGGCAAGCGCGAATCCGTCCGTCGTATTTTTCAAGATGTTCAGCCTCTCCGACGCGGCCTCGCTGTCGGAGCCTGCGAGCAAAAAGCAGTAGCTCTTTACGCTTCCCCTCCCCACTCTGCCGCGGAGCTGGTGAAGCTGTGAGAGCCCGAAACGCTCCGCATTGTAGATGACCATCACTGTGGCGTCGGGGACGTCCACGCCCACTTCGATGACCGTCGTAGAGACGAGCGCATCGTATTTTTTCGCCTTGAACGCGGACATGGTATCCGTCTTTTCCTTCTCCTTCATCTTTCCGTGCAAAAGCGCAAAGCGGACGTCGGGCAACGAGAGGCGCAGACGCTCATAGAGTTCGGTCGCGCTCGTCGCGTCCCCGTCGTCGTCTTCGATCTTGGGACAGACGAAGTACGCCTGCCTGCCCTTCTTCACTTCGCCACGGATCCATGCGAGCATATCCTCGTACTTTCTCTCGGGGATGACGGCGGTGGAGATCTCCTGCCGCTCTTTGGGCTTATCGGGAATGGTGGTGACGTCGAGATCGCCGTAGAAGATCAGAGAGAGGGTGCGGGGAATGGGCGTCGCCGACATGACGAGCACGTCGGGATCCTCCCCCTTTTCCCCCAAAAGATTGCGCTGTGCCACGCCGAAGCGGTGCTGTTCGTCGCACACGCAGAAGGCGAGCCGCAAAAAGCGCACATCCCCCTGCAAGACGGCGTGCGTGCCGCACAGAATATCGATCTCCCCCGCCGCGAGCGCCTGTTTGATCTCCCGCTTTTCCTTTGCAGTGGACGCGCCCGCCAAATATCCCACGCGGTAATCGGGAAAGAGCTTCACGAGAAGGGCATAATTTTGGGCGGCGAGGACCTCGGTGGGCGAGAGATAGACGGCTTGGAAGCCCGACTTCACCGCCATAAAGATGCCCGTGAGCGCGACCGCGGTCTTCCCGCTTCCGACGTCGCCTTGCAAAAGGCGGTTCATGCGGACGGGACCCGTGACGTCGTCGTAGACGGCGCGTACGGCGGACTGCTGTCCGCGCGTAAACGTGAAGGGAAAACGCCGTTCGAAATCGGCAACTTCCCGCTCCGTGACGGTGTACTTTCTGATCCGCGTTTGGTTGCGGTCGCCCTTGACGAGCTTGAAGGCGGCGATCAGCGTGAAGTATTCCTCGACGGCGATCCGCTCCGCCGCTTCCTGCATTTCGGAGACCGTGTTCGGGGCATGGATGGCATGGAACGCGTCTCTCAGGGAAGTAAGGCGGTAACGCCGCCGAAGTTCTCCGGGAATGACGGAGGGGAAATCTTCCGTTTCGAGGGCGCGGCGGACGGCTTCCCGCACGACCCACTGGGCGACGCCCGCCTTGAGGGGATACATGGGAATGAGCCCTTTGAGGCGGTTATTTGTCTCCAAGCGCTCGAAGGTCGGATTGACGATCGAGACGCGGTCGTAAAAATTCTGGACCCTGCCGTAAAAGAGATACTCGCCCGGTTTGAGGCGCGCAGCCACATAGGGCATATTGAACCACACGGCGGTGAAATTATCCCGCCCCTGTTCGAGGAGGGCGCGCACGATCTTCAGTTTGCCCTTACTTCGTACGGGCTCCACGGAGACGAGCGTACAGCAAAGAAGCGCCATATCGTTGTGCATGACTTCCCGCACGGAGACGCGGTTGGTCAGATCGAGATAGGCGCGCGGAAAATAGCGGACGAGCTCCTCCGTCGTATCGATGCCGAGTTTTGCAAAGTCCTTGGCGCGTTTTTCGCCAATGCCCTTGACCTGTTGCAGTTGCATGGTTTTCTATGATAAAAGGCGGTAGACCCGCCTTTCTCCTCATTCCAACGATAACAAATAGTAGTAGACCGGTTGACCGCCGTAATGATAATCGACATCGCAATCGGGGAACGCGTATTGCACCTTTTCGGCGAGCTCCCGCGCCGCGTCCTCCGTGATCTCCTCTCCGTAGTAGAGCGTGATGACTTCGTGCGAATCGTCTTTGAGCTTTCCGAGGAGGTTGAGGACCGCTTCGTCGATGTCGCCGTCGCTACGGGCGAGGATCTTCTTATCGTCCAGACCGATAATGTCCCCTTCCTTGATCTTGAAGCCGTTTACGTTGGTCGTCCTTACGGCATGGGTGACCCCTCCTGCGCGAACGTTGTCGAGCGCATGGATCATATTTGTCTTATTCTCTTCCGCGCTCGCTTCGGGAGAGAAGGCAAGCGCCGCCGCAAATCCTTGGGGAATATTCTTCGTCGGGATGACGTGAATGGTCCTGTTCTCGACGAGATTCTTCGCCTGCTCCGCCGCGAGGATGATATTTTTGTTGTTGGGGAAGACAAAGACGTTGTCCGCATTGATCTTCTGTACCGCCGTCGCGATATCCGAAGCGGAGGGGTTCATCGTCTGCCCGCCCTGGATCACGCGGTCCACAAAGAGATCCTTGAAGATCTCGGAGATCCCCTCGCCCGCGCAAATTGCGAGCATTCCCTGATCCTTCTTCTCGGCGGCGATCTTCGCTTTGAGCGCGCGGTTCTGCTCGAGCATATTCTCGATCTTGGGACGGTCCAACTCGCCGAGCTCGAGGGCATACGTGAGCGCGATGCCCGGGCTGTTTGTATGGACGTGCACCTTGATCATCTCGAGATCGCCGATGCAGATGACCGAGTCGCCGATCCCCATGAGATTCTCGCGGAGCTTATCGATGTCCGCAAGCGTGGTGCTCTTTTTCAGGTTGATGACAAAGAACTCGGTGCAGTAAGCGAACTGGATGTCGCCGAGGTCCATGTTGATGATGTCCGAATTGTCGCCGAAATCGGCGTCCATCGAGCCTGCGGAGGCGTCTACGGGGACTTCGGAGACGATCTCCTCGCCCATGATCGCGGAGAGGAAGCCCCGCATGATCGTCATGAGACCGACGCCGCCCGAATCCACCACGCCCGCTTTTTTGAGGACGGGGAGCAGTTCGGGCGTTTTGGCGAGCGCGCGGTCCCCCTCTTCGATGATCGCGGGGAGGAAGACCTCGAAATCGCGGTATTTGCCTGCGTTTTTGACCGCAAATTCGCTCATCATACGGACGACGGTGAGGATCGTCCCCTCTTTGGGAATGGCGACGGCGTTATAGGCGACTTTGGTGCCCGCTTCGAGCGCTTTCGCAAAACCCTTGGTATCTACATCTGCTTTCCCGGAACGAAGTACGGAGCAGATCCCGCGGAAGATCTGGGACAGGATGACGCCCGAGTTGCCGCGCGCTCCTTTCAGCGCGCCCTTCGAGACGAGATCGCAGACCTCCGCAAAGCCGTTGGAAGCCGAGGAGGAGAGCTCCTTGACCGCCGACTGCATCGTAAGAGACATATTTGTCCCTGTGTCGCCGTCGGGCACGGGGAAGACATTGAGTGCGTCTACCTTCGCACGGTTGTTTTCGAGCATCTTCGCGCCCGAGAGCACCATCCTGCGAAAAGTAGCACAATTAATTGTTTTCTGCATGAAAATTCAATACTCCAGATTGATCGGTGCGGAAACGGAATTACAGTTTGAGACCGATGACGTTGACGTTCACGGTATCCACGATCATACCCGTGAAGCGCTCCACCTTGTACTTGATCGACTCCTTTAAGGACTCTGCGACAGCTTCGATGGAAACTCCGTATTTGATGAGAACGGAGACGTCGATAAAGATCCGATTCCCGGAGGTGGTGATCTTAACGCCCTTGCCTCCCGCGTCCTTCTTGAGAAGCTCGGCGAGCGTGTCCGTAAAGCGGCGCGCTACAGTATCCACGATGCCATAACTTTCCACCGCAGCTTGAGACGCGACCTTCGCGATCGCCAAATCGGATATAGAAATTTTCCCGTAGGCGTTACTCGTACTTACAGACATAATGCTTGCGTTTCACCTCAAGCTATATTCTACCCCATCCGCTCCCTTTTTGCAAGCGATATTGGAAAAAAAATCGAAATCCGAAAAATTTTTATGGGATAGCACACGATTTTAATTGCTTTTTTTTTGCCGAAATGGTATCATTATTGCGTTACGTGAAAGCGTTACGGTTTTCGCGCGGAAAAAAGTTCCGAGTTTTCGGTCGGAGGTGAAGATATGTCGAGAGTATGCGAAATTTGCGGAAAAGGTAGGACGGCGGGCAACAACGTCAGCCACTCCAACCGGAAAACCAAGAGAACGTTCTCCGCGAACGTGCAGAAGGTCTCCTATACGCAGGATGGCAAAGTGGTCACCGGTTATGTCTGCGCACGTTGTCTCAAGAGCGACAAGGTCGAAAGAGTATAACTAAACTTCATCACAAAAGGCGGAAGCTATCGGGCTTCCGCTTTTTTCGTGGGAAAACGAATACATAAAAACGGACGGGGCGCGCAAAATATCGGCATGGAGGTAATAAGAATGCAAAAGTTCAGATCGGGTGAGACCGTACCCATGTCCTGCAACTACAAGGCGTACGACAAAAACGGCAACAGCCACGACAACGAAAAGACCTATCTCGAAAAGGGATCCACCTTCCCTCCCCTTCAGCATGAAGGCGGCTACTGGGTCATGGACCACAACAACTGAACCAAAAAGACGGCGCCCCGACGGGACGCCGCCTTTTTATAACTGAAAGATAGCGCCGCGCAAAGGAGTGCATTCTTCCCGCGCGGCGCATTTGATTTGACAAGTTTTATTTTGGAAGTTCGCCTCGGAGGGGATACCCATGCCCGAGGATCATGGTCATTTTTGATGAATGAGGCGCACGATCTCGGCGACGGCGGCATTGACGTCGTTTCCGACGTTGATCTCGACGTCGCACACCTCGCTGTTGCGGTATTCGAAATCGAGAGACATGATCCGCCTCGTCTTGTCCTCGAGATCGATCTCGCGGGTAATGATGCTCTTGATCGCCTCGGCGCGGTCCCTGCGCGTAAAGACGAGCATGGCGCGGCGGCGGTAGAGATTTTTGAGCGTGATCGCCCCGCAGATATCGATGGGAAGGACCGCGATGTTCCCCCGCTCCACGATGAGCGAAATGTCCTTTTCGGACGTCCCGAAATGGTATCCGCTGTAAACGGTGGTCTCGATGTAATTGCCCGCCTTCATCTCCTCGATGAACTGATCCTCGCTGATAAACCGATAGGATTCCTCTCCCTCCGTCTTACGGCGGGGGCGGGTCGTCGAAGTCAGTGGCTTTTCAAAGCCTTTGAGCGCGGCAAGCCCGTTGGCGATCTCGGTCTTGGAGGAGCCAGACGGCCCCACCAAACAGAGCACGCCGCCCTGCCCGAGCTCGGGAAATTTTTCCGAAAAGGAGTTCTGCACCATCTCGCAGAAGTGCAGAAAATCGTCGTAACTGTTGACGGAAAGAAGCCCCGAAAGCCCCGTGTTCCACGGCTTGCGGAAGAGCACAGGATACGCGGCGCGGGAGCTGGAGATGTTGTGCGCGCCGTCGTCGAGCATGATGTCGAGGGAAATGACGTCTTTCCGCGTCCCCATGATGATGTTTTGGGGCGGGATCTCGGGGAAATCTTTGACGAGCCGCTCCGCCCGTGCGCTCATACAGCGCGCAGGGACCGCGGTGATGAAGAATACGTCCGCGATCTCGGAGAGCTTCTTGACGAACTCCTGCGCGCCCTCTGTCACGGGCTGTGTGCGGACGAAATCGGGGTCGGAATACAGAGCGATGCGTTCGTCGCCGTGCCGTTCGCTGCCGCCCCAGCTCTTGATCTCCTCGATCTTGATCGGTTCTTCGTCGGGATGGCGGCGGTTGATGATCGTCACCGCATAGGAATTGCACTCATAGAGCGTATCGTCCACATCGAGCCCGACGCGGATCCTGTATTTTCTCATAGTACATCCTCCTCACGTTTATTATACTTAATTTATCTATGATTGTCAAGCCCGATTTCAAACGGAAATGAACAACGGTTGACAAATCCCCGCAAATATGGTACACTGAGATGAATGATTTGATAAGGACGAAAATACGGTATGTTCAAACAAGCACTCGAGTTGATCGGGCAGTACGACAAGATCATCATCCACCGCCATTCCCATCCCGACGGCGACGCGATCGGCAGTCAATTAGGGCTCTATCACCTCATCCGTGACAATTTCCCCCAAAAGACGGTTTATGCGGTCGGCGACATTGCGACCCGTCTCCCCTTTATCGACGTGACGTTCGACGAACTCACGGACGACGACTACCGCGGAGCGCTTGCGGTCATCCTCGACTGCGGCTCTTCCCGCCTCATCTGCGACGACCGCTACCGTCTCGCCGAGAAGACGCTTCGCTTCGACCATCACATCTACTGCGAAAAGATCGCCGACGTAGACGTCGTAGACAGCACCTATGAGAGCGCGTGCGGGCTCGTTACGATGTTCGCAAAGCAATGCGGGCTCAAACTCTCCCCCGCCTCTGCGACCTACCTCTACATGGGCATGGTGACCGACAGCGGGAGATTCGTCTTCGATTCGACCACCGCGCGCACCTTCGAACTCGCGGCGTTCCTCTTCTCCCAACCCATCGATCTCAATACCCTCTACTACAATCTGTACGCGGAGGATTTTTCGGACATCCTCGAAAAGGCCGACAATATGCACAAGATCAAGTTCACGGAGCATAAGGTCGCCTATATCTACACCGCGCGGGAAGATCTTCCCGAGGGAAGCGACGCCGCGCCCGTGGTCTCCTCAGGGCTCGTCAGCATCATGCGCGACATCAAGGGCGTATTCGTCTGGGTCAACTTTACGGAGGGCGACGACGGCGTTCACGTCGAGCTCAGGAGCAACCGTTACAATATTAATCCCATCGCCGTAAAATACGGCGGCGGCGGACATAAAAAGGCGAGCGGGTGCACCGTGCCCGACCGTGAGACCGCAATGCGGCTACTTAGGGATCTCGACGAACTCGCTTCCGCGGAGGCTGTATGAACGAAGATACCAAAAAACTCATTCTCGAACTCATCGAGGCGAACGATCCCATCGTGATCTCCCGCCATATCCGCCCCGACGGGGACGCCGTGGGCTCTACGATGGGCTTTACGAAAGTTTTGCGCGATACCTATCCCCAAAAGAAGATATACCTCGCCGACGACGATTTCTCCGACTATCTCGCCTTCTGCGGCGGGGAGGACGAGGTCCCCGAAGAGGTCTATCCGAATGCCCTTCTTATCGTGATCGATACGGGCACGCGCAAGCGGATCTCCAACCGCAACTACGCAAAGGCGAAGAAGATCGTCAAGATCGACCATCACATCGAAGCCGATCCCTACGGCGATGTAAATTGGGTGGAGGACTTCCGCTCCTCTGCCTGCGAAATGATCGCGGATTTCCTCGTCACGTTCAAGGATCGGCTCAAAATCTCTCCCCAAGCGGCGGCTTACGTCTATATGGGCATGGTGACCGACAGCGGGAGATTCCGCTTCGAGGGCGTAACGGGCGATACGATGCGTCTCGCGGGCGCCATGCTCGACTACGGCGTTGACTACGAAACCCTCTTCGCGCACCTCTATACCGAGGAACCCGAGGCGTTCCGCCTGAAATCTTACGTCTACGACCATATCGGCATTACAAAAAACGGCGTCGCCTATCTCTATATGGACGAGGCGACGCAGGATCGATTCCATCTCTCCTTCGAAGCGGCAAGCGGCGTCGTAAACGAGCTCAGCAAGATCCGCGGCAGTCTCATTTGGGTCGCCTTCATCGCCAACCGCGAAAAGAAAAATATCCGCGTGCGGCTCCGCTCCCGCTTCTTGGGGATCAACGACCTCGCGATCAAATACCACGGCGGCGGGCATAATATGGCGGCGGGTGCGACGGTCTTTTCCGAACAGGAGATGCAAGAACTCATCGACGACGCCGACCGTCTGCTCGGCGAATATAAATCCACGCACGAGGGTTGGCTATGAGGATCCTTTTGACAAACGACGACGGCATCGAAGCCGAAGGTTTAAGACTTTCCGTCGAGTGGGCGAAGACGCTCGGCGAGGTCACCGTGTTCGCGCCGAAACTGCAACAGAGCGCGAAAAGTCACTCCATCGAGATCCATAAGGGCTATGAGGTCAAACGGGTGGACCTCTTCGGCGGGATCGAAGCGTACAGCGTGGACTCCACACCCGCCGATTGCGTGCGTGTCGCCATCCTCGGTATGAAAAAGGAATTCGACCTCGTCGTCTCGGGGATCAACTGCGGACCCAACCTCGGCGGCGATATCCATTATTCGGGAACGGTCGCCGCGTGCTACGAGGCCGCCCTCCTCGGCGTGCGGGCGATGGCGGTCTCCGCGTCCTTTCAGTCCTTCGAAAACGCCATAAAAAATATCGGGAGAGTGTACAAAGAGATCTGCGCGCGGAGAATGTTCGACTTCGCCGAGATCGTCAACGTCAATTTCCCCGAAGCGGGCGACGAGATCCTCATCACCAAAATGGGACCCGCGATTTACAGCGATTCCTTCGAGTTTCTGCCCGACGGTACCGTAAAACCCAGCCTCGTGTGTCTCTATGAGGGGACGCGCGATCTCGGGCTCGATACCGACGCCACAATGACGGGGCACATTTCCATCACCCCTCTCCGTTGCGACTTGACCGACGTTTCCGCTTTCGAGAGGATCACCAAAAAAGTGGGGTAATACTTCGGCGCGTGGAGAAATCTCAAGTTGTGCTCCCCGTCATTTCGACCAAGCGAGCGATAGCGAGCGCGTGGAGAAATCTCAAAATAAGGTAGAGATGTCTCGACTACGCTCGACATGACGGGGGGAAGGACGAGATGTCTCGACTACGCTCGACATGACGGAGAAAGCACGCTCGACATGACGGGAAGGAGGACGCTCGACCGAACGATAAAACACGAACGATAGACAACAAAAAAAGCGGCCTTTCGGATGAAAGGACGCTTTTTTTGACGCTATCTCATTTTTTGATGCTATCACATTTTTTTGACGCTATCTCATTTTTTGACGCTATCACATTTTTGTGACGCTATCACATGATGAAATTGTTGCTATGCAATTTCTTTACGCCGTCAGTTTTCCTTGGTGGGAAGAATCGCTTCGGGCATCGTGTTCACAACTGCCGTAGTAGCGGCATCTTTTTGGTAAGTAACCACAAATTTTTGACACTTTGTCGTACCGGTAAAAGAAATTTCCACGGACTGTACGGGAGAGCCAGACCAAACACCACTTTTGAACTCGCCGACATTCGCCGTTCCAGACAATGAGCCATCTAAAGTAATTTCAATACTCGTAATCTTATATCCCGTAGGAACAGAAATCGTAAGTTTGGAATTCTTGTAGAAACGAACGGCATTGGTGTAAAATGCTGGTGCAGTCCCTTTTTTGTCCCATTCAAAGGTTATATGCTTAACGGAAAACGGGAAAGCAACTTTTTCAGCGTTCCCAAAGCCTTGTTTCGAGGCGTCCCATGTGATACTACCGGTCGCACCTGGCTCAAGCTCTTCAAGCACCGCGGAAACGGTAATCTCTTTCTCCAATGTCTTGGTAACGCTTCCGCAATGCGCCACGATGACGATTTTGCCCGTCGCGTCGCCTGAGGAAGAATCGGGACGCGTCACTTTCAGCGTAATAGTCATGGCGGCTTCCGTCACTCCACTAATTGCGCTATTTTCACTCGTTGCCGTAAACGTAACTCCCGTCACAGTGGAGGTCAGAGTAATATCGGAAGTCACGGTCTTGGTAAATATAAGAGCGTCGAGCGCAGCCTGCGCCTTTTGCTCTTCGGTAACGGTATACGCTACTGCCTGCGGATGTGTTGTATCGCCAGACTTGGCATTGATTTCGGGAGTAGTGCTATCACTATTAGCGCTCTTATAATTCTGAAGATATCCGTAAATCGTAATTTGCGCACCTTTGATTAAATCGCCGGAAAGTACGATAAATTTCTGATCAAGGTACAGCTTATACACTTGGATCGCATCTTCGGATTTATCGGTACTATTTGCCGAATCAGCAATATACACATAACCAAAACTCTTTGTATCGCTATAATATGTCCCCGTTTTGATTACATAACCTTTCACATAAACCAAACCGGAATAAGCATTTGGTTGCAACGAACCGGCCTTGACCAATGCCTCAGCAACCGTATAAGCGTCTTCTATAGAAGTTCCGCTGTGTTCAAAGTGATAAGTGGGATTTACAGTAATCTCAAAGCTCTTTTCCGCACTCTCATCGCCCTCGGAAAGGGTTGCTTTGATCATAACCTTAACCGCATCCACTTCGGGTAATGACAAAATGGAGAGTTTGTTATCAGTGATGCTGACATTTGCCGTGTTGCCGCCCACGACTTCCCAACTGATGTTGACAGTGCCAATTTGGGTGGGAAGATCGATTGGCGTCTCGGTCATTGCATCGAAAGAAGTCTGTTCAATCGTGAGTGATTTCAAAGCAGCGTCCACGCGGTCTTTCGCAGTCTGAGAGCCACCCCCCCCCGGTTCAACTGCGTCCGTGCCGAACATGATAGAAGTCACACGGGCCGCCTTTTGGCCGGCTGTCAAGGTGAACTGCTGTTCGCCCGTCGTATCGACTACATACTCGATCGTATAAAGATTATATGCGTTCGAACCGTCTTTTATGGTGGTCGTCTCGGTCTTAACGATATTGGCAGTCAATTTCGTCGTTCCGGCAGTGACAGAAAGAAGGTAATCCTCTGTGGAATCCAATGCCAACAGATAAACTGTGATCTTGGTAAACGTACCGGTTACCGTGAGGGTACCGTCGTTCTTCCTAATCATAAGGAAATTGTAGGTGCCCTGTTTCGAAGGATATACACCGGATACGGTTACCTGATAATTATTCACGGTATGCGTGCCAGCATATTTGTCGTATTCAGAACTTGCGCTTGAATTCAAAACCTTCAAAGATTCGGGCTTAATTTCGAGCGGCCCTTCCGCAGGTTCGGGTTCGGGAGTGGAAGGTGTGGTGGGCTCGTAATAAATGACAACGGGGTTGCTACCGGTGAAATTCATTTCCTTGGAAAGCGTGACTGCGTTGTCGTAAAGGTTGTCTACTTCATTATTGTAGTAATTGCCGCCGAGATAACGGGTCTCATCGCTGTAAGTTGCGCTGAACGTACCATAGTCGGTATTCCACTTCCATTCGATCGCGTCTGCACTCGGAGTATTTACCAAGCGCATATTCTTGTAACTTACATTGAGATATGCTTCGAGATACTGATTGCCGATCTTGAGGAAATATCTACCGTTTTCGATGCTCACAGTGATCGTTGCCGCTTTGGAAGCATCGTGATCCACAACCAAACCGCCCTTGGGGCCGATCGTGCCCGTAACATACCAAACAAGATTGTTCGTCTTGTCTCTCAGAACAATATTGTAATCCCCTGCTTCGGGAGCGGGCTTCTCATCGGGCTGAGGACCGGGGCCGGGTTCGGGTGTGGTGCCGCCGTTAACGCTTACAACGGTACCGCTACTGAATTCGGGGGTTTTGGATTCGCCATAGAGCACCAACGTTCCTTGAATCGTGACGGTATCGCCTTCTTTGATTTCGGTGATCCCCGTCCCGAGCTTGGGATAATAAGCTATGACGGTCGTGCCTTCGACGGTGATATTGAACTTATAATTGCCGGAGTTACCAGGCTCAGGCGTACCGGTAACCACACCGGTGAGCTCATAGGTGCCCTTCATTTCCTCCTCAGAAGTCAATCTTTTGAGGATCTCGGCGGGCTGATAGGTATAACCGCAGGAGCAGGTGTTGTTTACGGGTTCGCAAGGCTGAGTAACTTTTCCGTCCGGAGCAGTGCAGTTCTCGGCAGAGCAAGTCGCGGTGTGCGTCCAAGCGTTTGCGTCATGCGTGAATGTGCCGAGCCTATGGATATGGGCGCCATCGGGAGCGTAGGTAATGGAAATTTTGAAGATGAAGGCGCGATATGTCGTTTCAATCGTGACGGAATAAGCGGGATCGAACTCGAAGGTGTGCGCCGACGTCTCGCCGACGGAAGGAGTTTGCGCAGTGGAGCCGTTGACGGAGATCTTATCGATCTTGTCTGCGGATTCCGTGGCGCCAGACCCGTCTTTCCAACCCTGTGCGACAAGGGAAACCTTACTGATGGGCTTGGAGAAGGTGAGCGTGAGCTTACCGCTATCACCGCTCTTACCGAACTTCAAATAGCCGTCTTTTACATTATCGATGCCGCCGCTCGTACCGTCGGAACCGGTGTAAATATTTTTAGCTTCATCGACGGTTTCGAGGAGGCTGTCTTCTGAGCCCGAACCTTGAAGGACCGTAAGCGCCGTCGCCGCATCAAGTCTACCATAAGACGTTGCGGAATAGTCAGCGTATTTTACGCCCGAGAAATCGAACTCTTCATCGCCCTGTGCAACGATCGCCTCCGCGGGAATCGTATGGGAGAAGCTGGCGGTTGCGGAGGCTTGTTTGACTTTCACGGTCGCCTTCAAAGTATAAGGGACTTCCAATTCGCCGCGCGTGATGTGAATGGTCACCTGCGACGACGCGGTATCCATGGTACCTACGCTCACATAGTCGGCATAAGTCTCAACTTCGGACGTGACGGTCCACTCGACGGTGTAGAAATCATCGCCGACCTTCGTCCTTCCAATCACGGTGTAATCGGTGGGCGTGGACGAACCGTCTTTGCTTTCATACAAACTTCTGATCGTGCTGATCGCGTTGTTGGCAATCGTCTGATCGGTTGTAGAAGGCCCGGGACCGGGGCCGGGGATGTCGGGGTTGTCGGGATCGGTCACCTTGATGGTACAGCCGACGAAGCTGACGCACATTGCGGCTGCAAGCACACCTGAGGCGAGCCCGAATAGCCATCTCTTTTTCATACCTACTTCTCCTTTTGATTGATATATTTTTTTGTCAAAAGACCTAATTTGATTCCCCGCGGAGCGACAAGCGCCCGCGGGGGTGAGAAACTCAAGCGAGGAATTCGAAATAATCGAACCTATGACACTTGATCTGGATCTGGCCGCTGAATTCTTCGACCAAACCTTTTACGTTGAACTTCTTATTCAAAAAGTCTGCCTTGGTCACGAGTTGGGTGTTTTCCTTATCCTTATACAGGACTTCCGTGCGGATCTGAATGGTCTTACCGCTATTATCGAAGGTGCAGGTGAGCGTCATTGCGCCGGCGCTGTTCCCCGAATCGGTGGTGTATACATTCGTGCAAGTGAGATTTTTCAGGTAGACCGCCGTATTCAGAATCGCCCTGCCGTAGTCCAACGTCACGTTTTCCTCGGCGCCCTCTTCGTCTTCAAAGGTGATGTCAAGCGTGCCGCCGGCGATCTTGGCAGGATCGGTTTCCGCGAAGCCGGGATCGTTGCCTTCGCTGATGACTGTGGTATTCTTCGTGGGATCCCCGTACGGGTCGTAATCAATGCCGGAGAGCTGATAGATCGAATCGTTGAAGATCGTAATGCTACCGACGAAACGCAGGCGGCTACCGACTTTGAGGATCGAAAGAAGCTGCGACCGCGCATTGTAACCGTAGTAGACCGAAATACCGAAGTTTACACCGAGCTCGGCGTCGAAATCCTCGATATAGACGGACTGACTGAATTCCGCCGTGATCACGCCCTCTACGCACACCGATTTATCGACATATTCGTCGAGATGGCAACGGAGTTCTTTGAGCGTAATGGGGATCGCGTCGCCCTCGTAGAAGTTGGGATCGACCGTATCTTCGGGCGAGAAGACCTTCAACTGCTTCGCACGCGCCTGTGCAAGTGCGGCGGACGCGACTGTGCCGTAGCGGGTGCTCGCGGTAGAGGAGGCGCGCGCATAACCCTCTTGAAGGAGCTCGATGTTGAGGTTGCGGAACGTATCTTCCCCTTTGGGCTTGTACCAAACCCAAAGCATGAGACGCTTGCTCGCGGTAGAATCGAAATTCCATTTCGTGTCATCCGATTCGACGACGATCTGCTCGGCGGTTTCAAGTTTGGAGCGCGTGAAGTTGGAAGCGGATTTGCCCCACTTCTCGATCGTGCCCGTCGATTCGGGCGTGTTGACCGCAAGGTAGCGGGCTTTGATGTAGCCGTCCGACTCGTCGAAGTCGCCTTCGTGGTAGGTCGTCAGTGTAGAATTTTTAACGGGATCGAAGTGGGTAGTATCGCCGTCGATAAAGAGACGGGGCTCCACCTCCTGCTTCTTGGTCTCGCTTGAGAAATCAAGACTGACCTGACTCACGTAGTCTACGGTTTCGGAGGGACCGGGATCGGGGCCGGGATCGGGACCGGGATTCGGATTGTTGCCGTATTCGACGCTGCAACCCGCAAATACGGGGATCGCGAGCATCGCAACGCAAAGCATGGAAACCAAAGATTTACCAAACCGTTTCATATCGTTTCACCTATTTTTTCATGGGCGGGACCTTTCGGTCAGTTGCTGTATTTGCACATATTGATCGCTTCTTGGAACGCGCTGGCGATCGTCCCGTCGATATTGCTTCCGGAATAGCCGAAGATCTTCGTCATCATTCCTCCTACCTGCTGGCGCGCCATTGCGGAACCTGCAAACGCGGGGGAAGTATAGTACGCGCTCGCTTGATCGGAGCAGACCTTGACGGAGAGCCCGGTGAGATAATCATTGCCGCCCGTCTCCGCGTCTTCCAAATACTTCTTGTAAATCGCGTTCTGCTGCATATAATCCATCTTCAAAACGGGCATATAACCCGAATCGTTGGAGAACGCGGCCTGGAAGTCGATATTCGTCGTCAAGAATTTTACGAACAGCCAGCTTGCGAGAACTTCCTGCGGATCCTTATGCTTGAGAATGCACACCGAGGGACCCTGCGAGATGACCTTGGGTCTTTCGGGCTTGAGCTGGGGAATGGGAACGATGCCGACTTCGAAAGGATAAACGCCGTCAACTTTCGCGGGAGCCTGATACTGCGCGCCCGCGGAGGAGCCGATGCACATATAGCACTTCTGTTCCTGGAAGATCCCCGACGTATAGTTGCCGTTGAGCTGTTGCGTCGTGAAATATCCTAAGTCGTACCATTCCTTGAAACGCTTTACGAACGCCCTGTTCTCGGGAGTATCCCAAAGATAATTCTCGCCCTCGGCGGAAGTATAGGGAGTGTTGCCCTGTTCGCACATGGTGATGAACCAGTTGGATTCGGAATCGTAGCCGAATGCGAAAGCGTTGGAGTTGATTTTCTTGATCTCTTCGCAGACATCTTCCATCTCGTCCCACGTTGTGGGGGGCTCCAACTCATGCTCGGTGAAGAACGTCTTGTTGTAGTACATGACTTCCGTGGACTTCGAGAAGGGAAGCATATACATCGTTTCACCGTCGCCGAACTGATAGCCCTCGTTCCAATAGCTCTCGATGAACATATTCTTTTCCTCTTCGGTCATGCCGAGAGTCGTCTCCGTGCCGTCTTGAAGCGTGAGCTTGTAGTCTGCATAGGCACCGCCGGGGATGAAATCGTTGAGCGGCTGTACGGCATTGCCGACGTTGTAGAACGCGACGTGGTCGCCGTAGCAATAGGTGATGTTCGGACCGCCGTCGTCGAGAAGGATCTCTGTGGAAACGGTATCGTAAGTGGAGTCGTAATTGCCGACATTCTCCTGCTTGACCGTAATGTTGGGATAGATCTGCTGAAACGCCTCGATCTGCGCCTTCAAACGATTGGTCAGCGTCGCACCCATTGTGTGAAACATCGTAATCTCAACGGGAGTCGTAGTGTCGAATCCGCCCTCCGGCATTTCAAAAGTCGGCTTCTTTCCGCTGCCGCACCCCGTCATCGACAGACAGGTTGCCACCGTACAAGCCATCATGCCAGCCATGACTACTGCACCGAACCTCTTTTTCATTCTGTTCTCCTTCTATTTTTATTTATTTTTTTTCTGCTGTATGGGCTATCAGCCCTTGATCCCGCTTCTCGAAACGCCGCGCATGATGTATTTGCGGAAGAAGATGAAGACGAGGAGCAGGGGGATCGTTACGAGCACGACCGCCGCCATCTGCACGGGATAGTTGACAAATTGCGTTCCTGCGATCTGGAATTGCGCATTGCGCAAACCAACCGTGATCAGTGTGTGCATCGTATCCCGCGCGACGAGGTTGGGCCAAACATAGGAGTTCCACGCGCCCATCATCTTCAAAATCGTAATGGTTATGAGCGTGGGAGCGGCGAGCGGGATCATCACTTTCCAAAGATATTTGAGATCGCTTGTCCCGTCCACCTTGGCGGCAAGATAGAGCTCGTTGGGGATCTGCATGAAGTTCTGCCTTAGCAGGTAGATGTAAAATACGCTGACCAAGAACGGTACGATCAAAACGGTGTAGGTGTTACGGATAGACGCTACCGTGAGGAAGTTGGTGACCGTGAACAGCTCGCCGGGGATCATCATCGTGGCGAGAAGCGCCCCGAACAGGAAATTCTTCCCGCGGAATTCCATCCGCGCGAAGGCATAAGCGGAAAGGACCGTTATGATGAGGGAAAGAATCGTCGAGACGATGCCGACGATACAGGTGTTCAGAAACAGCCTGCCGAGATTGAGATCTTTGTTTGCGAACACTGCGGCATAGTTGTTCCACTGGATCTGACGGGGCCAAAAAGTCTGCTTCATCGAATTATATTCGTTGAACGACTTAAGGGAGGAGATCAGCATCCAATAGAACGGGAACAGGACGACGACCGCCATGACCGTCAGGAACGTATACAACCCGATTTGGGCGAACACTTTCCCCACCGTCTGCATTTTGGAGACGCGGTCGATGGATTTATATTTCATATTCGTGAGGCTCCCTGCGGCGGGAGTCTCTTGGGAAACGCTTTCCGCCGGTTTCTTCGGTTCCGCCATTGCAACACCCCTTAGTAATGGACTTTCTTCTTGCTCACATACAAATTGATGATCGTGACTGCAAGAATGATCGCGAACAGAATGAGCGCGGCGGCGCTCGCCCTGCCTTGGTTGCCCTTGATGTTTTCGTAAATGAAGCCGACCATGGTATTGAGCCTTCCGGGATCGTGTGCGGGACCCATGTCCTCGCCGAAGATACCCACGACGCTCGAATATTCCTTGAATCCTCCGATAAAGCCCGTGATGACGACATACGCGATCATCGGGGAGAGAAGCGGCACCGTGATGCGCCAAAAGATGCGGAAACGGGAAGCGCCGTCTACCTTCGCGGCTTCATAGTACTGCTTATTGACGCTCTGAAGCCCGCCCAAAAGGACGAGGATCTTGAAGGGCAACGCGTTCCAAATAATATACAGGATGAGGACCGCCATGTTCGCCGTTTTCGTAGACCCTGTACTGACCCATTTTATCGGCGATCCTCCAAAGGCTTTGATGATCGTATTGATGATCCCGATCGAAGAAGGTTCGATCCCCGGACCGCCCCCGATGATATCGAACATCGCCATGAAGACCATGCCGATGGCGATCGCGTTCGTCACATAGGGAAGGAAGAAGATCGTCTGAAAGATCCTTCTGAGAAACTTGATCGAGTTGAGTGCGACCGCGATCAATAGCGCCAACATGGTAGAAACGGGCACCGTGATGACGGTAAGAAGCATCGTATTGCCGAGACACTTTATAAAGCTGGGATAACGGGTAACTTTGACGAAATTATCAAACCCGAAACGAAACTTGGTCCCGCTCAGCTCCGCCATGATGCTGTAATCTTTCAACAGCGACATTCTGATGGTATTGATGATAGGCCATACCGTGAAAACCGCAAGAAGCGCCAACGCGGGCAGGAGATACAGCCACGCCTTCCATTGATTCTTCTTCTGTCCTTTCGTACGCTGCATCATTTGACCTCGCCGTTCTCTTCCGTTGCGGAGCTTGCTTCTTTCTCTTTGGAAGCCTTCTCTTTCTTGGAGAAAATCCCTTTGATTTTTGCGAATTTGCCCTTGGGCGCGGCGGGACGTTCCTTCGCCTTATCGTCCGCTTCGCGGGGGAAATTCCCCGTGAGAGCGGCGGTGTACGCCTGCCCTTCCTCCTCCATCGCCTTGATCATCGCCTCGTGTGCGGCGGTCTGCCCGCCGAAGTAGACGCGTTGCTCCGTTTCGCGGTTGAAGAGGAATACCTTATGCTCTTTCAGATCGAACTTGACGGCGTCGCCCGTGATGTTCCCCATCTCTTCCGCCGAAATGATCGAACGGACGACGGGATTGATGGAATTTTCGCTGGTGGAGACGACCGAGATGTCTCTTCCCATTACGTCTACGCCCGAGACTTTGCAGGTCAGCTTGCCCTCGCGGGAGAGGATAAAGCCCTCGGGACGGATCCCGACGTAAACTTCCTGATCCTCCACGCCCGCGGCATCGAGCACGGCCTCTTCGCCGATGTAGAGAACGCCGTCCTGAACTTTCCCGCGGAACATATTGATGGGCGGGGCGCCGAGGAATTTGGCGACAAAGAGATTGGCGGGATCGTCGTACACCCATTGGGGCTTGCCCGTCTGCATGACGACGCCGAGCTTCATCACGACGATGAAATCGGAGATGGACATCGCCTCTTCTTGGTCGTGCGTGACGAAAATGGTGGTGATCTGCGTATCCCGCTGGATCCTTCTGATCTCCTCGCGCGTTTGGAGACGGAGGCGTGCGTCCAAATTAGAAAGAGGCTCGTCCAAGAGGAGCACGCGCGGCATTTTGACCAATGCACGGGCGATTGCTACGCGCTGTTGCTGTCCGCCCGAGAGCTCGGACGGTTTGCGGTTCATGTACTCGTCGATTTGGACAAGCCTTGCGACTTCGTTCGCGCGTTTCAGCATTTCCTCCTTGGAGAGCCTGTTTTCACCTTTCAGATTCTGCAAAGGAAATAGGATATTCTGTTGTACGGTCATGTGCGGGTAGAGCGCGTAGTTTTGGAAAACCAAACCGATCCCGCGGTTTTCGGGGGCGAGTTTTGTTACGTCGTCGTCGCCGAAAAAGATCTTTCCGCTCGTGGGCGCCTGAAGCCCGCTGATCATGAAGAGCGTAGTACTCTTGCCGCAACCGGACGGACCCAAGAGACCGATCAGCTTGCCGTCGGGGATCTCGAGATTGAAATCGTTGACGGCAACGACTTCGTTGCTCTTATCCTTCTTGTTACGGCTCGGAAAGATTTTTGTGAGGTGTTGGAGTACGACTTTCATACTTCTCCCTTTTTCTGTTGTATTTTCGGGTACAAAGAGCGCAAAACGGCGAAACCGGCGGCCCCATGTCCTATGATTGACTTTCCCACGGTTCCTTTTCGGCTTCGGCTTTTTCCCGATAGTACTCTTGCTTCTTCTCGTTGAGCTCTTCCGCCGAACGGTAGATCACTTGCAACTTGGCGTCCGCCGCGACCGTCCCCGCGAGGATGTCGTGGATGGGCGTTCTGTTCTTCGTCGCAAAGAAGAGAATGACGTTCAGAAGCAGGATCGCCGCGAACAGGATGATCGCGAGCAACCCGAGCCCGCCGAACAGGAACAAAAAGACGAGCAGTACGGGGAACATCGTCTCGATGGCGAACTTCCCGAGCAGGGTGCGCGCAAAGAGCGCGAGCGTCGTCACCTTGACGCAGTCCGAACGGACAAGACAGATCCCGAAGACTTTCTTTCCCACCGTCTGCCCGTTCTTGAATATGATCGGAAGGATAAATTCGAGAATCAGATAGCCGAACAGGATGCTCAGCGAGACCATCATGAACAGCTTGGTATAAACCAATTTATATTGCGCGTTGACCTTATCCGCAGGCGGAAGGGCGAGATATGCGTCGTAGGCTTCCTTGACGGCTTCGTCCTTTCCCTCCGATCCGGTGAGATCTTCGACGACGTCCTCGAGCTCGGCGGGTTCACCGTCCTTCGTGATGACGATGCTCCCGTCCTCTTTCTCTTCATAGACGTATCCGTAATGCGCGGCGACCGAGGGAATGTACTCGTCGCGGAAATCTTCCCACTGCCCGTAGTATTCCGTGGCGAGCTTTTCCGAGCCCTTATAATCGCAGATGAGCGAGATCACAAACAGAAAACCCGTCGTGAGCACCGCAAGCAGGATCGCGTCGAGCAACCAAGCGGACGCGCGCTTCACGATCCCGATTCTCTTCAGTTCAAACATCGCGTCACTCCCGTCGTCTGCCGTCCGCCAAAAGCGGCCCACTTTCGGATCCGATTCTTATTATAGCAAAGTCCGCGGAAGAAAGCAACGCTCTGAGGCGAAATTATTTTGCAAAGTGAGAAAAATTTTTTTCACTTTGCCCGACGGACGCCCCTTATTTTGTTACAAAAAGAAACAAATCTGCCCGCGATTTACTAAGTACTTTCGAATAGTTCAAGGTGTAAACCGATATTCATAGACGACCGAACAGCCGCCGGTAGAATAGGTGACTTCGATACTGCTGAAAAGTTCGAGAAAAACGGCGGTGATCTTCATATTGCCGCCCTCGACGGGCGCGCCGAAGAAACCCTCCGCGTCCTTGACGTCCGCTTTCAAATAGATCCCCGTAAGATCGGCGTTTTCGAAATATTTTGCCCGGAAGGTCAGCCCGCGCTCCGCCACAGCCGCCGAGATCCCGACGTCGTCTCCCTCGACGGATACGACCGCGCCGCTTTGGATCACCGCTTTGCCTTCGTAGGTCACGACGGGATCAGAAGCCGTCTCCGATCCGAGCCCGGGCTCGGCAAAGCGCTGTACGGTGTAGCTCACTTCGGTCTTCCCGCCGGGATATGTGATGCGGTACTCGTCCGTCAGAATGAGACCGCCGCCGAAATCGGAGGTGACGGTGAGGGCGATCTCCGAATAATCCGCGCGGAGCATTTCGTTGAGGAACTCGTACCCGTCCGTCTCGGGAGCGCCGCATCCCGCAAGACAGCACGCCGCGGCGACCGCAACTCCCAATAAGATCTTCTTCATTCCTGCCTCCCCGAAGGCGCTTGGCCGCCGCCCAATACTACGCCCGCCCCGCCGAGAGCGGCACGGTCCGCGGCGTCCGCCGCAAGGTTGTAAGAATGCACCGCCGCGTTGTACGCTTCGATGGCCTCTTCGAGGCGTGCGATCAGCGACGCCGCACTCGTTTTTTGCTCTTCGTTTAAGACATGGTATGCCCGTATCGCGCGATTGAGCGATGAAAGGCGCTGTGAGAGAGAACCTTCCGTCACGATTTCGGAGACTGCCGTACGGAAGGCGGAGACTTCGGCGTCCTCCTCTCCGCCGCCCCCTTCTCCCCAAATCGCCTCCGCATATTCGGGGTGATCGACAAAGGGATTGCGGTTGCCCTGAATGTCTTCCGCCGCCTCGTTGCGCGCCTGTTCGAGGGCGTCTACTTCGTCGAGCGAATTCCACGAAAGAAGGATCGCGAGCGCGGACTCTTCGGTCTTCGCCGCGACGACGTCGGTAAAATGCAGGGTGCCGAAATAGTTGCGGGAGCCCTGCCCGTCGGTGGAACCGTACACATTCGCAAAGGTGTTGTAGTGGGTATAGACATAGAGGACGATCCGCGCGACGTCTCCCTTCACGCTGTCGATCGGCTCGTAGGTATCGCCGCCGAAATGTCCGCCGAGCGCGACGCGCGCACCCTGTTTATCCTTGGTCCACGCCTCCGACCCGCCTTCGACTTCCCCGTACTTCATGTTCTGGCGGGTGCTGTTGATACTGCTCTCCGTGGGACGGATATGCAAGAGGTCGCTTCCGCCGCCGCTTTCCCCCCACAGACCGTTGGAGAGACTTTGGCACCAAACGTGCTCGCGGTTCCAAGTGCCTCTTATCCCCTTCTCCCAAACGGAAGAGAGCTCCGCCTGCGTGTAAAATTCCGCAAGTTCGCCGTTGGGCCCGGGATCCGTCCGTCTGACATAATCGGGGTTTTTACAATCAGGATAGGTCGTATAGTGGGTATGCGTGACGGTGATGAGGTCGTGCAACTGCCCCAAGAGCTCGTTGCCGCCCTCCGCCGTAATCTCCGCATAGTAATCGTCTTCCGCGAACGCAGGAGAGGGCGCGCGCCCCACGGCGGCCGCGCAGAGGACCAGCAAGAGCGCACAGGCAAACGGGACCGTGCCCGCGGCGGCTTTCTTCTTCATACCTTTCCCCCCTCTTCCGCTTGTTCTGCCCGCAGTCTCAGCCAACATCTCCTGCACATGGCGACGTAGCGGTCGTTGCCGCCGATACAAATTTGGGAGCCCTCGGTGACGATCTTCCCCCTGTCGTCGAGACGGGCGTTGACCGTCGCCTTCGCCCCGCAGGTGCAGACGGACTTGATCTCGCTGATGGACTCCGCGATCTCGAAGAGACGCTTGCTCCCGGGAAAGAGGTGGGTCGTAAAGTCGGTCGCGAGCCCGAAGCAGAGCACGGGAACGTTGCGGCGGATCACGATATCCGAGAGCTGATCCACCTGCGCGGGCGTGAGGAACTGGCATTCGTCCACGATGATGACGCTCCTGTCGGGATACCTCTCTGTATAGAGACGGTATAGATCTTCGTCCTGACCGACTGCGAGCGCGTCCTGCTGCAATCCGATGCGGGAACGGACGATGTCGGAGCCGTCCCTGTCGTCGATGGCGGGCTTCAAGAGGAGCACTTTCATGTTGCGCTCCTCATAGTTAAATTTTGTGATCAGCGCCTGCGCCGTCTTGGAAGAGCCCATCGCGCCGAATTTGAAGTATAATTTCGCCATATTTCTCTTTTGTCTGCCGCAAAAAGCGGCCATGCCGCGGCGTTACCGCCGCTCAGTCCACCACGCCGTATACGAGGGGTTCTTCGGGAGGCGGCGTACTGCCGATCTCGGTCGCATCGCGCAACGTCTTTTCGGCTTCCGCGAAGGCGCCCTCGTTGTCCGAAAACAGCGTTGCGATCTCTTCGCCGATGTGCACATAGTCGCCCACCTTTTTCTTGAGGACGATCCCCGCGCTGTAATCGATCCCGTCTTCCGCCGTATTCCTGCCCGCGCCCAAAGAAAGGCTTGCGAGCCCGTAGCGCTCGGCGTCCGCACTGCGAAGATAACCCTCCGAAACGCTCTTGACCGCACACCGAAAACGCGCCTTGGGGAAGGTCTCGGGGTCGGCAATGCGCATGGGATCGCCCCCCTGCGCCGCGACGGTCTCTTTGAGTTTCGCGAGCGCGCTTCCGTTTTCGATTGCCTTTTTTGCAAGCGCTTTGCCCTCATCGGGGGTGCCCATGTCCGCAAGGGAGAGCATATAACCTGCGAGAACGGTGCAGATCTCGGTCAGATCTTCCGGGCCTTCGCCCTGCAACGTACGGACCGCTTCGATCACCTCGAGCGAGTTGCCGATGGCGTTGCCGAGGGGACGGTCCATATTGGTGATCAGCGCGACCATTTTCTTCCCCGCGCTTCTGCCGATGTCCACCATCAGCCGCGCGAGCTCTTTGCTCTTTTCGACGCTCTTCATAAATGAGCCGCTGCCCGTCTTGACGTCCAACACGATACAATCGTCGTCCGCGGCGAGCTTTTTACCCATGATGCTCGATGCGATGAGGGGCATACTGTCTACGGTCGCCGTGACGTCGCGCAGGGCGTAGAGCTTCTTGTCGGCAGGGGCGAACTGCGCCGACTGCCCGACGATCGCGAGCCCGACGCGGTTGACCTGCCCGATAAACTCCTCCTCCGAAAGCGTGGTGCGGAAGCCCTCGATGGATTCCAATTTATCGACCGTGCCGCCCGTGTGCCCGAGCCCGCGCCCGCTCATCTTGGCGACTTTTACGCCGTAGGACGCGACGATGGGCGCGACGACGAGGCTGGTCTTATCCCCCACGCCGCCCGTGGAATGTTTATCGACGCGGACGCCGCGGATGGCGGAGAAATCCAACCTGTCCCCCGAATCGCGGACCGCAAACGTGAGATCGCAGGTCTCGCGCACCGACATCCCGCGATAATAGATCGCCATGAGGAGCGCAGAGATCTGATAATCGGGAATACTGCCGTCGGTGACCCCGCGGATGAAGAAATCGATCTCTTGGGTGGAGAGTTCGCCGCCGTCCCGCTTCTTTTTGATGATGTCGTACATTCTCATGCCAAATTCTCCTTTTGCGGACGGTTACGCCCAACCGCCCTGACGGATATGATCCGCAAGCAAGTCGCGGGCAAAGACGTCCGTAAGGCGCGCGACTTCTTGAAGATGGGAACGGTTGTAACGGTAGAACGAGGTATAGGTATCGGTGACCACATAGTACTCGGCGGAATCCTGTACCTGCGACGCAGTGATCGACGGATGGTAGACGTGATAACTCTCACTCGTGTTAGATAAGAAGATGGATTTGAGATACCTTCCGTTGACCTTGCACAGGACGATGGCGTTGTCGAAGGGCATGACGGAATAGAGCTGGGAATAGGTGACGTTGCCGCTGTAAATGTTATACGGGCTCCTCGCCTTCAAAAATCCGCCGCCCGCGACGATGGTGTACTCCGCCCCCCATTCCGCTTGGCCCCGCTCGAAGTAGAGCTGTGCCGTGGTGTCGCAGATCTCGGACGACCTCCGCGTCGCTCCGTTGGTGCCGAGCACCTTGGTGTAGGGATCTTCGGCGGGATCGGGGAAGTACTTCCCGTAGAGCTCCGCCGCGATGGGATCGTCTGCAAGCGAACTGCTCGCGTAAGTCGCAACCGAAAGAATGGCGGGCGAGACGGTGTATTCCCCCGTCACGGTGTTGAAGGAGACCTGCGCGGAGCTCACGCCCTCGTTCTCCCCGCCGCCCTGCAAATGGTAGACGCCGAACTTATCTTTCACGATATAACGCTGGTGGGTGTGCCCTTCGAAGACGAGATCGACGTAGCCCGCCGCAGTGCGGTCGGAGAGCGCGGTATTGTAGTATTCGTAAGACGAATTTCCGTCCTGCACCGTGAGCTTGCTGTCGGTGACCTCGGTGACGGAAGAGGAATATCCGCTTCCGCCGTCGTGGAGAGAGTAGACGATAAAATCGCACCCCTCTTCGGTGCGCAGACGCCGCGCCTCGTTGCGGACGAGCGCCGTGAGGCTGTCCCCCGTCGCAAAGGAGAGCCCATCCTGAAATTCTCCCGAAATGGAGGAGAGACAGTCGCCGATGGCGCCGATCACGCCGACTTTTACGCCGCTCTGTTCGAGTTCGACGACGACGGAGGGCTGACAATAGGAGGGCCGCGTGCCGTTTACCGTCACGTTGATGGCGAGGAAGGGGAATTCCGCGATGGCGCTGTTGGCTTCGAGCGCCGCCGCACCCCAATCGTATTCGTGATTGCCGAGCGTCATCGAGACGAACTGCGCCTCGTTCATCCACTCGGTCATGAGCCGACCCTTGGTGGAGGACGATTCCACCGTCCCCTGCCACATATCCCCCGAGGAGAGAAGGACCTCTTCGCGGACGGGATCGGCATAGAGATTCTTGACATAGGTCGTGAATTCGTCTACGCCGGGCTGGCTGCCGCTGTCCTTGAACTTGCCGTGCAAGTCGTTGACGGCATAGAAGGAGAGCTCCGCCATGACGCTGTCGCCGCAACGGTCGCAAAGCCCGTCCGAATCGAGGTCGGTATGGTCGTGCGGTTCGGGCGCCTCGCCGGAATAAGTCTTCGGCGCGGAATAGTCGCTATCTTGATAGCCTTCCTTCCCGCTCACGGCTTTTACGCAAATCGACTGCCCGAGCTCGAGCTGTGCCCTGCGCTCCGTCGTGAGCTGTTCCGCGCCGCTGTCTATGACATACATATAGTACAGCGCGCCGTCCACTTCGCTCCACACGGCGGCGCCGTCTCTGCCGATCTCGACGGCGGGCGTATCGAGTTTTTTCGGTTCCGATCCCGAACAGGCGCAAAACCCTGCTAAGACCAAAGTGATCGCAAGAAAGAGAGTCGAAATTTTAAGCAATAATTTTTTCATAAGTTTTGCATCATAAATCTTTGGACGAGAAGGAAAACGGCAGGAGCGTGTCTAAGGTATACGCCTTGAAATCGTTTTCGTCTCCGAGGAGTACCTTAAATTTCGGGGGACAAAATTCCGCGATCACCTGTCTGCAAACGCCGCAGGGCGCGCAGAATTTCGCGGTCTCCCCCTCTTTCCCGCCCACGATGGCGAGCGCGGCAAACTCGCGCTCCCCCTCGCTGACGGCTTTGAAGAACGCCGTCCGTTCGGCGCAGACAGTCGCCGAAAACGCCGCGTTCTCGATGTTACAGCCTGTATAGACTTTTCCGCTTGCGGAAAGAAGGGCGGCGCCCACGCGGAAATGCGAATAGGGCGAATGGGAATTCTCCCGCGCGCGCTGTGCCGCCGCCATCAGAGACTTGTCATCCATTCTTTTTCACCGCCTTCCAGAAACTTTCGCCCGCCGTCTTTTCGCGGTCTACGCCGAAATATTCCAAAACCGTCGCGGAGATGTCCGCAAAACTCGAGCGGGTGCCGAGATCGACGCCGCTCTCCACTCCCTTCCCGTAGATGAGCATGGGCGTGTACTCGCGGGAATGGTCGGTGGAGGGCGTCGCGGGGTCGCAACCGTGGTCCGCCGTGATGAGGAGCACGTCGTCGTCCCCCATCGCGGCGGCAAATTCTTTCAGGAATCCGTCGAATTCGGTCGCGGCGCGGGCATAGCCCGCAATATCGTTCCTGTGACCGTACTTCATATCGAAATCGACGAGGTTGACGAAACACAGCCCCGAGAACTCCTCGTGCAAGAGATCCATCGTGATCTCCATGCCCTGCGTATTGGAGGACGAACGGCGGCTTTCCGTGATCCCCTTGCCCGCAAAAATATCGTAGATCTTGCCCACCGAAAGCGTCGCATAACCGGCGCGCATGAGAAGGTCGAGCATGGTGTCTGCGGGAGGCGTCAGCGAAAAATCGTGGCGGTTCGCGGTGCGGACGTAAGGATATTCCCCCGTGAACGGACGGGCGATCACCCTGCCTACGTTGTGCGGCGGCACGAGCATGGCGCGCGCGATCTCGCAGTAGCGGTAGAGCGTTTCTAAGGGGACGACGTCCTCATGCGCGGCGATCTGGAAGACGCTGTCCGCCGACGTATAGACGATCAGCGCGCCCGTTTCGACGTGCTCCCGCCCGTAATCCTTGATGACTTCCGTCCCCGAATAGGGTCTGTTGCAGATCACCTTCCTGCCCGTCTTCGCCTCGAATTCGCGGATGAGGGGCTCGGGGAAGCCTTCGGGGTAAGTGGGAAGCGGTTCGGGGGAAATGATCCCCGCGATCTCCCAATGCCCGATGGTGGTATCCTTGCCCATCGAACGCTCGCGCATTCTCGCAAAGCTCGCCTTGGGGCGCTCTACGCCGCCGCCCACACCTTCAATGTTGAAGAGCCCCATTCTGCGGAGCTCGGGACAGCAAAAATCGGGGTGATTGCGGATCGCCCCCAACGTATTGCTCCCTTCGTCGTGCCAAAGATGGGCGTCAGGCAGTTCTCCGACGCCGAAACTATCGAGCACGATCAGAAATAATCTCTTAGCCACTTGGTCCTCCTATGGGCGCTCCCGTGCCTTATGCCAACTCCAAGGCGATCTTCATCATCGCCGTGAAACTCGTCTCCCGCTCCTCGGCGGTCGTATTTTCTTCAGGGTGAAGGAAACTGTCGCTCACGGTACAGATACAGAGCGCCTTCTTCCCCGCACGGGCGGCATTACAATAGAGCGCGGCGCTCTCCATCTCCACGCCGAGTACGCCCATCTTCGCCCAAAGCATTCCGCTCGAAGCGTCGTCGTAAAACATATCGGAAGAGAAGATATTGCCCACTTTGTAGTGCACGCCCGCTTGGTCGCAAAGATCGGCGGCGCGGCGGAGCAGCCCGAAATCCGCGATCGGGCAGAACGTGCCCGGCAACGCATACTGCTTGGCATAGTTCCCGTTGGTGCAGGCGCCCTGCGCAAGGATGAGATCGCGGACGTGAAGATCGGGGTCGAACGATCCGCACGAACCCACGCGGATGATCGTCTCCACGCCGTAAAAATGGAACAGCTCGTAGGAGTAGATGCCGATCGACGGCTGACCCATGCCCGAAGCCATCACCGAGACGCGCTTGCCGTGATACAGCCCCGTGTAGCCGTTGACGCCGCGCACGTTATTGACCAAAACGGCGTTTTCGAGAAAGTGTTCCGCGATGAATTTGGAGCGCAAGGGATCCCCCGGCATCAGAACGGTCGGGGCAAAATCGCCGTATTTCGCGGAGATATGAGGGGTCGGAATGTTGGGATGGTCGCTCACAGCAGATGTTCCTCCTTGACGATCTTGACGATGCGGGAGGTCCCCAGCCTGTCCGCGCCGAGGGAGATGAAGTCCTCTGCGTCACGGATGGAAGAGATCCCGCCCGCGGCTTTGATCTTCACGCCCTTTCCGACGTGCTTTGCGAACAGCGCGACGTCTTCCCGCGTTGCGCCCGCCTTGGAAAAACCGGTGGAGGTCTTGATATAGTCGGCGCCTGCGTCCGTCACGATGCCGCACATCGCGATCTTCTCCTCCTCGGTGAGCAGGCAGGTCTCGATGATGACTTTGAGCACCTTTCCGCCGCACGCCTCTTTGACGGCACGGATCTCATCCGCGATCTTTTCGAAGCGCTTCGCTTTCAAATCGCCGATGTTGATGACCATGTCGATCTCGTCCGCGCCCGCCATGACCGCGTCTTTGGTCTCGAAAACCTTGACCGCCGTCGAATTGTAGCCGTTGGGGAAGCCGATCACCGTGCAGACGGCGACCTTGCCGCCCGCGTACCGCTTCGCCTCGCCGACGTAACAGGGCGGAATGCAGACGGAAGCCGTATGATAGGCGATCCCGTCGTCGATGAGGGTCTTGATGTCTTCCCACGTCGCCGTGACGGAGAGCTGGGTATGGTCACAGCGGCTTAAAATTTCACGAATCTCCATTTCTTTTCCTCACTCAATGAAACTCCGCGTATATTATAGTCTAAAAAAAGAATTTTGTCAATGGAAACGGCATTTCTTTTGGGAGAAAGCCCCGTTTTTTGAAAAAAATTTTCATCATACCGAAAAATGCACCCTTTCCCGCGGATCCGGGCTGAAACTCTGCGGCGTGGCAAACGAAAACCCCGTCCCAAAACGCGGACGGGGAGTAAGAGCAAATTTTCCGCGGGCGCGGCGTTACATGGAGCCGAAGATGCGGAGGGCTTCGCCGTAGCTCCGTGCGACCGCGCCCCGATAGCCGCCGTCTTCCTTCCCTTCGGGCACAAACAGGACGAAATCGATCCCCTTGGATTCGGCGCACAGCTTGTCGGAGGTGAGGCTGTCCCCCATCCAGACGGCGCGGCTACGGTCGTAATCCGCAATGGAGCGCTCCACGGCTTCGGCGAACTGCACGGAAGGCTTATCGACGCCCATCTCTTCGGAGATGAAGACGCCTTCGAGCTCGTCTTCGAACCCTGCGTCGCGGATATGCCCCCGCTGGATCAGCGATCCGCCGTTGGTCACGATGAACCGTCTGCCCCGCCCACCGAGCGCCTTCAAAAACTCCGCCGCGCCCTCGAAGGGGAAACAAAAGCGGAGAAAATTTTCATAGTACTCCTTCGCAACGGCGGGGACGTCTTCCTCGACGCCGTATTCCCCAAAGAGGCGGGCGAACCGCTCCTCTTTGAGCCGTTCCCGCGTGATCCCGCCCCGCTCGAGCGTCTTCCAGAGCCCGTCGTTGATCGTATGAAAACGCTGTAAGACCGCTTCGTCCGCGGGCAGTCCCCGCCGCGTAAAAACGCTGATGAGATTTTCGCGCTCCGCACGGGTGAAATCGAGAAGCGTCTCGTCGAGATCGAGCAAAAAGATATCCTTCATACGACGATTATACCACACGGGCGGACGAAAAGCAAGGACGGACGTCTATTTCAGCGAGGTGAAATTCTTCACGCGGTGGATGCGGAAGGTAAAGACGACTTCCGTCCCCCGTTTCCCCTCCCGCGTGGTGAGCAGGAATCCCCCGTTCGTCTCGAAATATTCTTCCGCCACCCGCCTGAAATCGCGGATCGCGGCCTTGCGCGATTCCTCGCTGATGAGCATCTTATCGGAATCGAGCATCCGCTCAAGGCGGACGAGATCGTAACTCTTCACAATGTTTCCCCTCCTTTTTTGTGCGGCGCGCCGTCGCGCTCGAGGCTCTCGGCAAGCAGACGGAAGGCGCGCGAACGCTCGGAGAGATTTTCGAGCAGTAGTTTGTCGTCCTCCGGGATCACCGCCCGTACGGGAAGATGCAGGGAGCGGGAGATCTCCTCGGCAGTCGGAACTTCCCGCCGCCGCATAAGGTCTCTCCGCATCAGATTGACGACCAGCCCGAGCGCACGGAAGCGATAGCCGAGCAGAAGCCCGGCGACACGGTCGGCGTCCCGCACCGAAGAGATGTGGGGCGTGGTGACGAGTAGCGCCTCCTCCGCGCACGACGCGGCGCGGTGAAACCCGTCTTCGATGCCCGCGGGCGAATCGAGAAGGATGTAATCGAACTGCGGCGCGAGCGAATCGAGCACCAGACGGACTGCCTGCGGGGAGATATAGCGGTCGCAGACGCGGTTGCTCGGGAGCGTGAAGAGGGTGGGATAGCGCGGATGATGCACGAGAGCCTGACGCGCGCGGCAACGGCCTTCGATCGCGTCGGTGATGTCGTAGACGGCGAGATCCTCCACGCCCAATACCACGTCCACGTTGTTGAGACCGAAATCGAGATCGCAGACGATCACGCGGTTGCCGCGGCGGGCAAGCTGGATCGCGAGATTACAGCAGACCGTCGTCTTTCCCACGCCGCCCTTGCCCGATGTCACCACGATCTTCCTTGCCATGCCCTTCCTCCGCCGCGCGCGCATTTGATCCTATCATACCGCTTTCATGCCGTAGATTCGGGGGGGATCCCGTCGAAACAAGCCTTATTTTGAAAAAATCGGAGCCGAAGCTCCGATTTTTATTTGGTCATGAGATCCTTCAAATATTTTTCGTACTCCTCTTCCGTGAGTTTCTTGACCTTCTTCTTTGCCATAGCCACACCTATCGCACACAGTATGGACGGAGAAGAAGGCTTTTATTCACTCCGTACGGAGGGCGATGACGGGATCCTTCTTCGCCGCCGCCTGCGCGGGGATGAGCCCCGAGATCAGCGTGAGTAGGACGCTTACGCACACCATGATGAACGCGGTGAGCGGAGGCAAAGTCGCGATGCCCGCGATCCCCGAAAGGGACTGGATGATGGCGCTCACGATCAGCGACAGAATGTATGTGATGGTGATGCCGATGAACCCCGCGGCGAGCCCTATCATGAAAGTCTCGGCGTTGAAGAGGTTGCGGATATCCATCTTGCGCGCGCCGAGGGAGCGGAGGACGCCGATCTCCTTGACCCGTTCGACGACGGAGACATAGGTGATGATGCCGATCATGACCGAGGAGACGACGAGGGAGATCGCGGTAAACGCCACGAGCACATAGGTGATGACGTTGAGGATCGTCTGTACCATGCCCATGAGGAGACCGACGCGGTCGGTATACTTGATGATCTCGCTCTCGTCCCTGCCTTCCATCTCGTTCCATGCGTCGAGATAGTTTAAGATCTTCTCCTTGGAATCGAAATCCTTCGCGTAGATGAGGATGTCGTTGGAGCTCTCGACGCCGCCGAGGAACCGCGCGACCGTCTCGGGCGCATAGCTGATGTAGACCGTTCCGTTCAGCTCCCCGATCGTGGATTCGATGATCTCGGCGACAAAGGCGTCGCCGAATGCCTGCGCGAATTCGTCGCGCGTGATCGTCTCCTTCCCGACGAGCTTTTGCCTTACCGAGAGGGCGATGTTTATGAGAGCGGTCGAGGGATCGCCCTTATAGGCGAGCCCGAACTCATCTTCCAAGTTCGCAAGGATATCCTCGCTCAGGACAGAAAGCTCCTCCCTGTGCGCGAGGAATTGGTTCATAATTTCGGTAAGTGTGGTGCCCTCCCCGAAGGAGAAGCCGTAGGGCTCGAGCGCGAGCTCGATCGCGGCGGTGAATTCCTCCCCGAATTTGGAGACCAAAGTGGACCGCACGGTCCCGAGGTTGGTCGCAGTATATTGGCTGTTCAGATGTTCTGCGGGAGAGCGGTACAGCGAGACGCCCGCGGCGCCCGAGAGGAGCGTAAACGCTACGGGGAGCTTGGCGTCGTCGCTCGAAACCCATTTGACGATCTCGCTCTCCTTGTTGTGCGCAAGATAACTGCCGATCAGCGATTCCGTAAGGTTGAGCCCCTCGGTGAGACAGCCGTAAGTGAAGTTCTCTTTCAGCCGCAAGATCCCCGAGATCTTGATATCTACGCCCTGATCGCCCGCGGACAGCTCGCCGACCGATTCCCCCATATACTCGAAGGGATAGGTTTGATAATTCCCGTCGGCGTCCCTGCAATCGCGGTAGAGGGCGTCGGCATAATAGAGGACGTACTTTTGGGCGAAAATATCGTCGTAGGAGAGGAAAAGACGGTCGTCCGTTCCCTCGGGCTGTTCCTCGCTGTCCCCCACCGAGATCGCGGTCGGAACGACGTCGTCCGCCGTCTTCTGCGCCTCTAAGAAGAGGTCTAAGAATTCCTTTTCGGTGAGGAAGCCGAGCTGGACGAGGGTGAGATCGACGACTGCGTTCTGCTCGCCCACGACGAGCACCGCTTCGTTTTCGTTCTTGGGGAATTCGCCCGCGATGACGTCGTACTGCGAGAGTACATAGGAACCGTAATCGGGATCGGAAAAATCCGTCGTGCCCGGCATCGCGTTGATGACGTTGGTGAAGAAATCCACAAAGGGCAGGAGCCCCGTGTATTCGGGCGCTTCGGTGATGAGTTTTTGGATGAGATATTCTTTGAGGCGGGTCACCGTAAAGTTCTGTACGGTGTTGTCGATCTTGGTCATGGGTAGGGTGAGCGCCTCGCCGATGTCGAACCCGTGAAGATATTGGAGGGAGGCGAACCACTCGGGATGATCGGCCCTGCCCTGCTCGAGATAGTCGATGTATTCCTGCGTGATGTTGTTTCTGACGGCGACGCCCTGCGCGAGCCCCGTCAAGAACGAGTTGACGTATACCTTGTCGGCGATCTCCTCGTCGGTGGGAAGATCGGAGGGCGAAGTCATTGCGGACATGACCGAGGATACGTCGAGCGCGTTCTCCGAGACCTCGATGGGATAATAGGAGAGCATATCCTCTTCGGTATGGCGGATATAGTTGCCGAAGCCGTTGGAGAGGGCGAGCACGAGGCAGACGCTGATGATCCCGATCGACCCCGCGACCGAGGTGATGATCGTGCGCCCCTTCTTGGTCAGAAGATTGCGGAAGGAGAGGGCGAGCGACGTAAAGAAACTCATCTTGGCGCGCTGTTTCCCGCTCTTTTTCTCCGTCTTCGCCGCGCGGGGCGCTCTGCCTTCGTAGGGCGCGGAATCGGACTCCACCAACCCGTCTTTCAGACGGACGATCCTCGATGCGTACTGCTCGGCGAGATCGGCATTGTGGGTCACCATGATGACGAGGCGCTCGGCGGCGATCTCCTTGATGAGCTCCATGACTTCCACGCTCGTGGCGGAATCCAAGGCACCCGTGGGCTCGTCGGCGAGGAGGATGTCGGGGTCGTTGACGAGGGCGCGGGCGATCGCGACGCGTTGCATCTGCCCGCCGGACAGCTGGTTGGGGCGTTTGTTGAGCTCGTTTTTGAGCCCGACGCGCTCCAAGGCGCGCTTCGCCCGTTGGCGGCGCTCCGATTTGCCCACGCCCGCGATGGTAAGCGCGAGCTCGACGTTGGAAAGAACGGTCTGGTGAGGGATCAGATTATAGGTCTGGAAAATAAATCCGATGCGGTGGTTGCGGTAAACGTCCCAATCGCGGGATTTGAAGCTCTTCGTGGATTTGCCCTGTATGATGAGATCGCCCGTGGTGTAATGGTCGAGCCCGCCGATGATGTTGAGGAGCGTCGTCTTGCCGCAACCGCTCTGCCCGAGGATGCAGACGAATTCGCTCTTGCGGAACTCCAAACTCACCCCTTTGAGGGCGTGCACACTGCCCGAAGCGATCTTATAATCCTTCGTGATCCCGTTGAGCTTGAGCATCGCCGTATCGCCGTGTTCGACAGGGCCGTTGGCGGGCCGTACGGGACGGCCGGATTGTTGTGCGGGCTGTGCGGGCTGCATTGGTTGCGCGGGTTGCATAGGTTGGGGAACCGCCGCATACGGGAAGGGCAACGGCGGATACTGCACGGGCGCGGTATACAAAACGGGCGGTTGCACGGCGGGTGCAAACCATGCGCCGCAACGGGAGCACTGTACGCTTCCGTCCGGCAACTGCATTCCACAATGAGGACAAATCAACATATATCCACTCCTAAAAACCGATCGTTATCGTTTGTTTCGGGACCCTTCCGCTTCTTCGCTTGTAAGCCGTAACGGGGATCAGCCGCGGTGAGAGAGGGCGCGGGCGCGTTTGAGCGACGCCGCAAATTCATCATATGCGGCAATCAGCGCTTGCACCCGTTTTTCCCCGAGGTCGTGCAAGACGTACTCCATCACCGCGTTGGCTTCGCGGCACTGCTCCTCGAAGACGGAGACCGTCCGCTCCGAGAGACGGATGTAGGCGGTCTTGCGGTCGGTGGAGGAGGGAACGCGCTTGACGACGCCCCGCGCCTCGAGCTTATTGACGATCTGCGAGATCGCCGAACGGGTGACGCCAAGCCTGCGCGCAAGCTCGGAAGAGATGATGTCTCTCCCCTTTTCGCCCTCCGCCACGATCTCGCGGACGAGGCGGAACTCCGTCTTGGTCAGCTTCGCCGCCTCGGAAAACAGGTTGACCTCTTCCATCTCCTTGACGCTCTCGAACATCTTCAACCAATATTCATTGAGTTCCATACTTTCCCCTTTTCCCCGACGGTCCGCCGTGCGGGAAAAAATTATCCTTTCGATTTGCGCTTGTTGTCTTTGCTGTCTTTGAGGACAAACAACCATGCGGGCGACGGGGCTTGGAGATGTCCTTTCCGCCACCCCTCACGGAAATTTCTTGTCCCAAGAAATTTCGTGAACTTTATATTTAGGACAACATTCATAGTATACCCAAATTATATCCAAAAGTCAACAAAATGAAAGGATGATTTAGTAAAATTCACAATACCGTCACGAAGATACGGGCTTCTTGCCGAAATAGGAGAGCAGACTGCACTTCAAATGGGCGTTGTAGAGGAGCTTGCGGCGGTCGGGTCTGCCGAGAATGCGTTCGGCGTCTTCAAACGCCGTGATCACATAGGCGCTCCAATCGGGAAGGCGCATGATCATCGCTCTCAGCGCGCGGTAGAGGGCGGGAAGATCCCCCGTCATGCGCTCTCCGTAGGGCGGGTTGGAAACCAAAATTCCATAGGGTGTGACCGAAGAGAAGGCACCCATGTCCGCAACGGAGAAGCGGATATCCTTTTCTACGCCTGCGCGGCGGGCGTGCTCTTTCGCGAGTTCGACGGCGCGGGGAGAGAGATCGGAAGCAAAAATCGGAGCGATCTCGCCCCGCCAAACGTCTCCTTGCGCCTCCTCGTTTGCACGGCGGAGGGCGTCCTTGGGGACCCCTTTGAAACGGGTGAAATCGAAGGTCCGCGCATGACCCGGGGAGATCCCCCTCGCGTAGAGCGCCGCTTCGATGGGGATCGTCCCGCTGCCGCAAAAAGGATCTGCAAAACAGCGGTCTCTGCGGTAGAAGGAATCCTCGATGACCGCCGCCGCCATTGTCTCACGGAGGGGAGCGTCGTAGGTTTTGACCCGATACCCCCGTTTGTGGAGCCCGTCGCCCGAGGTATCGAGCGTGACCGTGGCGACATCGCGGTACAAGGAAACACCCACGATCGCCCGCTCGCCCGATTCGTCGAAGGTGCGGACGCGGAGCTTCTCGCCGAGCCGCTTTAAGATCGCCTTCTTGACGACGCCGCCCGCCGCCTTGACCGCCGCGAGCTTGCTCTCCACGCTCTTGCCGTCCAAAAGGATCTTACATTTTGCGGACAGCAACTCCTCCCACGGGATGCAAAAGACCCCTTCGAAGAGCTCGTCGAAGGTGGAAGCGGGAAATTCGCCGAGGACGGCGAGAACGCGCTCGCCCGCCCTGAGACGGACATTCAAACGGGCGACTGTATTCCAGTCGCCCTCGAGTACGATCCTGCCGCGGATGGCGGGAGCTTCCCCCAAGCCCATCCGTTCGATCTCGCGTTTTACCGCCGCCTCCAAACCGCTCGCGGCGGGGATCTCGATCTTCATGCGCTATTCTTCCGTTTCGTCTACTGATTCGGGATCGACGGGCTCCGGTTCGGGGATGAAGGGTTGCAGGGGCTCGGTATTGGGGGTGAGATCGTACTTGTCGTCGATGTCGTCGCCCAAGAGCTCCTCCAACATATCCTCGCGCGTGATGAGCCCCAAGGCATTGCCCTCCGAGCCCACGATCACCATATGCTCGCGCAGAGACTGCATCCGCTTCATGAGATCGGAGACCTTCTCATCCGTCGCCGTATAGGAGATGGGACGGATGAGGTTGCCGAAGTCCCGCCGCCCCGCGAGCAGGTTTTCATAGAAGTCCGCGCGGTACAAAATGCCGATGATGTTTTGTTTGGTCCCCTTATACACGGGGATGCGGGAGAAATTCGTCTCGCGGAAAAGACGGTAGACGAGCCGCGAATCGTCCCGCGCTTCGACCATGATCACGCGGTCGAGGGGGATCATGCACGAGCCGACGTGCAGTTCGTCATAACGGAGCGTCCGCGTGATGAGGTCGTGTTCGGTCTCGTTGAGCACGCCCTCGTCCTTGACGTCCGAGACGATCATCTTGAATTCCGCCTCGGTGTACTTCTTGCGCTTTTTATCCAGCCCGAAGATGAGGAAGATGAGCTTCTTCCACCAGCCGAAGATCCAATTCAAGGGGAAAAAGATCCAACTGCAAACGAGCAAAGGGTACGCCATCGAACAGGCAAAGCGCTCGGGCGCCTCCTTTGCGAGCGATTTGGGCGTGATCTCCCCGAAAATGAGAATGACGACCGTGAGCGCGATCGTCGAAATGGTAGGCCCCAAGTCCCCGTGGATCCAATGGGTGAACAGGACGGTGGAGATAGTCGCCGCCGCGATGTTCACGATATTGTTTCCGATGAGGAGCGTGGTGAGTACGGTATTGTAATTCTCGCTGAGTTTCAGGGCGACCTGCGCCGTTTTCTTCTTGACGGCATAACGGCGCATCCGCACCGTGCTGAAACTCGTGTAAGCCGTCTCCGTGGCGGAAAATCCGCCCGACAGAACGACCAAAATAAGTAAGGCGACTAAGAGTCCTATGTCTCCCGCGTCCATAAAATCAAAAAACCTCCGCGCGGCGTTCCGCCGCAAAAACCGTCACTTTTTGTAATGCCCGTCAAATCCCGAACACATAGAGCAGGAATTGCTCGAGCCCGTAATTCCAAACCTTAAATTCATGCCCGAGCCCTGCGAGCAGTTCCGCTTTGAAGCTCAAGAGCATATCGCCCGCCGTCTCCGCCAAGCCCTCCGCGAGGGATGCGTGCGGCATGAGAGAAACGCAGTCCTTTTCCCCGCAGGCGAGATACATCCCCGAGAGAGGATAGCCGCTCTCACGGATGGCGCGCCCCGCAAAGGCGCCGCCCATCGTACCGGGTGCGACGGAGAAACCGCCGATCCAACTGAAAAGGTCGATACAGCCGATCCCGAAATTGACCGCTTGCATCCCGCCCATCGAAAGCCCGGCAATGGCGCGGCTCTCGCGGTCCTTGCGGACGGAATAGGTCCGCTCCACCGCGGGAATGAGGTCTTCGCGCAGTTCCTTGTCGAACGCATAGAAGCCGAGGACGTTGGGCGTCGCCTTGATCGCACCGTATTCGTTGCGCTCCGAGGTAACGTCCGCAAATTCGGGGCAGGTCCTTCCGTTGGGGAAGACCACGATCACGTCGCGGATCTTGTTCTTTTCCATGAGACGGTCGAGGATCTTGACGCACTTGCCCCTGCCGTAGCCGTAGGGAGCGAGCCACTCGTTCTCGTCGCCGCCGATCCCGTGGAGCAGATAGAGTACGGGGTATTTTCTGCCCTCCGTATAGCCGCGGGGCAGGTAGACGTATGCGCGCTTTTTTGGCGCCCCCTCGATGGACGACGCCGTGTATTCGAGCTCGCCCACACGATCGAGCGCGCTCGTCTCATCCGCTTCGCCGCGCTCCCCTTCCGTACGGACCTTCACCGAAAGATTATAGCGGAGAACGGTGTACTCCCCTTTCTTTTCGGGCGTTTCCCCTTCTTCCGCCTTCTCCTCGCAAGCGCCGCACGCGCTCTCCTGTTCGGGCTCGGGCTGTGACGGCTTGAAGCGGAACAGGCGGATCTTCTTCTTTTGGACGGGAGGCTCGGCAGGAGCTTCCTCTGCGGTCTCCGCCGTCTCTTCGACGGTTTCCTCGGTCGTCTCTTCCGCGGTTTCTTCAATGGCGGTTTCCGTTTCCTCTGCCGTTTCCGCCGCTTCCTCTTCGGACATGGTGCCCTCGTTTTCGGCGATCTCCTCGGCGGGAGCCTCTTCTGCAGTCTCTTCGGTCGTTTCCGCGGTCTCTTCTTGCGTCGTTTCTTCGGCTACTTGCTCGGTCGGTTCCTCGGCTACTTCCTCGGTCGTCTCTGCGGTTTCGTCGGGAATGGGATCCTCATCGACAAACGGTTCGGCGGGAGTTTCCTCCCCGGTCTCTTCTGCCGTCCCTTCGGCGGCTTCCGCGGTTTCTTCGGTGATCTCTGCGGTTTCCGCGGTCACTTCCGCGGTCTCCTCCGTGGTTTCCTCGATGGTCTCCTCGGTCGATTCTGTGGTCTCCCCGGTCTCTTCTGCCGTCTCTTTGGTCGATTCCGCGGTTTCTTCGGTGATCTCCGTGGTTTCCTCGATGGTCTCCTCGGTCGATTCCGTGGTTTCTTCGCCCGCTTCTTCGGTCGTCGATTCCGTTATCTCTTCGACGGCAGTCTCTGCCTCCACGGTTTCCTCGTTCTCTTCTGCCGTCTCCGCAGTCGCTTCCTCGGTCTCTACCGCTTCCTCGGTTGTCTCCCCGACGGCCTCCGCGGTCTCCTCTAAGGGTGCCTCTACGACCGTTTCTGTCGCATTGTCTTCGGACATGGGTCCCTCGTTTGTTGCGACAAGCTCCTCAGCGGCAGGTTCCGTTCCCTGCTCCGCATCCGTGATCTCGGGCTCGATGCCCTCCTCGCGCAAATTTTCTTCCATTACGGTTCCTCCTTATCGCAACGTATGTCTTGTTCTATTATAATATAAATTTCCTCTTTTTACAAGAGAATTTACAAGATTTTCCGAAGATTTCTACTTTTTCCGCAATTCGCGGAGGTATTCCCGCGCCATATGCGCCGCAACGCAGCCCTCTCCCGCCGCTTTGACATACTGATAGGGTCTGCCCGTGACGTCGCCCGCCGCAAAGAGCCCGGGCAGGTTGGTCCTCAGAAGACGGTCGCACTTGACATGGGCGCCCTCCGTCTCGAGTCCGCCGCAAAGAGCCGCGGGCGGGGCAGAGTTTTTGAGAAGAAAAACGCCGTCTATCTCCACTTCGCCGTCCTTGGTAAGGACCGAACGCACCCGCTCCCCGCCCAAAACAGCGAGCGGAACGTCGGTGCGGACAATCAGCCGTTCTCCCCCGAGGGAAGGGTTGGGGTAGAGACAAAAACAGATCACCTCCCGCGCAAACCGTGCGAGATACCGCGCGTCATCCTCGAATTTGGCGGAAGAGAGCACGGCGGCGACCCGCTTGCCGCGGTAGAGCGCTCCGTCGCACACGGCGCAATAACTCACACCCTTCCCCAAAAAATCGCGCTCGCCGTTCAGCGTTGCGCGCGTCTCGACGCCCGTTGCGAGGATCACCGTGTCCGCTTCGAAACTGCGCTCCCCCGCCGTGATCAGATAGCCGCCGCTTACGGAGTAGATGCCGTCGGCGCGGGCTTCGGTCAAAATGATCCCCTCTTCCTCGCGTTGCCGCCCGAGCGCGGCGGCGAAGCGGGCCCCGTCCCCCGAGAGAGCGGGAAAATTCGTGATCTTCTCGGCAAGGCGGAGCTTGTCGCCGAAGCCGCTCTCCCCCAGCCAAAGATAATTCAAAAGTAAATTTTTTGCCGTGAGCGCCGCGCTGTACCCCGCGATCCCTCCGCCCACGATGGCAAGATCAAAACGTTCCATGGTCTCAGTGTTCCCCGCTTTCCCTTCTTTTACGCCCCGCTCCGCGAAGGACGAACCTTCGGCGGCGTCGGATAGGTCCATTATACCATGGTCCGCCGCGCCAATCAAGGGTCGGAGGGACAAAAGAGGAAAAATTTCCGCGAAATCAGTTTACAAACGGATTTCGCTCTGCTATAATATAAAAAAAAGTTATAGAGAACCCAAAAAAATTTGGTCGAAGAAAATCTCTGCTTATAGAAAATTATGGTTATTTCGGCTATTGCCACGGCGCCCGGCAGGGGCGGGATCGCAGTCGTCCGCATGAGCGGCGAAGACGCGCTCTCCATCGCCCGCCGCATGACGGACCGCAAGGATTTCACTCCCAACCGGATGTACCCCGGGAAAATTGACGGCGGAACCGTCACCGATTTCGGGCTCATTGTCTATTTCCGCGCTCCCCGCTCTTTTACGGGTGAGGACGTCGTAGAATTCCATCTGCACGGGGGTACGGAGATCGCCGCGGCAGTCCTGCGCCGCACCTTCGAGCTGGGCGCCCGTCCTGCGGAACGGGGAGAATTTACCAAGCGCGCTTTTTTGAACGGCAAGCTCTCCCTCGCCGCCGCGGAAGGGATGGCGGATATGATCAACGCCTCCTCTGCCGCCGAAGTGCGCGCGGGATACTCCCTTTATACCGAACAGCTGACCGCCGAGATCCGCCGCATCATGAAGCTCCTGACCCATTGCGTCGCCGCGGTCGAAGTGGATCTCGATTATCCCGAGGAGAATCTCGAACCCGAGACCAAGACGGAAATCAGGCATACCATGTCCGAAGTGGAGGCTTCGCTAAGCGCTCTGCTCTCCCGCTACGGCGCGGGAAGAAAACTCAAAACGGGCGTGAAGTGCGTCATCGCGGGCAAACCGAACGCGGGGAAAAGCACCCTCTTCAATGCCCTCATGGGCTATGACCGTGCGATCGTCTCCCCCGTCCCCGGAACGACGCGGGATACCATCGAGGGCGAGATCGAGCTCAACGGCGTGCGCTTTCTGATCACCGACACCGCGGGGCTCCGCACGGGCGAGAGCGATGTAGAGCGCGAAGGGATCCGCCGCGCCCGCACTTCCCTTTCGGAAGCCGACCTCATCGTCTATCTGTGCGATGATGACGTCCCCGAGCTCCCGGAAGGTGTCCCCGTCATCCGCGTGGGCGCGAAGTGCGACCTCGTCCGCCGCAACGGGTGCGACATCCTTCTCTCCGCGAAGACGGGCGAGGGGATGGACGCGTTCCGAAAGCTCCTCTTCGAACGCGGCTACGGGAGAGAGAACGACGGCGCGCTCCTGCTCGAGGAGCGGCATTACCGTGCCGCCGAGCGGGCATTGCAGGCGGTCCGCCGCGCGCTCGCTTCTTTGGAATCCTATCCCGAACTCTACTGCGAAGACCTCCGCGCCGCACATCATGCGCTCGGAGAGGTCACGGGCGAGACGACGAGCGAAGACGTCGTCCGCGAGATCTTTGAAAAATTCTGCGTGGGCAAGTGATCCGCGCGTAAAGGAATCAGTATGGTAAATCTCGACTTATACAGAGTGTTCTACACCGTCGCGCGGTGCGGCAGTCTGACCAAAGCGGCGGAAGAACTCTACATCTCGCAACCGGCGGTCTCACAGGCGATCAAACAGCTCGAGACGCAGCTCGGAACTCCCCTCTTCAACCGAATGCGCAAGGGCATGGAACTCACCGCGCAGGGGGGAGAGCTTGTCTTCAAAGACGTGGAAAAGGCGTTGCGGCTGCTTGGCGGCGTCGAAGAAAAACTCGCCGAACTGCGCGAGACCGCCACGGGGACCTTGCGCATCGGCGCTTCCGCTTCGATTTTTCAATATATTCTTTCAGGGAAGATCGTCGAATACCGCAATCTCTATCCGCAGGTGAAGATCGAGCTCATTTCGGACGTCTCCCCCAAGATCATCGAACTGATGAAGGCGGACCGTTGCGACATCGGGTTCCTCAACCTGCCCATCAACGACGATGATGACATCCTGCTCGGCGATCCCATCCAAATTTTGCACGACGTATTCGTGGTGGGAGAGGCGTTTTCCCATCTCAGGGAAAAGGAATTCTCCTTTTGGGATCTCCAAAAATATCCCCTCCTTCTCATGGAGGAACATACGGTCGCACGGGCGTCGTTCGAAAATTTCAGCCGCTCTTTCGGCGTGAAATTCACTCCTGCGGTGGAAGTGGACAGTTGGGACTTCATGAAGCGGCTCGTCACCTACGGGATGGGCATCGGATGTATCCCGCGGGAATACGCGCTCCGCAGACTTTCGGAAGGGATCTTGTACGAGCTCAATGTCCAGCCCGCGCTCCCCTCCCGTTCCATCGGCATGGCGGTACTGAAAAACAGCAATATGCCGTTCGCCGTGCGCGCGTTCGTCAACCTCTTTGAAAAGGAGCATGAAAATGGAAGGTTTGACCTCTGAGATCGATCTCGACGATCCCGCGGCGAAGGCGGAATTTGCCGCGGCGTTTCCCCGCCTCAATGTCTGTGTCCGTATGGTGCAAGACCGCATTACCTGCTACCATGACCGAGGTAAGGTGCACGGATTCGTTTTCTCCGATCCTATTTCGCAGGGTGCGCCCGTCATAACGTATGTCAAATATCCGACGGAATCGGCGCAAAGATTCGAAGTGACCGCCGGCAAACAACTGCGCGAAAAACGTCAGCGGCAGAACTCCCTCGTCCCCATGCCGCGGTTCAATGTCACCCTGCGGATCGACTTCGGCTACGGTGCAACGGAAGAGCGCGTTTTCCGTTTCGGAAAATATTATGACGACGTCTACCTCGAAGAATTTTGCAAAGAGATCACCGAATACGGGATCTACGTCTACCGCCACCGCTTCTCCTTCCAAAGAAAAAAACCGATCCAAGAATAAAGAATTTTTCGCAAATGACGCGCAAATCGGTTGCATTTCGGACGGTTTTCGTGTACAATAAACGGTGTGCTTGCAGAGATGTCCGAGCGGCTTAAGGAGCACGATTGGAAATCGTGTGTAGGTCAAAAGCTTACCGGGGGTTCAAATCCCCCTCTCTGCGCCAATGGTGATAGCGTTTGAACACCGAAAATGTGTTCAAGCGCTGTTTTCATTTCTTCAAGTCTGACGTTCTCGACCTCTGCCGCGTTCCCCAAACGAAAATGCGCCGTGATATAGCCGTCGCCCACGAATACCTTTGTCACAAGGTTATCAATGATTTTGCGCTGGTAGTCCTTGTCGGCGGGGTTGCCTTT
>CANQXA010000012.1 GCA_947627765.1 uncultured Clostridia bacterium
GTTATAATCGACAATATAGTCGTTATCTCCGACCTGTTCCAAGACGGTGATTTCCGCCTTTTTGGTAGAACACATTGCGCCTTGATTAAGCGAATAGATATAAGCCATTGCTTTGAACATTGTTCAGTCCTCCTCGATTTCCTCAAATTCGTCCACGGGGATCTTGTTTTCATCAAAGATGCCGTACTCGAAGTAGAGCGCGTCGTCCTCACCTTTCAGGTCGAACGTCTGAACGCTCAATCTTCCTTGATTGGAAATGTTCACGGTGATAAGCCGTCTTTCAAAATCAATTCCGATGATATTGAAAGTGATGAAGTGGTCGGTATCATAGAGCTGAAACTCTCTCATGAAATACCTTTTGTTTTGAGAAACTCTGTTTTCCATTCCGGAAACCTCCGATATTTTATTTTGCCTTTCGGCAGGGCAGCAGTAGCACGGGTTCGATTGGGATGCAGAATAAGGTCAAAGGAAAGGGCTGGGAAATGCAACGAGAGAAAGAAAAATTTTCGTAAAGAAAAAACCGAGCTTTGCTCGGTGGGAGTTCGGCTCGGTTAGAAAAATTTTCGCATCACCGTTGCATTTGCCTCGAAACTGTGCTACAATAGCCACGACGAAACGGCAAAATATCGGAAAGGGATTGATTTTACAATTTATTTTAGAAATCCCCGTATATTTCCGCTTTCGGAACTTTTGGGAACTCGCCAAAATAGGCAATAAAAAGCGCAAAATGTTGTGATTTGAAACGATAAAAACACCATATATTGTGGTGCGCGAGGGACGCAGATGCCTTAAAATCCCTCGAACGCGAGTTCGTGTCGGTTCGAGCCCGACCACCGGCACCACGACCAACCTAATTCGAACCGAGTTAGGTTGGTCTTTTTTGTATTTGAAAGCGAGCGGACAGCGCAGAAAGTCTACCCCTCTAATTCATTAGTTTTACCTTTTTGCAGTATGCGTATTTTAATATGAAAATCGATATCGCAGCCGTTAAAACTTCAACGATTGGGAAAGTCCACCACACCAAATAGACTACGCCGCTTGAAAACGTGAAGAGATAAGCCATGGGAAGTACGAGCGCACATAGCCGCAAAAAGGATATAAGGAGCGGAAATAGAGCGTATCGGAACGCCTGCAATACGCCCTGAACGGCAACACTTACCGCCATAAAGACATAACTGATACTTGCAATTCGGAGTGCATATACAACAACTCTTTGGATTTCATCGCTACCTTCGCCGCCTGCCATTGCAAAGAGTTTTGCAAGCGGTACGGCAAGGCTCTCAAACAATACGGTAATGACAAGTGCAACCGTCACACTGTCGATAATACCGTATTTGATACACGATTTGACCCGCCCTTTATCTTTCATACCGTAATTGAACGAGAGAACGGAGATAATCGTATTCGATAACCCGAATGCGGCAAACAATGCAAACTGCATAATTTTATAGTAGATACCAAAACTGCCTTGCAAAAGTTCGGCGGTTTCAGTCACTTTGACTGCGCCAAGTATCTTCGTCATCCCGAGCATCATAACCGATAAAAGTCCCTGCATAAGCGCGGCGGAAATGCCGATTTTATAGATTGCAAGGATGATAGAGCCGCTCGGTTTCAAAGCTTTAATGCTATTTTTGATTTCTTTATTCGCACAATAATGTAAAACCATAGCCACAATCAGGGAAAGGATTTGCCCAATGACGGTCGCCCAAGCCGCTCCCTCGATCCCCATACCGCAAGGATAGATGAAAACATAGTCCAAAACGATATTCGTGACTGCGCCCGAAATTTGCGCAATCGTGGAAAAGAGCGTCTTTCCTGTTGCCTGTAAGAACCGCTCATAGATTGTGAATCCGATAGAACCGAACGATAGAAGACAGCAAATTTTAAGATAATTTACACCCATTTCGGCGGCTTTTTCGTTGCCGCCCGCCTGCATGGAGATAAACCAATTACACCCGAAAAGACCGAACAGCAAGAATACAACGTAAATGCAAATGCCGATAAAAATACCGTTTCCGACCGTATTCCGTGCACCCGTATTGTCCTTTTCTCCAAGCTGTTTGCTGAGTAGAGTGTTGATACCAACACCTGTTCCAACGCCGATAGCAATCATGAAAATCTGAATGGGGAAGGCATAAGTCAGCGCAAGGTTCCCTGCTATACCGTCCTCACCCATATTGATAACGAAAGCGGTATCGACGATATTGTAAACCGATTGCAATATCATGGAAATAATCATAGGTAGTCCCATTACCCAAATAAGCTTGCGCATGGACATAGTTGCCATTTTGTTCTGCCCTACTGTTTTCATTTTTACCTCATAAAAAAATGCGTAAGCCCAATTAGTTGGACTTACGCACCGTATTTGTGCAACTCACCTTGTATTATCTATTATAGCACATTTTTCTAAAAAAGCAACCGATTTCGGCTTAGATTTATCGATTTTGCATTTAGGCGTGAGCTTGTCTATGACGAGCGGGGCGCTACGCGGCGCGGACAAGCTCATGCCTGCAACCGAACGAAAAGGCGGGAAAACAGACATTGAGCGCCGCGAGAAGGCAGGCCGCGCGTTTGATGATTTTCATTGCGCGCCTCCCGCCGGTTCGATGAATTTCTGTACCCGCATTTTGAGATGATATTTCTCGCGGAGGGCGGTGATTTCGGACATCATGGAGCTTTTATGGTGGAAATCGAGGGCTTCCTCGTTTTCCCAAGCGTCGATAAGCAGGACGGTTTCGGGATCATCCATCGGCAGGAAATATTCATAGCGGAGATTCCCTTGTTCGGCGCGGACCCGATCCACAAGCCCGCTTGTTTTCATTTCTTCCGCAAATTTCCTTGCGCTACCGTCCGTTCCCGTGTAGTAGATGTTGACCGTAAACGCCATGCCGCACCTCACGGGAGCTTGTCGTAGTCCTCATCCGAGACGGGTTCCAGCCACTCGTTGGATAAATTTTCGCCCGCGACTTCGACGGCGAGATGGGAGAACCAACCGTCTTTGGCGGCACCATGCCAATGTTTGACCCCCGCGGGGATGTTGATGACGTCTCCCGCCCTCATCTCCACGGCCTCTTTGCCCCATTCCTGATAATACCCTCTCCCCGCGACGCCGATGAGGATCTGACCGCCTCCCTTCGTCGCATGATGGATATGCCAATTATTACGGCATTTCGGCTCGAACGTAACGTTGAAAATGCCGACCTGTTCCTTGGAGACGGGCGCAAGATAACTTCTTCCGCTGAAATACTGCTTAAATCCATCGTTGGGCGCGCCGATGGGGAAGATCATCGAATTTTCGTGCGCCGCTTTTTCCGTTTCGGCGCTCTCTTCCGCCCAAACGTCCTTTGCCATGTTGAATACCGCCCACGCCTTGGGCCAGCCCGCATAAAAGGCGACGTGGGTGACGGCGGCCGCGATCTCCCGTTTCGTCACGCCCGCTCTTTTGGCGTTTTCGAGGTGATATTTGAGGGACGAGTCGGTGACGCCCGAAGCCATCAGCGCGACGACGGTGATCATGCACCGCGTCTTGTGATCGAGGTCAGGGTTATTCCAATTCTCGCCGAAGAGAACGTCGTCGTTGTAGTGCGCGAAGTCGGGAGCGAACGTCCCGAGCGATTTCCTTCCCGCGTCCTGCGTGATCTTTTTCATACCGAAACTCCTTTTGATTTTTTAAGGGTTACGCCGCCCTGCCGAAGCGAACGGCAGAATCGCCCGCGGCTATTATAAGCCGAGGCTCTCCACCCAATTTTTCAGCGAAATTTCCGTCGCGCCGTTCAAAAGTTTTCCGCCCATCCATACGGCGTTCGGGGCGCAGGGCGAAAGTGCGCTTTCCGATTTTCCGAGCCCGCTCCCGCCGCTCGTCGCAAAGAGGACGATGCGCTTCCCCGAAAAATCGTAGGCTTCGAGGAAGGTTTTGATAATGGTCGGCGCGGTGTACCACCAGATGGGAAAGCCGAGAAAAATGACGTCGCAGACGGAAACGGGGGCACCCATGTCCGCAAGTGCAGGGCGGGAAGCGGGGTCTGTCATCTCCAAAGAAGAGCGGCTCTTTTTGTTCGTCCAGTCGAGGTCCGCCGCCGTATAGGGGATCTTCGGCGCGATCTCATAGAGGTCGGCGTTTGCCGCCTTTGCGAGAAGGCTTGCGGTCCGCTTCGTCGCTCCGCTTGCCGAAAAATACGCCACCAAAATTTTCTTACTCATTTTATCTCCTTTGCGGCGATCTTTTGCATCTTCGCCGCCAATTTTTGCAAGGAAAGCAGAAGCTCTTCGGGGTTTTCGATCTCGGGATAAATTTCCCTCTCCTTTCGGTAGAGGTCGGATAAAATTTCATCCGCGTATTCCTTGCCGCGCGGGGTGAGGGATACCGAAAGTTCCCGCCGTTTTCCTTTGATTTGAGAGAGCACGAGATAGTTTTTGCTCTCCAAATCTTTGATAATGGTATTCGCCGTGCTCCGCGGGATCGCCCACTCTTCACAGATCTCCTTTTGGCTGTGCCCCTCTCCGTCGTTCAAGGCGTATAAGATCCAAAGAAGATTGGGAGATGCGAGCCGATAGCCCTTCCCGTATTCCTCATAGACGCCGTCGATGCCGTATACGAGTTTGCCGAGTTTGTAAAAAAAGACGCGTTCATCCATAAAATTTCCTGTAAAATCCGAATTCGTATTTGAATTATAATCCGAATTCGGATTTTTGTCAAGCGTTTCCCGCCTTTTTTTCAAAAAATACGGGACCCTCCGCCGTGGAGGATCCCGTATGAAAGAAGGAACGGGGAAAGGACCGTCTTCGCCGCCCGCGGGAAGGGTACGCCGCGAACGACTCAGGAGCGTTTCCGTTTGCGGAAGATCCCCGTCTTGCGCACCGCGATCCCCGCAAAGTAGATCACGATCGCACAGATGAGGAGGGTTTGCCTGTATTCGCGGCTGCGCCTGACGATTCCGTTTTCCGCGAAGACGGTTTCGGCGTCATAGACGAATTTGCTGTACGGGAGCCCGTTTTCCGCCCTTCTCGTCGAGAGCGCGGCGAGGAGATCCTGCCCTTCGGCGTAGGGATCGGCGGCGGCGTATTCCTTCGAATAGGAGAACGCGCGGTACAGCTCTTCGTACTCTAAGATCTCCTCCTGCGGAATATCGGCGGCGGTGCGATAGGCGCTGTTTGAAACGTCGAACGACGCTCTCACTTTCAGAAGCTGTACGGTGTAGACGCCCGCCTCGCGGTTTTCGAAGACGAAGCGGTTCCCGCCCAACGAGAGGGCGCTCAAATCAAACTTTTGGGGCTTCAAATCGTTCGGGGAGAGCACGAACGCGACGAGCTTCGCGTCCTCCTTGGACGGGTCGAAGCCGTAGACGCTCACCTGCGTCGTGAAATTGCGCTCGGTGAGGGCGGCGTCGATGGCAGGCTTTCGGGCGGCTTCCACGTTTTTCATCAGGGAGACGACGATGTTCCCGATCAGTGTCAGCCCCGTCTCCTGCGCGAGGAGCTCTTCCGACCATACCCCCTCGAGATCGACCAAAATGCTTCCCACTTTGCCCGCGCCCAACGTCCACTGCGCGTAGAGCGGCGACCCCTCCGCAAGGAGCGGGACGGTCACGTTCGGGTCGATCTTTCTCCTGCTCGGGAAATAGCCGCCGAGGGTGAGTTGTTCGAGGTCGAGATTGGTAATGCCGCCGAGGATCTCGGAGGAGCGTTCGCCGATCTGCGGGCTGTAACGATCATAGCCGATGTCGCCGAGTTCTTCGAGCCTGAGATCTTTGCGGAGGGCGTCTCCCCATCCCGGGAAGACGCGGGGGATGAGGCAGAGGCTCCCATGCCCGTACTCCGCGAGCTTTTCGAGGTTGCCCACGTTGATCTCATAGCCCTTGACATCGTACGAGTGGTTGAAATAGCAGAGCTCGCCGTCGATGACGCGGGTTTTGAGGTAATAGCTGACTACGGTGAGGGTGATCCCCCGCTTTCCCGCCTCTTCGACGATCGGGCCGTAGTCGGCGAATTTATCGCCGGGGCCGCCGTCCGAGAGGAGGACGATATGCTTCCGCGCGACGTGGTCGGGCGCGAGGTCGAGCATCCCCACCGCCTGCCGCAGGGCGGGCGCATAGCGGGTGCACGCGTCGAAGTCATAGAAGTCTTCCAAATCGTCGAGCGTGGCTTTGAGCGTCTCCTTTTGCGTGACGGGGCTGAGCGGATCGGTCTCGGCATAGGAATCCTGCAAGGTGACGATGCCCGCATAGTCCCGCGGGTCGAGGAGGTTGTCGAGGACCTCCCGCGTCTCTTGGAGCGCCAGACGGAGCGGACCGCTCGGCGACGCCATGGACGAGGAGATATCGATCACGAATACGACGGCGACGGCGGGTTTGTACTCTTCGAAGGTCACGGGGAGCATGGAGGCGAGGAGGGAATCTTTGAGGTCCTCCTCCCTGTAACTGTGCCGCACGGGGACCTCCACCGAGGGCTCGCGGAATTTCGGCTCCGTAATGACGCCCCCTTGTTCGTCCTTTTGGAATCCGCCGACGGTAAACAGCCCGCCGCCGTACGTATTGACATAGTCATAGAGCGCGCTCTCGAAACTCTCCGCCATGTCCTCTCGGGCGGCGTTGTATAGAAGGACTTCACTGTATTTTGAAAGCTCTTCCGCGGTCATGCCCCCCGCGTCGGTGATGAGTTGGGTTTCGACGTCTACATTTTGCGCCGCCGTTTTTGCAAGGGCGGAGCGAAGGGAAGACGATTCGCCGCTGTACGTTTCGAGGATGAGAAGGCGGCCGGTCGCCGCCACTTCGAAGCAGGAGCAGTAGGTGTTGTTCTCCTCTCTCCCGTCCTCCTCCGTCTCCAAATGAAAGGTGAGTTCGTGGAAGCCCGCCTGCCCGAAGGAGTGTTGGAGAGAGATCTCCTGCGTGCCCGCTTTCAGCCCGATTGTGATCCGCCCCTCGCTCTCGTTTCCCTCGCCGTCCCTGTCGCGGTAGGAGAGGACGGCTTCCGCGGAGAAGGAGCTCTTCACGGTCACGGAAATGGCGCATTCCCTGTTGGCGAAGACGGTCTGCGCGGGATAGCTTACGCCGAGAATGGAGGCGTCGGCGCGGGGACCGTCGGCAAAGAAGGAGGTCTCGATCTGTACGCCTTCGCGCGTCAGCGTCTTCATCGCGCCGATCGCGTCCCCGTCCGTCTCCAACCCGTCGCTGAGGATGAGGATCTTTGCGCGCGCGGGATCGGTGATGAGGCAGGCGGCGCCGGGCGCGGGATCCCATGCGAGCCTGAGGGCGGAAGCGATGTCCGTCGCATTGCCCGCGGGAGACTTCGAAACCTCCGCAAGATAGCGGGTATACGCCTCGTCCGCGCCGTGATCGCCCATCGCGAGGACGACGTTTTGCCCGTACCCGAAGAGGACGACGGCGACGCGGCATCTTGCGCCGTTCGCCCCGAGCACATCGCGGACGAACCCGTCCATCGCCTCCCGCTGTCCTTGGGCGGTCGCCGAATTGTCTACCAAAATGACGAGCTCGGAGGGCGCATTGGGCTCGTCGTATTCGGTGCGGATCCCCGCCAGCGCGAAGATACAGCAAGCCGCCGCCGCGCATTGGAAGAGGGCGGAGACGACGCGGTTGACCGTCACGCGGGATCCACGTTTCCTCCCTATAAAGAGGGGAACGGCGATCGCAGCGAACGCGGGAAGGATGAGAAGGAGCAGCCACGGGCTGACCGAAAACGTCACGCTTGCGTTCATTTCTCCCTCCTTACAGAATGTAGCGGTAGTGGATCCACCACTCCGCCGCCATCAAGACGAGCGCCGCCGCCGCAAACCAGAGGAAGAGGTCGGTCCCGCTCTGCGCCGAGAGTTCGCGGTTGTCCAAAACGACGCGGAAGCCGGGCGCGGGAAAGAGCGCGCTCTCCGAGGCGGGCGCATGGACGTACGCCATGCGGATCTCGTCCTCCTTCGGAAGCCCGAAATGCGTCGTGAAGACGTAAGTCCCCGGGGAACGGAAGGGATATTCCGCGGGAAACTCCGAAAGCGTCTCCGACAATTCGCCGCAGGAGACTTCGATCGATTCCCCCTTGCAGGAGAGAGCCGCGCGCTCGCCGACGACGAAATCGTTCTTTTGGAGGGTGAGGGGCATAAAACAGTCGAGAAGGTTGTATAAAAAGATCTGGAATTGGTCGCCGTAAAAATCGGACATATTGATGCTGAACGGCATCACGACGAGCTTGGCGGACGGAGTGTTCTTTACGAGGATCACGGGGTCGCCGTTTACGGAGAGGACGGTCTCGAAGAAAGGATCTTCGGATGCCGAGAGCCGCTTATACTCGGTGAGCCCGATCCGTTCGGGCTCCATATACCGCAAAAGGGGATGTCCGCTCCCCGTGCACGGCGTGAGTTTGCCGAGGGAGACGGTCTCTTTCACCGAGAGCCCGAGAGAAGTTTGGGAGAGGGTCTCGTCGGGATCGGCGAGGAGCACGACGCCGTCTTTGGGGAGCCCCGCCTCCAAGATCTCGGGCGGGACCGAGTGCTCGAAGATGTAGAGGTCGTAGCCGTGATTTGCCGCCTGCATCGCTTGGTCGCGGTAGATCTCGCGAAAGGAGATCGCGCGCGTTGCGCCCATGTTGTTGGCGAGATTGTTGAAGCCGTACTGCCAGAAGATCTTGGGCTTCATGCTCCAATATTCCACGGCGACGGCGTCGCGCACCCCCCCATAGACGAAATAGCGGTCGTCTTCGGGGATGGAGTCGCCGAGATCGGGAATGGAGATCTCCATCCCCTCGTAAGTCTCGAAGAACCAATCCTCCTGCCCGCCGAACGCCTCGTCCGTCGCGAAGACGGGAACGCGCACGATCTGCTCGTGGGCGGGATCGTTCTCATCGACCGCGAAGGTGACGGGGACCTCGAGATGGAGATCGCGCGGCCCCTGCCCGTTGTCCGCCCCCTTGATGTCCAAAGAGACGTTGCGCTTTACGGAGACATTCCCGTAGGCGCCGAAGATGAGTTCGAAGAGATATTGGTTGTCCTGCCTGCCCACGTTGCACCCGAGCACGGCGACGTTCTGCTCCCGCGCCGCGTCCGAGACGTCCACGACCTTCACCGCCGTGCCGAGATTGCCGTATGCCGTATCCGTGAAGAGGAAGATCTTCGCATAGGGATTGTCGTCGAGGCGCTTTCCCGCGAGCTCTGCCGCGCCTTTCAGATCGCACTCTTCGAGGGTGCAGGAGAGGGCGTCGAGCATTCCGAAGATCTCCGCGCGGTCCTCCTTTTTGAGGTCGGAGAAGAGATAAGCGGGGTCGCCGTCGGCGACGATGAGGGAGACGGTCCCCTCACTGCTCTCCGAAAACAGACCGTCGATCTCCTCCTTTGCGGCGTCTACCGCCCGTCCGAAGCGGGTCGTACCGTCGGTCAGCGATCTCGCCCGCATACTCGCGGAGACGTCGAGCACGAGGATGTATTCGGCGTCCTCGAGGAGTACTTTGGGGGAATACAGGCGGGGCTGTGCGAGCCCTGCCGCGAAGATCGTAAGAACGAGCGCTTGCAGAAGGAAGAGAAAGATATGGTCGAACATCGGGCGCCGCTTTTTTTCGCGCAGAAGGACGCGCTTCCAGACGACGGTGCCCGAAATCACTCTCTTTTTATATTGCGGTCTGATGAGATAGACGGCAAACAGAGCCGCTATCGCGATGAGACCCAAAAAGCCCAAAGGTAAAAGCCACCGAAATACCAAAGCCGTTTTCCCTTCCGTCCGCCCGTTCAGGGCTTCAGAGTATCGTAATAATCGCCCAAAATGTCCTTTAAGTCGTCGGGGATCTCTTTGTCCGCGAGCTCCTTTTCGAGCGCTTCGCGGTCGAACTGTTCCTGATAGTCTTGCGTTCCGTCGATGACGCCGTTGTTGAGGGAGCCGCCGCCCCCCGTGCTTCCGCCGCCACCGCCCGCCTCATGGTGCCCGCCGCCTTCGCCTTCGGGCGGGTCGGTCTCGCCGCCCGGGTTGGGGTCCAAATCCCCGCCTTGTCCTTCGGAACCTCCGCCCTGTTCTTCGTCGGGAGGGGTTTGGTCCGCCTTTTCGAAGTAGGCGAACACGGTCATGTCCCCCCTTACGTTGGTCTCACTGCGCGGATTGTTCTGATTTGCCAAGGGAGACAAGTTTTCGTCCACCCATGCCACGAAGCGAAAGCCATTTGCGGGCATGGCTGCCACAGGTTCTGTGTATCCGCCCTTCTTCACGGTCTGCACCGTCTTCCCCGAGAGGGAGCCCGTTCCCTCCTCGTAGACGGCGTAAGTTACCGTAAAATACGCCGTGTCCTCGACGGGGTCGGGGGGAGACTGCGCGGCGCGGACGTCGTCCGCTTTGAGCACCGAAAACGCCGTTGCGCCCGCCGCAAACGCCGCGCCGAACACGAGAAGGAGGACGACGGGCAGGGCGAGCGAAAATTTCAAAAGTCCCTTCGGAAGGGCGGAGATCTTTTCCTCGGCGTCCTGCCGTTGGAGCGCCGCCATCGGGGAGGGATCGTCTCTGTGTTCGTACATCGTCACGGCGCGTTCGTCGAGCCCGAGCCCGTCGAGCTTTTCCGCGACCGTCTTCTCCGTGGGGCGGAACCGTCTGAAATAGAAAAGAAAGAGGAGGGCAAGAAAGAGCGCGATACCGATCCCCGCCGCAATGCCGCAGGTCATAGCGGGCTTTGCGCCTGCGGCCCATGCCGCAAGCGACGCGGCCCCGACCGCGAACAGGGAGAGGGCGAGCGCAGACGCGGCGGAACGGAACAGCCCGACGCATTTCAGTCTTCTCCGATATTTTGCAAAGATATCGTTCATGTCGTTCTCCCGAAGGCGGTTTTGCGGTCAGACGATCAGTCCGCACCGCGTAAGCCCGCCGAAAAGCGCCCGTTCGATGGGGAGATCGGTCCCCGCCGAGAGGAACGCCGCGCCCTTGGAGGCGCAGATCCCGCCGATCTCTTGGATGTAGGCGGCGATCTCCTGCCCGTAGCGGTCGAGCATGGGACGGCCGACGCGAAGGTTTAAGTTGCGCGCGTCCCCGGGGCCGTACCCCTCGCTGTCCACAAGTTCCAATCTTCCGCTGTAAGAAGGGCGAAGGTCCTCGCCGCCGAGGATCTGGCATACGAGCGTCTGCCGCTTTTTGAAGACGAGATAGTCCAGCGCCTTCTGCCAATCGTTCTCGTTGAGAAAGTCGGAGATGAGGGCGGAGAGCCCGTCGTTGGTCCCTTCGTCGGGGATCTTGGGGATGTTTTCCGCAAAGTCGGCTTCCCCTCCGAATGTGATCCTTTCAAACTCGCCGACGGCGCCGAAAAAGGCGTTTTTGCCCACGATCAGCCCGAACGGATCGACGGCGATCCCGTTTTTCAGAAAATGGAAGGAGACCTTGTCGTTGTTCTGCACGGCGAGGAACCCGAGCGCCGCGGCAAACCCGAGCGCGTAGTCGGCTTTTTGCGGATCGATCCCCATCGAAGCGGAACAGTCGAGAAAGATGCGGACGTGCATCTGCCGCTCGTCGGTGTAGAGTTTCAAGAAGTACTTTCTAAGACGGGCGTACAAATTCCAGTCGATGCGGCGGATGTCGTCCCCGAGCTCATAGTTGCGGTAATCGGCGAATTCGATCGTCTGCCCATACTGCCTTATGGGATGCTTGCCGCCGTAGTAGCCCGTAAGCTCCCGCCGAAGATGGAGGGAGAGGGTCTCGAGACGGTCGAAAAATCCGCCGTTCAAAAAGGATACTTTCATCGGCCTCTCCCGAACAGACCCCGCTTCTTTGCGCCCTCATCGCGGACATGGGGTGCCCCGATTTGCTCTGCCTTGCCGTTTCCCTTCGCCTCTTCCAAGATCATCGAGATGACGCCGTCGGGCGCGACGCGTTCGGAGAGCGCCTCGAAATTGAGCTTGATCCTGTGACGGAGGACGGGATAGGCGAGCTTGTCGATGTCGCCGTAAGAGACGTTGTACCGCCCGTCCATGAGGGCGAGCACCTTGCCCGCGGAGATGAGCGCCTGCCCTGCGCGCGGGCTTGCGCCGAAACGGATGTACTTTTTCGCCGCGGCGGAGGCGTTGCGGCTCTCGGGATGGGTCGCCGCACACAGCGCCGCCGTATAGTCTAAAACGCCTTCGGGCACGAGGATCTCGCCGGCGGTACGGCGCATCGCGAGCAGGCTTTCCCCCGTGCAGACTTTCTCGGCGACTTCCTCCATCGTCTTCTGCGTCATCGTGATGATCTCCTTCAGTTCGGCGGGCTCGGGGCTCGGGACGAGGAGCTTGAACATGAAACGGTCGAGCTGGGCTTCGGGGAGAGGATAGGTCCCGTCCTGCTCGATGGGGTTCTGCGTCGCAAGGACGAAAAAGGGCTCGCAGAGCTTGCGCGATACCCCCATGACCGTGACCTTATGCTCCTGCATCGCTTCGAGGAGCGCCGATTGGGTCTTGGGCGTGGCGCGGTTGATCTCGTCCGCGAGGATGATATTCGAGAAGATGGGTCCCTCCTGAAAGCGGAAGGAAGAGGTCCCTTTTTCGTCGGTGACGATGATGTTCGTGCCCGTGACGTCCGCGGGCATGAGGTCGGGCGTAAATTGGATCCTCGAAAAAGGCAGATCGAACACCCTGCCGAGGGAGCGGACAAGCCTCGTCTTCCCGACGCCGGGCACCCCCTCCAACAAAACGTTCCCGCCCGCGATCATGGCGACGACCGTCCCTTCCACGACTTCTTTCTGCCCGATCACGTCGCGGCGGATCTCCGAAAAGATGCTCTGTAACTGTCCGCGGAACTGCTCGATGTTTTCTGCCGCCATATCCTTTCTCCTTCCGTACGGGAACGGCCCCCCGCTTTGTACGGCGCCGCCCGTCTTTGTTCGCCCAATGATTATAACATATTCCCAAAAGTTATGGCAAGCAAAATGACGGCGGCTTGCCCTGTCAAAATTTTGTAAACTATCTTCGCACACCCTTTTCCGCCTCAAAAACCCCAAATATTATGCGTTTTGCAGAGAAAAAGCGGTCCCAAAGGACCGCTCTTTCGGAATAGGGGGGGAGGAAATTGTATCGTCAAATCGTCATGCCGAAGAGATCGGCGATGGCGACGGCGAGTCGTCTGCCCGCCGCCTCGTGTTCCGGGGCGATGGGATGCCCGTACGTCGTGGGCAGGTATTCGATCGTTTGGAGGTTGGGGAACTCCTCCGAAAGATCGCTCTTGACGTTGCGGAGCGTGATGCCGAAGGACGACGCGGTCGTCATCATGCCCGAGAGCAGGAAGATGGGAATGTCGTTGCCGTAATTTTCCCCGATCGCTTCGCGGATGAAGCGTACCATATACTCGCGGAAGCCCGCCGCGGTGAAGCCGGGGCCGTAGTCGTCGTTGGTGCCGAGATAGATGACGACGGCGTCCGCCATGAAATTGCCGTAATCCCAAACGTAATTGGGGAACGCCGACGCGGGGACATCCATGTCCGCGGAGAGGTAGTTGTCGTAGATACAACAGTCGTTCGAGGTATATTTGAGCGCCGCGCCGCCGCGCCCGAGAATTTGAAGCTCGGCGTCGAGGAATTTCGCCGCATAGCCCGCATAGGAATGGAAGACGTTCTCGGTCAAGGCGTTATAGGAATCGATGAGAACGCCTTGGTCGTTGAAGACGCGGTCCGTCCCCTCGCCGCAGGTGATGGAATCGCCGTAGACGTCGAGCCTCAGCGCGGGGCGGGGCGGCGGCGGGAGGAAGTACCCGTCCGTCTCGGCGCTAATGAGCATGATGTTGTTCTTGCTCGACGCGTGGCGTTTGAGGATCTTTACGGTGTGATCGTCCTCGGGGAGGTCCTCGACGATCATCCGCCTGTGCGGGGAGACGGTGCCGGCGAGATCCAAGACGAGCGACTCGCTGTCGGTATCGCCGTCCACGAAGACGGAAAAGACATTTTGGCGGTAGGAAGGGAATTCGGACTGCCATACGACGGAGAGCGAAGTGCCGTGGAAGCTGAATTCGAAGCCCGAAGCGCTGTTGAAGAAGCGATAGCCCGTTTGCGTCGTATCGCCGCTCTCGATCTCGTCGTAGATGTATCTCCCGTAGAAATTGGCGTAGGAGGGCATCTCTTCGGAGGAAAGCTCGGCGGGACCCTTCTCTTCGGGCTTGCCGCAGGCCCCGAACGCGAGCATGGAAAGCGCCATCAGCGCCGCGATCCCTACCGCAACCGATTTTTTCATAACGTCCTCCTTTGCGATCCGCCCTCGTTTTCTTCATTGTACCACAAAACCGCCCGCTTTGCAAACATTAATTTTCATGGAGATTTTCGGGGCGGGTCAGGCGCAAAAAAACGCCCCCTCGCGGCGAGGGGGCGGCGGGTCATAGGACGCGCAAAATGAAGAATTTCAAGTATCGGGTCTCCTCCGCGGAGAGAAGACACGGATGGTCGGGCGCCTGCGAGCGGGTCTCGACCACGCTCACGCGCCGCCCCGAGCGGCGGGCGGTCTCGGTCAGCATCTTTTCGAATGCCGCGAACGAGACGTAATGGGAACACGAGCAGGTCGCCAAAAATCCCCCGGGGGAGACAAGTTTCATGCCGAGCAGGTTAATGTCGGCGTATCCTTTGAGCGCGTCGGGGATCTCGGCGGCGGATTTGCAAAACGCGGGCGGGTCCAAAACGACGAGATCGAAGGTCTCTTTGCGGGCATGGTATGCCCGTAAGAGGTCAAACGCGTCCCCGCAGACGGTTTGGATGTTGCCGATCCCGTTCTGCGCGGCGCTCAGTTTTACGGTTTCGAGGGCGCGGGGGGAGATGTCGAGCGCGGTCACGCTCTTTGCGGAGAGGGCGGCGTTCAGGGAAAATCCCCCGCTGTTGCAGAAGCAGTCGAGCACGTTGCCGCGGGCGTAGCGGCGGATGGCGAAGCGGTTCTCCTTTTGGTCGAGAAAATACCCCGTCTTTTGCCCGCGCTTGATGTCCACCGCCATTTTGAGCCCGTTTTCCTCGATGAAGACGGAATCGGGCACGTCCCCGTAGAGGACGCCCGTCTCCTCTTCCAGCCCCTCTTTTTTGCGGACGGCTACGTCCGACCGCTCGTAGATCCCCTTGGGCGCAAATTCTTCGACGAGCGCTTCGACGATCGTCTTCTTCCTGAGATAGACGCCGAGGGAGAGCAGTTGGACGGAGAGATAGTCGCCGAATTTATCGACGATGAGGGCGGGGAGGCCGTCGCTTTCGCCGAAGACGGCGCGGTACGAATTTTCGTAGCCGAGCGATTTTCGGTAGGAATTGGCGGCATGGATGCGGGCATGGTATAGCTCTTTTCCGTCTTCCTCGTTTCCGCGCAGGAAAATGCGGACGAGGATCTTCGAGGCGTGGTTGAGATATCCTCTGCCGAGATAGCGCCCGTCGAAGCTATGGACCGCCGCAAGACTGCCGTTTTTGTCCTTGCCTTCGATCCGTGCGACTTCGTTGGCGTACACCCACGGATGGCCCGCGGCGATCCGCCGTTCCTCCCCTCTTTTGAGAATGACTTTATACGGCATCGCTTATTCGCGGATGAGCTGTTTGATCCACCGTTTTTCGGCGAGGGAGACTTTCCCGTCGATCGCGCAGATCATCAGGCAGACCAAAATGATGTCGTCTTTGAGCTCTTCGGAGAGCGTTCCGATGAGATCGACCAAGGCGTCCACGACCGATTTGAGCTCTGCCGCGTTTCCCCAAAGGCGCTTCGCTTCGCGCTTGCAGTCGGCATAGGCGGGCGCTTCGCCGAAGAAGACCTTGAAGAGGGGCGCGACGCAGGCATACTCGCCCTCCGAGAGCTTGCCGTCTGCGGCGACGGAGGCGATCAGAAAGGTCGAGAAGAGGTGGACGGCGTCGGACGCGCCGCCCGCAACGAGGGTGAGCGCGGGCAAAATTTCCGCCGATTTTTGGGTGAGGAGTTCATCGAACAGCGCGGGATCCATCTGTTCGAATTCTTTGCAGAGCTGGTTGAATTCTTTCATTGCGGTTTCTCCATGGTATTTTTTTCGGATATTATATCACAGTAACGGGGCAGTGTCAAGACCTGTCAAAAAAGAAGCGCCCCAAGGATGAGACCTCGGGGCGCGGAGCAAAGATGCGAAGTTATTTGACGAGGCTTTGCAGCACCGTGTCGGGCGCCTGTTCGTAGCGGACGAATTCCTGCGAGAACCTGCCTCTTCCCTGCGTCATGGAGCGGAGAGAGGTCGCGTAGGTGAGGAGTTCGCCCTCGGGCGCTTCGGCGGTGATGACTTGCAGTCCGTCCACCGTATCCATGCCGATGATCCTGCCGCGGCGCTTGTTGAGATCGCCCATGATGTCGCCGACGTACTGTTCGGGCACGGTGATCTTCATGGAGCAGTAGGGCTCGAGGATGACGGGCCGTGCGCGGCGGATGCCGTCGTCGTACGCGAGCTTGGCGGCGGAAACGAAGGCGACTTCCTTACTGTCGACGGGGTGCGATTTTCCGTCGAACAGCGTCGCTTTGAGGTTGACCATGGGGAAGCCCGCGAGCACGCCCTTCTGGATGGCTTCGCGGAGACCCTTTTCGACGGCGGGGATGAACTGCTTGGGGACGGAGCCGCCGATGGTCGCGTCGACGAATTCGAACACGCCGTCTTCCGCGCCCGGCTCGAAGCGGATATTGACGACGCCGAACTGCCCTGCGCCGCCCGACTGCTTCTTGTGCTTACCCTCGGCTTCCGCCTTGCCCGTCACGGTCTCGCGGTAGGCGACCGTGGGGGTGGTGAATTCGGCGTCCGCGCCGAACTTGGATTTCAGCTTGCGCTTGATGATCTCGAGCTGGATCTCGCCCTGCCCGCAGGCAAGGGTCTCGCCCGTCTCCGTGTTCTTGCGGATCTGGAAGCTCTTGTCCTCCTCGGCGAGACGGTAGAGCCCGCCGAAGACTTTATCTTCCGTGCCGCGCACGGTTGCGGAGACCGCCATCGAGAGCACGGGCTCGGGGAATTCGATGGGCGCGAATTTTACGGGATGGTTTGCGTCGCAGAGCGTATCGCCCGTACCCGTGTTCGCGAGCTTGGCGACGACGCCGAGGTCGCCCGCGCAGAGGGACTGGACGGGTTCGAGCTTTTTGCCGCGTACCACATAGAGGGAGTTGATGCGCTCGGTCGTGCCCGTGTTGGGATTGAGTACGTCCACGCCCGTCTTCATCGTGCCGCGGTTGATGCGGATGTAGTTCATCTTGCCGACGAAGGGGTCCACGGCAGTCTTGAAGACTTGCGCCGCGAAGGGAGCGGTCTCGTCGCAGGTGACGGTGATCTGCCCGTCCGTCTTGAGGTCGGTCGCCTCGAGCCCGGCGCGTTCCGCCGCCTGCGGAAGATAATCCACGATCTCGTTCATCAGGTTGATGACGCCCTTGTTTTGGAGGGCGCTGCCCGCGAGCACGGGGACGACGTTGATCGTAAGGATGCCCTTGCGGATCCCCGCGGCGGTTTCTTCTGCGGAGAGGGAACCCTCTTCGAAGTATTTATCGAGGAGCTCCTCGTCGTTTTCGGCGGCAGTCTCCTGAAGGAGCGCCTGCATCTCGGCGAGCTCGTCTTGGTAGGCGGCGGGGACGGCGCTCTCTTCCACGCCCTTGGCGCCGAACGTATACGCCTTGCCCGTGATGACGTTGATGTAACCCGTCATCTTATTGCCGTCCATCATCGGGATCTGGATGGGAGCGATCTTGCCCTTGTATTGGTTTTGGAGGGCGCGCACGGTGCTTTGGTAATCGGCGTTCTCCTTGTCCATCCCGTTGATGAAGACGATGATGGGCTTTTTGGCTTTGAGGCAGGCGTTGATCGCCTTTTCTTCGCCGACCGTTACCGTGCCGTTCGCCCCCGCGACGACGAGCGCGGCGCCCGCCGCACGCATGGCGGAATTGAACTCGCCCTCGAAATCGTAGAAGCCGGGGACGTCGAGAAGGTTGAACTTGGTGTCGTTCCAATTAAGATAAGCGAGAGAGAGGGAGATCGAAGTCTTTCTCGCGATTTCCTGTTCGTCGAAGTCGGAGACGGTGGTGCCGTTTTCGATCTTACCCATGCGCTCGATGGCGCCCGCGTTGAAGAGCATCGCCTCGCAGAGGGTGGTTTTGCCCTCGCCGCTATGCCCGACGACCGCGATGTTGCGGATATTTTTGGAAGAAATTTCCATGGCCGGTTACCCCTTGTCGGTATAGATTGCGGGGTCCCGAAAAAGACCCGCTATTTCCATTATACAACAAATTAGCCGAAAATCAAGAGGGAACGGAAAAATTGTTGGAAAAAATGTGCGGAATTTTCGGAAAGTGGTGATTTTGATAGCCGTTACGGGCGGTTTCCGCTCCGGAAGAGGGTTGTATGCCCGTCTGCGCTTGACAAATCCCGCCGCCGCGGTGTATAATATCACCGAAAGAATTTAGGGGGACCGTCTATGAAAAGAATTTCAAGCCTGTTTCTCGCCGTACTGCTGCTCGGGGCGATCCCTCTTGCGGTAGCCGGTTGCAGTATCGACGGAGGGGGATCGTCCGACGTCCCGCCTCCGTGCACCGTACACCAAGACGGCGACGGCAACGGCAAATGCGACCGTTGCGGCGCCGCGATGAAGGAAGATCCCGAAGGTCCGAGCGGTCCCGAAGGCCCGAGCGGTCCCGAAAGCCCGAGCGGTCCGAGCGGGCCGAGCGGGCCGAATGATCCGACGCCCGATCCGCCCAAGACGGGCGATGTCGTGACCGACGGGGACACGGTCTCCGCGGTCTACGCCGCTCTCCGCGCTCCCTTTGCGGGGCTGGCGGCAAACGTCAAGGACGGCACGCTCGGCGTCAAGACGGCGGCAGAGGAGCATTCCTACCGCTATACGCTCGCCGCAAACGCCGTCCCGCGGACTTCGGAGGCGGACGTCTTGATCGATTACGACGAGGGATCCGCCGCGGAGGGGAAGTACTTCGTCGCCTACCTCAGGGACGATTGTCTCTTCGGCGCGGGGAGCCGGGAGGACGACAGCCGCGACTTCGGAACGTTGCTCGATTTCTATCGGAGCGGCGGCGGCTCGTTGTACGTCGCAGACGGGAACGCCGACCGGGAGCTCTTGCGCACAGGTCTCCCGTTGCTCGGAAAACTCGTGCGCAACGGGATCGTCTACGCGGGGGAGGACGTCGTCTATGAAGACAGCGGCTACTCCATGACGGTGGACATCTTAGAGACGCTCGACCGCGCGCTCGCGGGGATCGACGCCGCAGTCGCCCGCGCACGGGACAATCAGATCATCCCGCCGTTCACGACGGTCTACGAATTCATGGAGATGCCCGAGATCGAGACCCTTCTCGATACCCTCCTCTACGGCGTCACGGGGAGCGAGCTGAGGACCCTTTTGCTCGTCTACGATCCCTCCCTTGAAACCGTTTTCCCGACCCCGACCGCGGACATGGGTGCCACGGATTACGTCGATCTATGCTTGGATTCGCCCGAAGTGACGAAGGCGCTCGCCGACGCATACTTTGCCCGTACGGGGGAAGATATCTCGTTGGAAATGGGCGGGCTGACCCTCGGGCGCCTCTCGATGGGGCTCGTCTACCGCGCGATGTTCGGCAAGGGGACGCGCAAGGAAGACGTCCGCGAAAAGATCGCGGCGCTCCGCGAAGACCTTGCGGGCGCCTTGATCTCCCGTCTCTTCGGGGCGTACGGGATCGAGGCGACGGGATCCGCCGAACTCGTTGCGAAGGCGTATTTCGATGAGGACTGCGCGCTGACGTCGATCGCATTCGATTTTACGTTTGAGGCGGTTACGGAGGGGACGACGTATACGGCTTCGGGCGTCTGTACCCTCCGCTATATGGAGCAGGAGCCGCTCCTTTCCGATCTCACCGGCGTTCAGACCGTTCCCTACGCCCCCGCAGAATGACGCGCGTGAGGGGGTCCGCTCCCTCACCCCCTCAAACAGCGCTCCCGCCGCGTGACGTGGGCGATTCGCCGTCATTCCCTTTTCCTTTTCCGTCATCCTGAGGCGAAGCCGAAGGATCCCGAAGTACGAAGTCCGACATCGACCAACGGGATTCTTCGGTCGCTCCGCTCCCTCAGAATGCCGTGGGGGGGCGGGTTCTTTTGCCCTGTTCGCCGCCCCACCCCCTTGATCCCCCTCCCACGGAGGGGGTACAACAAACACCCCCTCCTGCGGAGGGGGGTAGGGGGGTGGGTTCTCATCCCTGCCGAATGCAAAAAGAGCGGAACAAAATCGTTCCGCTCTTTTGGTGCACCCGGCGGGGATACTTCGCCGCAGAGCGGCTCGTGCCGACCTTAGAATCACAAATAGAAACTTCGGTCGGGGCGAACGGTGGGTTCTCACCCCTGCCGAATGCAAAAAGAGCGGAACAAAATCGTTCCGCTCTTTTGGTGCACCCGGCGGGGATCGAACCCACAACCTTCAGCGTCGGAGGCTGACACGCTATCCAATTGCGCTACGAGTGCTTCCAACAGGACCATTATAGCATATTCTTCGGAAAAATGCTTTGTATTTTCGTCTGTTTGTGGTAAAATAGAGAAAAAATTTTTCGGGCAGGTGCATCGTGGAGAGAAAAAGAGTCGCCGTCGGGCTCTCCGGCGGCGTGGACAGCGCGGTCGCGGCGCTCCTCCTCAAACGGGAAGGGTACGACGTCATCGGGCTCTTCATGCGGAATTGGGAGGAGACGGACGGGAACGGCGTCTGCGCGGCGGACGACGATTTCGAAGACGTCAAGCGCGTCGCCGACCATATCGGGATCCCCTACTATTCGGTCAATTTCTCCAAGGAGTACATGGACCGCGTATTTTCTTATTTTTTGAGAGAATATGCCGCGGGGCGCACGCCCAATCCCGACGTCCTCTGCAACCGCGAGATCAAGTTCGGACCTTTCAGAGCTTACGCAAAATCGCTCGGCGCCGACCTCGTGGCGACAGGTCATTACTGCGGGATCTCCCACGAAAACGGCGTCCACCGTCTGCTGAAAGCGAGGGACGGGGGCAAAGATCAGACCTATTTCCTTTGCCAACTCACACAGCCGCAACTCGAAGACGTCCTGTTCCCGCTTGCAAAACTTACGAAAACCGAAGTCCGAGAAATTGCCGCGCGGGAACATCTTCCGACGGCGGAGAAGAAGGATTCCACGGGGATCTGCTTTATCGGCGAGCGGAATTTCCGTAATTTTTTGAAGACATATTTTCCCGCCTGCCCCGGGGAGATCCGCACCCTCTCGGGGGAGAAGGTGGGCGAGCACATCGGGCTCATGTACTATACCCTCGGCCAGCGGCGCGGGCTGGAACTCGGCGGAAGGCAGGGGGGCGATGGCAGGTGGTTCGTGGTCGAAAAGGACCTGAAAAACAACGTTCTCTACGTTTCCCAAGGCGACGAGACCCCCCTCTATTCCACGGGCTGTATTTTGGAGGAGACCAATTATATCCCTACCATGCCCGAGGTCAACCCCTTCAAATGCCGCGTCAAGCTCCGCTACCGCCAATCCGAGCAGGGTGCTACTCTCTTTTGGGAGGAGGGCGGCAGGGCGCGGCTCCTCTTCGACGAACCCCAGCGCGCCGTGACCGAAGGGCAGTTCGCGGTATTTTACGACGAGACCGCCTGCCTCGGCGGGGGCGTCGTCGTAGAGACATTCGGCGGGATCGCGAAAAAATTGTCATAACAAAGCATTACGAAGTTGACAAAGAATCATAGAGTATTGTATAATGTCTTTATCGTTGCCGCACTGCGGCGATACAAAAGAGAATTGAGGTCGTTATGAAAATTGCAATGACGGGCGTCAGCGGGAATATGGGCAGGGAGGCTCTCGCCCAAACCATGGAGCTTGAAAGCGCAGAGTTCGTCCGTATTCTGCTCACCGATAAAAAGAAAAACGATCGTCTTGCGCGCAAACTCAAAAAGAAGTACGGCGCGCGCATCGGGATCGTCCGCGGCACGGTCGCCGACGCGAACGTCTGCAAGACCCTCGTCGAGGGCATGGATTACGTCATTCACATGGCGGCAGTCATTCCGCCCGCGTCCGACGCCTCTCCCGCCCGCAGTGAAGAGTGCAACCGCCGCGGCGCGGAGACGTTGGTGTGCGCCGTCAAAGCGGCGGTCCCCCAGCCCAAATACGTCCATATCTCCACGGTCGCCCTCTACGGCAACCGCAACGAGAAGCATCCCTTCGGAAGGGTGGGCGACCCGTTGCTCGTCAGCCCCTTCGACCACTACGCCATGGATAAGCTCTACGGCGAACGCTCTGTTCTCGACGCCGGGCTCGACTGTTGGGTCGTTCTCCGCCAGACGGCGATGCTCCATCCCAATATGCTCAACGACAACATCTCGGACGGGCTGATGTTCCACACCGCGCTCAACGCTCCCCTCGAATGGGTGAGCTCGCGGGACAGCGGCTACCTCATCAAGCGCATTTTGGAGCGGGACGGCAAGGGGGAAGTCCCCGGCTTTTGGAAGAAGATCTACAACATCGGCGCAGGGTTCAAGGGCATGGAGACGGGCTACGATACCTTCAACGACGGATTCGCGATGATCGGCGGGTCGGCGGAGAAGTTCTTCAAACCCCATTGGCTCGCCTCCCGCAATTTCCACGGGCTGTGGTTTGCGGACGGCAACGAACTCGAAGAGCTCTTCGGCTACCAGCGGGACGGCGTACACGAATATTGGAAGTGGATCGCCTCTCAGCATAAGGTCTTCGCGCTCGGGAAGCTCGTCCCGAAGGGGCTCATCGACCTCTTCCTCTTCCGCAGGCTCCGCAATCATCCCAATTCGCCCTATCGTTGGGTGAAAAACGGCGACATCCCGCGCGTGACCGCAACATTCGGAAGCCTTGCCGAGGCGGAGGCCCTCTCCCACGATTGGAAGGACTACCGCCTGATCGCAAAGGGCGACTTCGGCGATTACGACGCAATGCGCGACGTGAAGAACGCCGCTCTCCTCTCGCACGGTTACGACGAATCGCTCCCCATGGAGGATTGGACCGTTCAGACGATGCGCGACGCGGCTTCGTTCCGCGGGGGAGAGCTCGTCTCGGAGGAGATCGGGGATCCCTACACCAAGATCCTTTGGAAATGTCACGACGGGCACACCTTCGAAGCGAGCCCGTATACAATTCTCCGCGGCGGACATTGGTGCCCCGTCTGCTGTCAGCCTACGCCGTGGGATTTCGACCGTCTCGCAAAAAATAATCCCTTCTTTGCGCAGGTGTGGTACGATTCTCACGAACAGAACGAGGACCGCGTTTACGATCTCGATGAAACGGGTGCGCCCGTGATCCGTCCTCTTACGGAGGAAAACGAATGAAAGTTTTGCTTTGCCTCTTCAGCGGCACGGGAAATACGCGGCGCGTTGGCGAGCGTTTTCGGGACGAGCTCATCGCAAAGGGCGTCGAGGCGGAAGTCTATTCCATCAAAAAGGGGGCACCCATGCCCGCGACGGAGGGGCTCGACGCGCTCGTCGTGGGCTATCCGATCCATGCTTTCAACGCGCCCCGCGGCGCGCTCGCGTTCATGAAGCGTCTTCCCGCTTCCGACGGGCTTCCCGTGTGGCTTCTGCGTACTTCGGGCGAACCTTCTAAGCTCAACGACGCGGCGGGCATCACGCCCAAGCGCATTTTGAAGAAAAAGGGTTACCGCGTGTCGGGGGAATTCTCCTACGTCATGCCCTACAACATCATGTTCCGTCATTCCGACGGGATGGCGGCGCGGATGTGGAAGTCCGCCGAATTGCGCATCCCGGGCGACGCGGAGACCTTGATCGCGGGCATGGGTACCCTGTGTAAGGTCAACGCCCTCCGCCGCTTGGTCGCTTTCACCCTCAGAATCGAGCACAGCGCGATGCCCCTCGTCGGGCGGCATTTCCGTCCCACCGAGAAATGCGTGGGCTGCGGCAAGTGCGCGCGCGTCTGCCCGCAGAATAACATCAAAATGGTCGACGACCGCCCCGTCTTCGGCAAGAACTGCACGGGCTGCATGGCGTGCGCTTTCTGCTGTCCCGAGGACGCGGTGAAGATCTCCATCTTCAACAGCTGGCGGGTGAACGGCGGCTATGCGTTCGACGGCGAGCCCGCTTCCGACGACGAGGTCTGCCGTTATTGCCATAAGATGTATTTGAGGTACTTCCACGCAGGAGAGCAGGCGAAAAAGTAAAGAGAGGTCGGAAAAAAAAGTATTTAGGTGGACCGTTTCACTGTTGTGAAGCGGTCTTTTTAACTCAGTTGGGTTAGGATGGGCATCGCAGGTTGTGATATAATATCCCCACTATTTTTACAGGAGGATATGAAAAATGGCCAAAATCCAGAAGCCCACGACGAAAGGCATTGTTGCGATCGCGTTGGGCGGCGTCGGTTTCCTTCTGGCATTGATCGGGCTTTGCCTCGACTTTGTCACGTTCAAGGGAGCGGGCGGGTTAGGAGCCGGCGTTCTCGACCTCGGCGGTTCGGGCGCCAAGATCCCCGGAGAGCTGATCTCCGCGTTCGCGTTCCTTACCTTCTTCGCCGCCACCGCCGCTTGCGTTCTCGCAGTGCTCCGCGCGCTCGGCATCGGACTGCCCAAGAAGCTGGTGCTTGCGATCGCGATCGTTGTGATCGTCTTCGCGGCGCTTACCGTGATCTTCGACGGCGCGTTCATCGCTTCGTTCAACGGCGGGACTTCCGTTCTGACGATCGGCGCAGCGCCTTTCTTGGTACTGATCGGCGGCGTCATGACGGGCGTAGGTTGCATTCTCGTCAAGTAAGCGCGAAGAAAGCTCCAACCAAACAAAAGCGGGACAGGCATGAAAATGCCTGTCTTTCTTTATGCGGACGGGGAAAGAGTTGCCAAACGCGTTCTGATCTGCTATACTATATGGAAGCGGGCATACGATCCGCCGAAGGGGGCTATCCGATGAAAAAGAAGTTGGCTGTGGTCGCGGCGGTCTTTGCCGCCCTCGTCCTGTTTGCGGGATGCAGTTGGATCTCCGCGGGCGAAGCGCCCGAAGTGTATCCCTCCGAAGTCGCAGAGGAGCGCGGGGACGACGGTTCCGCCGGGAGCTGGCTCTCCTCGCAGTCCTTTCCCACGACCGAGGCGCGCCGTGCCTTCGAGGAAGCGCGTGCCGACGGTTACACGGGCGATTTTATCCGCTTTTTGCAGGAGACCGACCATTGGGACGGCGGCGCGGGCGCGCAGACGGCGCTCCGTTCGGTCGTCTCGGTCTATTGTCTGTTCCGCCGCGCCAATTCGTCGCAGGGATTTTACGGCATCGGCTCGGGCGTGATCTATTCCCTCGGCACGGCGGCGGGCGACGCCTATATCGTGACCAATTACCACGTCGTCTACAATGCGGACAGCGCGGGCAACGAGCGGATCTCCCACGTCAGCGACAGCATCGTCTGCTATCTCTACGGCGCCTCCCGCTCCTCCGAAAACGAGATCGAGGCGACCTATCTCGGCGGCGTGATGGAGTACGACATCGCCGTACTGCAAGTGCGTAGCTCCACCCTTTTGAGAGGAAACGGGGATACCATGTCCGCGGCGGAGGTCGTCGCGGCGGATTCGGACAGCGTCTCCGCAGGCGACCGCGCGTTCGCCGTCGGCAATGCGGAGGGGAGCGGGATCTCGGTCACCGAGGGCGTTGTCTCCGTGCCCTTGGAATACGTCGGGCTCAAGGCGGCGGACGACGTCAACACCGTCACCCTGCCCGAGATCCGCACGGACGCGGCGATCAACCACGGCAATTCGGGCGGCGGGCTCTTCAACGAAAAGGGCGAACTGATCGGGATCACCAACGCGCGCCTCGAAAAGACGGGCTATCTCGGCTTCGGGTACGCCATTCCCGCCAACTTTGCCCTCGCCGTAGCGCAGAATATCATCGATACCTGTGCGGTGAACGCCGCCGCGCACGGAGCCGCCAAAGCGGAACCCGGCATCAGCGTGATCCGTTCGGGTTCGCACTCCGTCTACGACGCCCAAACGGGGAAATTTTACTATGAGGAACGGCTCTCGGTCTCGGGCGTCTCGGCGGAGGGGAGATCGCACGGTTTTCATGCGGGCGACGTGCTCGTCTCGGCGACCCTTCTAAGCCACGGGAAGACGAGGAGCTACCCGCTGACCACGACCGTGCGCTTCGAGCGCCTTCTGCTCGAGGCGCGGATGGACGATTCCATCCTGTTCGAGATCTACCGCGGGAGCGCGTCGGTGACGCTCACCGTCCCGCTCTCTTCCAATACCGATTTTCTCTTGCTGACCTGAGGCCCGCATCACAGCAAACCCCTCCTTTGGAGGGGTTTTTACTTTATTTATCAAATCGAAAGCAACCGAAAAAAGTTACATTAAACTTAATGTTTGCGGAATTGAAAAATTTGTGCTATAATAACACCAAGATGAGCGCAGATAACTGTTTCGCCCGTTAAATTCTTTCAAAAATGTGGGATATTTGTTCGTTTTTGGCAAAAGCTGACCATAAAGCGAACAAAATCGTTCCGCAAGCGGGGGTACCCCCGCTCTGTTTGGCAACGCCAAACAGAAAAAAAGATTTATAGGGCGGCGTCGAATGGGCTCAAACGCACCACAATCCCGTGCGGAAAAATAAAACGGAGGAAGCGTATGCGATGGGGATTGTATCGTATGCGGAAATCGTATGATAAGAGGATTAGGAAAGAAATGGAAGCGCGTAATGCTTGTTCTTGTCCTCGCGATCGTCGGCTGTCTCACGTTCGGGATCGCTGCCTGCGGAGGCGGCGGGAAGGACGGCCTCAAATCCGTAACGATCACGAATAAGACCGAACTTACCGCAGAGTGGAAGGTAGGCGACGCCGACAGAACGGTCAACGTCTCCCTTTCGCCCGATACCTTCACCACGGAGAATACCACCGTCACGATCACATCGAACAAGACGGCGGTCGTGCAGGTAGACGGCATGAAGCTCAAAGCGGTCGGCGCAGGCGAAGCGACCATTACGGCGAAAGCGGAAGGCAAGACCGATACGGTCAAGATCACCGTCAAAGCCAAGGGCAATACGCCCGCGCTCGAATCCGTGACGATCACGAATAAGACCGCGCTCACCGAGGCGTGGAAGGTCGGCGACGCCGATAGAACGGTCACCGTCGCTCTCGCGCCCGATACCTTCACCACGGACAATACCACCGTCACGATCACGTCCAGCCAGCCCACCGTCGTGAAAGCGGAAGGCATGACGCTCAAAGCGGTCGGCGCAGGCGAAGCGATCATTACGGCGACGGCAGGGGAAAAGACCGACACGGTGACGATCACCGTCACGGCGGCTTCGGCTCCTCTCACCGCTCCCACCATCACGCTCGAGGACGAGACCCTCACGATGCCCACCGATCTTCTGATCGGCACCAATCCCGGCACGGCGATCCCCAACTACACGGCGGCCGCGAGCGACGGGACCAATCTCACCGCCAAAGTCGTCGTGTCTTGCGAGAATGAGGCGCTTGTCGTCAACACCGAGGACGGCATTCTCGAATGCACCACGCCCGGCACCTACACGTTGAAGTTCACGGTCGAGGACGACCGCGGCGAAGGCCTCACCGCAGAGGAGACCATGGAGGTCACCGTCTACCGCAGAGTGCTCGCTTGGCAGGATAACACCTGGGCGGTCGCGAACGAAACGGGCGACGCCGCGGAGCAGACCATTTCCACGAACAACGACGGGTTCCAGACCAATGCTTTCAACCTCACCCCCGGCAAGTACTACTACGCCGAAGCGACCATGAAGGCGAATGCGGGAGCCATTATAGGCGGCAGTACGCAACCCGGGTTTGCACATATGGTCTTCGACGAAGAGGGTTCCCGCAACACCTCGAGATGGATCGTCATGATGATTGACCGCGGAGACCGCAATTTCTATATGCAGGACTTCGCCGTCCCCGCAGGTTCGTGGCAGGTCGGATCCGAGACCGGTCCCTACATCTTCCGTCTGAAGGATTATATCGGGCTCAACGATCCCGATCCCACCACCGTGAAGATCGCGACGGCGCGCGTAGGCGACTTCTTCTACTTCTTCCTTAACGGCCAATACGTCGGCGGAAGCGATTTCGAGTTCTACCGCGACAAGGACACCGTCCCCGGGATCTTCAATGTCAACTTGAATAACGGTATCTACAAGGATATCGACTTTGTGAGCGGCGAAGAAGCGGTCAAAGCGAAGCTCGACGCGATCTTTGAGACGGACGGCGCACAGCTCAATCCCTACGTTCCCAACACGGAGTATTGGCAGAACCCCGCGCAGTACATGACCGATGGAGAGACCACCGAAAACGGCGTCAACCTGAAGTTTACGGGCAACGCCTGCGGCGAAAACGGCGGGATCATCAGCCCCTACATTTGGTTTACGGGCAGCTTCACCTTCGAGTGGGATTATAAGAACACTTCCGCCTCCGGAAATGATCAGAGAAGAATGGTTCTCGAAATGCGCGATTGGAAGTACGGCCCCGAAGTCGTTCAGTTCGGTATGGATATGGGCACGAACAAGATTCTGCTCAACGCTCCGCTTTTCAATGACGCAGACGGTCCTTGGGACGAGCATGAATTCGACAACACCGAGGGCGCGCACTTCAAGTTCACCCGTATCATGAACGAAGATCATGCGCTCATCATCATGGAAGCGAATTCTATCGCCAATCCCGAGCAATACTTTATCCGTACCTTCAAGTATGCTCCGACCTATCTTCCCCAGACCCTGCGCAGTGGTTATACGCAGTTGGCAGAGGCAGATCGTTGGAAGATGCCCGTTCTCATCTCCCTTAAGAATAAGTTTGCGGCAGGCGAGTACTTCAACATCAAGTGGTCCACCGAAGTGACCGATCCCTCCACCCTCACGAATCCCACCATCGAGATCGCGGGCGAGTCGAAAGAGTTCGATCTCTACACCACCAACGTCAACGGCGCTCCCGAGGCAGTCCCCGCGGCGACCGTGAAGGCGAGCGACGGGCTCGATCTCTCCACCTTCCTCACGTTTAAGAGCAAGGAAGAGGGCATCACCTTCGAGAACGGCACCTTCCTTTGCACCAAGTCCGGGACTTATCATGTGACCTACTCCGTCACCGATCCCCGCAACACCGCGTGCAAGACGGAAATCGAAGTCACGTTCAAAATCTACCGCAGACTTCTCAGCTGGAAAGACAACACCATTAACACCGACGACAAGAAAGCCGACGCAGAGCAGACCGTTACGACCACCAACGACGGTTGGGCTACCGCGATCCTTAACGTCGCTCCGAGCAAGCTCTACTACGCCGAAGTGACCTACGAATTCCCCGCAGGCACCGCGCTCACCAACGGCAACCGCACAGGGCTTCAGCACAGACCGACCACCGACGATAGCGGCGATAAGTGGGTCGCGGGCGTTGTTGACCGCGGAAACGGCGACGCCTACAATCAGGAATGCGCTTGGGGCACTTCCAACGCCAACGGGCCTTTCTCCTATCAGATCGGCCACAACCGCGGCTTGAAGTTCACTTCCGAGAAGGTGACCATTGCGATCGCGCGTTCGGGGATTGAATTCTATCTCTTCTCCGACGGGCAGTATGTCAGCACCGTGATCTATCCCGAGTACGCCGAAAAGGACACCGTCCCCACGATCTTCTGCCACAACTGCATCGCCGCGACGATCAAGAACATCGTCGTGCTCGAAGGCGAAGATGCGACCGAGAAGCTCGATACGCTTCTTCAAGGCGGCAAGGCTTACGTCAACGCATACATTCCCGATTCCCAGTGGTGGAGCAGCGGGCTTGCATACGTCCAAGACGTGACTTCGACCGATGAGGGCATCAGCTTCAAGTTCACCTCCTCCGAATGCGGTCAGAACGGCGGTATCATCAGCCCTTACGTCTATTTCGGCGGCGACTTTACGGTGGAATGGACGTACAAGAACACGGGCATCAATCAAGCCACCGAAGACCAGTGCAGAATGTTCCTCGAAGTCCGTGACTTCGGCGCAGGGAACGAAGTCGTCCAGTTCGGCGAAGACGCCAAGAACCACAAGCTCATGCTCAACACGCCCGGCCTCAACGACGGATCGCAATGGTTTGAGTATGACTTCGACAACTCGCAGGGCGCGCACTATAAACTGACCCGCAAGCTCGAAGCGGACAAGGCTGTGTATACCCTCACCGCGACGTCGATCGCAAATCCTCAGCAGACCCATACGAGAACGTTTGATTGGGCGGATACCACGGGCAACGTGCAGGATGGGTACATGAACGCCGCGAAGCTCTGGAACAAACCCGTCAACATTACGTTCACCAACAAGTTCGTCGCGGGTGAGTACACCAACATCACCTGGAAGACGAGCGTCACCGACTAAGCATACCCCCCCTCCAACCCCACCCTCAGTCCCCTTCGGGGGACTGCGGGCGGGGTCCCTTTGAACCCGTTCGCCCGATGGGGCGTTTGTCCCCATCGGGCGAAATAAAATGTTTCCCCCCCATATCCCGATCCCAATATCCAAAGGAGTATCTATGAAAAAGTTTTTGAAGTATTTTACGACGGTCTGCCTCGCCTTCATTTTGACCTTCGGCGCCATGCTGACGGGTTGCGGAGGCGGCGGCAAAGATCCCGAAAAGGATGAGTATACCGTCACCTACAACCTCAATTACGACGGCGCACCCGACGCGAGAGTGGTCACCGTCAAGGCGAACACCCGTACCTCCAACTGGCGTGCGACCCGCAAGGGCTACACCCTCGAAGGTTGGTACACCGAAAAGTCCACCCAAAACAAGTACGACTTCATGGAGTACGTCAACTCCGATCTTCAGCTGTGGGCGAAGTGGAATAAGGACGCGGAGAAGCGCTCCGTCTCCTTCGACTTCAACTATGAGGGCGGCGGCGAACCCGCGGTCGTCAGCGTAGACGAGGGAAGCCTCATCAGCGAGAGCCTCATTCCCGCTTGCCCCCGTCTCGGAATGGAATTCGAGGGTTGGTACCGCGACGTCGCTTGCAGCGCCGACCAAAAGTGGAACTTTGCGACCGATACGGTCGGCGATTCCGCGCTCACCCTCTATGCGAAGTATCAAGTCAACTCCTCCATCGACCGCAACGACGACGGCTCGATCAAATACGACAACGTGCAGGTCACCGTTTGGACGGCAGTCGATTTCGGCTTCAAGTCGAAGCTCGATATCCTCGCAAGAAAGTTCAACCAACAGCACAAGGGCGAGATCACCATCAATCTGACGAGCGGCACGCTCACCAACGCGATGCAATCGTCCACGGCGATCCGTATCCAGCAGAACCCCAACATCCTCGCCACCTACTCGACGTATTACAGCGCGATAGACGTGATGGATTTCGCGGGCGTTACCCATACCGACACCGACTATTACGAGGGCGCCGTGCGGGACGCTTACGTCAACGGCAAGCTCTATTCGCTCACCTTCCTCACCGGCGTTCCCTACCTCGTCTACAACAAAGCGCTCATGACGAAGTACAATACCGAGCAGACCATGCCCGCGAGCTACTCTGAGTTTAAGGAGCTCCTGCTCAAAGTCTATGCGGGTGAATCGGTGACGAATCCCTCCTTCAATACCATTCTCACCTCTCCCGAGTGGACCTTCAAAGAGGGTACCCTGATGAGCGCCTTCATGCAGAACGGCGCCGACTACACGACCCTCGAAAACGGCAACGTGATCAACAAGTGGGGCAAGGAAGACAACGATCCCACCTTCCTCAAAGCGGTGACGGCGTTCAAGAACACCTATAACCTGTTCGGCGCTTCGAGCGAACTTCACGGCGCGCTCACCGTTGCCGAGTACGGCGACGGGACGACGCTCTCGAGAGTGGGCGACGGCACGGCGTTCATGGGGATCGTCAACTTCCCCGCGGCGTCTTCGAGCGTCGCTTCGAGCAGTACGCTCGGGTATATGCCCATTGCCGGTCTCTTCTCGGACGACGAGGCGACCCGCAATCTCATCTCTGCCGACAATATCGGCTTCCAGTTCTACAAGGCGGCGGACGTCTCCCTGACCCAGCTTGCGGCGGGCGCTCTCTTTGCGGACTATGTGCGGCAGAACAGCGCGGACTTCGCCGACAACGGTTGGATGCCCTCTTACCGTCCCGCCCTTGCATCGGACACCTATCAGAATCTCACCTCCGCTGTTTCCAAACTCGTCAAGGCAGTCTGCCCTCATCCCGAGAACCTTCGCACCTTCGACGGTTGCCAGTCCCTCAAAGAGGTCTTCAATAAGATCGCGGCGGAGGGTGTGGTCGTTCCCGTTCTCAGTTATCCGAGCGTGAGCGACGAAGATTTCTTGCTCTATGCAGAATCCCTTCGCGACCAGATCCAAAGTCAGCTCGGCATGGTTTAACGGGAGGCGGCGATGAAAGCAAAGTATTTTCTTCCCATGCTGCTCGCGGTGCCGCTGTGTTTGGGCGTCGCCGCGTGCGGGGGCGGGAAAAACCCCCAAAAGCCCATTGACGGAACGGCGTGGGAATTGAAGTCCCCCGACCAGTCCCTCAAGATGCAGATCGTGCTCGATAACTTCGGCTCCCTCACGTATACCGTCGTCAAGGACAAGACACCCGTCGTGGAGACCTCCTCGCTCGGCTTCGAGCTCGCCGAGGACAACCTTTCCGAGATGCTCGTCTTCGACAGCGTGGAAACGCAGGAGATCGATTTCAGCTATCAGAACATCTCGGGCAAGCACGCTACGGTAGACGTTACGGGCAGTGAGACCAAGCTCACCTTCAAGGGCTCCTCCTTCTATCTCGACGTCACGGCGCGCATCTACGACGACGGCTATGCCTTCCGCTACGGCATCCGCGCCATGGACGACAGCGAAGGGACGATGCAGGTGATCGCCGAGCGGTCGGAGTTTGCCCTTCCCTCCGACTCTACGACCTATATCCAACCCTATAAGACCAACACCTCCAAGCTGAGCTGCTTCTCCTACGAGGAGGCTTACACCCGCAAGAAGGCGAAATCCCTCGCGGGCAGAAAGATCTCCATGCCCATGCTCTATCAGGCGGGCGATACGGACGTTTGGTCGCTCATCACCGAGTCCGAACTCATCGGAAGCGGATTCTACGGCTCTTTCCTCGAAGAACAGCCCGAGAACGAGGGGATGGGGATCCTTCAAACCGTTCCCTCCCCCGCGGGCGTCCAACAGGACAACGACATGATCGCCTATCCCTTCGAATCGCCGTGGAGAGTTGCCTCCGTCGGCTCGATGGCGGACGTCATCGAGAGCGAGATCGTCGAAAAGGTGTACGGCGACGTGGAGTATTGGAAACCCGATAACTACGCCGACCTCTCCCCCGAAGAGCAGGAGACGTACAACTACGATTGGGTCGAACCGGGCGTGGTCGCATGGAACTGGCTCAAAAATCCCGGCAGACAGACCGACTTCACGCTTCACCGCGAGTACGTCGATCTCGCCGCCGACATGGGCTGGACATACATGATCCTCGACGGCGGCTGGAATAGCGGTCTCAACGTGGAAAACTTCAAGCAGTTCACCGCCTACGCGCACAGCAAGGGCGTGAAGGTCATCGCTTGGTGCAACGCGCTCACCGATTTCTCCAACGGCTCCGCCTCCGCGCTTGAGCTCAAACTCGGGAATTGGAAGAGCTGGGGCATCGACGGCATCAAGATCGACTTCTTCGACGGGCAGAACGCCACCAATCCCACCCATCAGGGCGAGGACGTCAACACCATCAAATGGTACGAGACCATCTATCAGGTGACTGCGCGTCTTCGCATGATCGTCAACTGCCACGGCGCCAACAAGCCCACGGGCGAGCGCAGGATCTATCCCCACGTCATGAACCGCGAGGCGATCCGCGGCAACGAGTTCACGAGCGTCGACAGCACCATCATCGTCAACTCTTTGTTCGTGCGCATGACGGTCGGCCCCACCGACTTCACGCCCGTCGTCAAGCCCTATACCAAGGGTACGACGATGGCGCATCAGATGGCGCTTGCCGTGCTCTACGAGTCGGGCACGCCCTCCATGGCGGACCTTCCCGTCACCTATGCCGACGGGAAGATCAACGACTTCTACAAGGCGGTCCCCTGCTCGGCATGGGATGAGATCAAGTACCTCGGCGGCGAGCTCGATGGTTACTTCATGGCGGCGATCCGCGTCGGAGACGATTGGTTCGTCGCGGGCGTGAATACCATCACCGAACGCACCGTGGACATCGATTTCTCCTTCCTCGGAGACGGCAACTATACCGCGACGCTCTTCACCGACGACGCTTCGAGCAATACGCAAGTCACGCGCGAGGATACGACGCTCACGAAGAGCGACAGCCGCTCGGTCCGTCTTGCGCCCAACGGCGGATTCGCATTCCATTTGGTCAAAAATTAAAAATAAGGCAGGTAAACTATGAAAAAAACAATCTTTTGCGCGATCGCGCTCGCTTCCGCGATGACGCTCGCATTTGCGGGTTGCGGCGGAGGCAAGGATCCCGGCCCCGGCCCCGGTCCCAAGCCGGGAGATACCATCTCCAACCCGTGGTGGACGACGACGGGCGAGCTCGACATGGACGGCGATAGCCCCGTATTCGAGGACGTCGAGATCACGCTGAGCACGATCGTCAACGGCGAAGACCTCGCGGGCTTCAACCAGATCATCGCCCAGTTCAACAACGCGTACAGGGGCAAGATCAGCATCGAAGTCAACAGCGTCAACCAAAACGATTACGAGAGCACGGTGATGAGCCAGATCACGCAGAACAACAATCCGCCCGATCTCATCATGACCCACCAAAAGATGCTCAAATCGTTCGTGGAGCAGAAGACCATCCAGCCCTTCGACGAAGCGATGGAGCAATCGGGGATCGAGATCAGCCTTTCCGACTACGCCGCCGATCTCGCCAAGTATGCTTCCCTCGGCTACGATGGGTATACGTTCAGCGTTCCCATCGACGCGCAGTGCCAGGTCATCTACTACAACAAGCAGATCCTTGCAAAGTACGGCGGAGAGCTTCCCACGAACCATGAGGAGCTCGTCGAACTCTGCAACACCGTTGCCGCGGGCGAGAACATCGTCCCCATCGCGTGGAATACCTCCCTCGAATTCTTCCCGATGTACACCTTCCTCACGGCGGTCATCCAAAACGGCGGCGACCTCTATGACGAATCCGATTACACGGTGCATTGGAGCGAGGGCGACAACCTCACGGCGTTCACGAACGCGATCAAGTCCATCCGCGACCTCGTGAAGCACACGCCTCAGCTCGCCCGTTGGGACGCGGGCGCGGGCGCGCTCAGCGACTTCCTCGCCCAAAAGGCGCTCTTCTTCCTCGGAATGCCTTGGAACTTCAATTCCATCGTCGAGTCCTTCGGCGCGCAGAACGGGAATCTCTCCAAAGACGCGGTGCTCAGCGGCTACATCGGCGGCACTTCCATCTCCAACTGGTTCGCCCTCGAGGAGAACGAGAATTCCGATAAGATCTTCGGCGATGCCCACTTCTTCGCGATCTCCAAGTCGGTGCGCGACATCAACAAGAAGGCGGCGATCTGCGAGTTCGTGAAGTGGTTCACCCAAACGGCGTCCGTGGGCGCGCTGTGGGCGGAAGCGGGGCACATCAGCGGCTCCACCGTCGTCACCAACAGCGACGAGTATATCGAGAACGAGTTCGTCAACGACTATATCACCCACTTCTATCCCGACATCAACCGCTTCGAGTGCATCGGGAACACCCCTTACCATGCCGACCTGATCAGCTCCATCACCAAGATCTTCGCGACCACCAAGAACAATACCACCGCCGAACAGGATAAGAGCGCGATCACCGCGGCGCAGACCGAACTCAACGGAATCATTACATTCTTCTGATCATATGGAAATCGAAGAAACAAGAAGAAAACGTGAACGGGCAAAGAGCAAGAGAAGGCAGAATCTGCTCTCTCTTGCTCTTCTGAGCCCTTATCTCATCATCTTTGTGCTGTTTACCCTGATCCCCGTGGTCATGGGCTTTGCTTTCTCGTTCATGAAGTACAACCCGTACAACGGGGAAACAAACGCCTTCATAGGGCTGAAGAACTATCTCAACATCTTCGACTTCAACAATCCCGTGACGAAATCGTTCTGGAATTCGTTCGGTACGATGCTCGTCTTCGACATCGTCGCGGTGCCCTGCCTCATGATCATACCGATGGTGCTTGCGTATTTCATCAATATGCATCCGCCGGGATACAAGATCTTCCGCGCGATCATCTACCTTCCGAGCGTCGTATCGATCACCATCGTCGGTATCATCTTCGGGAATATGTTCGCGGGAACGAAGACGGGGCTCATCAACTCATGGCTCGGCACAGAGATCCACTGGCTCGCGGGGCAGCCCTTCCACGGGGATACGCTCCGCTGGCTCGTCATGCTCATCGCAAGTATTTGGTGGCAGACGGGCACCAACTTCATCATCTTCTCGGGCGCGCTCAGGGATATTCCCAAGTCCCTCTATGAGGCGTGCGAAATGGACGGCGGAAAGCGCCGCCATCTCATCCGCTTCGTCACGCTTCCCAACATGAAGTCGGCGATCTCCATCTGTCTCTTCAATACGCTGATCGGCTATCTCAATCTCTACGGCCAGCCCGTCGTCTTAAACGAACTCGACAACGCAGGCGTTCTGGTCTCGCCCATGATGTTTATCCAAAAGTACATCTCGGGCGTCGCCTACGCCTCGCAGACGGGCTACATTTGCGCCTGCGCGATCATCTTCGGGCTGTTCGTGATGCTCCTCAGTACCATCGAACGCCGCGTGATGGGCGAACGCCGCAGAAGCAGACGGCGCACCGTTGCCGCCAAGCGCTATCTTGCGGACAGAGATTTCTTGAAGACGGGATCCCTGCGCGAACCCGACTTCGAAGGAGGCACCCATGACAGCGACTAAGCGCCGCAGAACCAAATCCGAGCGCACGCGGATCCGTGAAAAGACGGTCTCCTTCATCGTACTGCTCATCATCACGATCCTGTGGGCGTTCCCCTTGGTCTATATGCTCGGGACGTCCTTCAAGTCCGATCTCGATCTTCAGCTCCATCCCGACCGTCTCTTCCCTTCCAGCTGGAGCGAATGGACCCTCGACCACTACGAGGGCTTTATCGTCCGCGACGGCGCGATCGACAATATGCCCCTCTGGATGCTCAACTCCCTTTGGTCCACCCTTGCGACGGTGGCGCTCACCGTCATTTTGGACCTCATCACGGCGTACGCCGTCGTGTTCGTGGAATTCAAGGGGAAGAAGATCTTCATGAAATTCCTTCTCCTTTGGATGGCGGTGCCGGGCGTCATCGGAACGGCTCCTTCCTTCGCCCTCTTTGCGACGATCCGCAATTCCCTCCGCATCACGGGGCTCGGGAATTACTTCTACATCTATATGTGGATCATATTGCCGGGCACGACGGGCATCTTCAATATGCTTCTGATGCGCAACTTCTTCGCGTCCATCCCGCAGGACATTGTAGACAGCGCCAAGAGCGACGGCGCGGGCAACGCGAAGATCTTCTTCAAGATCGTCTGCCCGCTCGCCAAGTCTACGATGATGCTCATCGTCCTCTTCACCTTCACGGGAAGCTGGAACAACCTCATCTGGCCGCAACTTTTGTTGGGGTCGGAGAGCAGTTATTGGAACACCATCACCGTTGCGCTCACGGGTTACACGGGCGGCAGTGCATGGAGCTATTTGGGCATCGCGATGGCGACGAGCGTGTTCGCGCTTCTGCCCATCATCATAATCTTTATCATCACCCAAAATAAGATGATCGACGGTCTCGCGACGACCGGTATCAAGGGATAACATTATGAGTGAAAATACCTTCCTCTCCCTCAGGCACCTCGAAAAGGTGTATTCGAACGGAGAAAAAGCAGTTTACAACTTCGATCTCGACATCGACCGCAACGAGTTCATCGTCATCGTGGGTCCCTCGGGTTGCGGAAAATCCACGACCCTCCGCATGATCGCGGGGCTCGAAGACATCACCTCGGGCGACATCTATCTCGAGAACGAGCTCCTCAATTTCAAGCCCTGCAAAGACAGGAAGATGGCGATCGTCTTCCAGAGCTATGCGCTCTATCCGCAGATGACCGTCTACGACAACATCGCCTTCCCGCTCACGATCAACACCTATCCCTTCCCCGCCGTTGCAGGGAAGTTGAAGGCGTGCGCAGAAGTGCGGGAGATCCTCCAAAAAGAGGAGGCGTCCGCCGCGCTCGAAAACCTTCCCAAAAAGAGCAAGGACCGCGCCGAAGCCGTTGCCGACCGCCTCGAAATTTCTCTCGCCGCCGCCAAGCTCTATCTCTCTTTGATTGCGGAAGAGGCACCCATGTCCAAGCTCGAGGCTCTCGAAAGCGCCGCAAAGGAGGAAGCCGCGGCGAAGAAACTCGTCTACAACGAGAAGTTCGAACTGCTCGATCAGGACGGGAACGTCAAGATGGAAGACCGTAAGATGACTTCCTACGAGATCCGCAGAAAAGTCTATGATACGGCGGAGATCCTCGATCTCGTTCCCTATCTCGACAAACTGCCCAAGGAACTTTCGGGCGGGCAGATGCAACGCGTCGCCCTCGGCAGGGCGATCGTGAAGAACGTGCCCGTCTTCCTCATGGACGAGCCCCTCTCCAACCTCGACGCCAAGCTCCGCCTCACGATGAGGAGCGAGATCGTCAAGCTCCACAACCGCATCAATGCGACGACCATCTACGTCACCCACGACCAGACCGAGGCGATGACGATGGCGACCAAGATCGTGGTCATGTCCAAGGGATTCATCCAGCAGATCGGAACGCCCGAGGAGGTATATTCCCGTCCCGCCAACATCTTTGTGGCGAAGTTCGTCGGCTCTCCCTCGATGAACATCTTCGAGGCGACCTACTGCCGCGAGACGGGCGAGCTCGTCTACGGCGATTTCCGCATTCCGCTCTCCGAAGATTTCCGCGCCAAGCACGACGAATTCTACCGCGCCAAGGCGGAGGAATTGGGCGGCGCGCTCGAAAACTTCGGCGATCCCGCCCGCGAGATGATCAAGAAGATCCTCTCCGCGACGGGGGAAAAGTTCGAGACGACCAAGAAAGTCAAGAAAAAGGGCTTCAAGCGGATCATCGGGCTCTTCAAGCGGGACAAAGAGGAGGAGAGCGCGGCGGAGAGGCCGATCGCCGAGGAAATGGTGAAAAAGCTCAACGCCTGCCTCGAAGGGGACCATATCCTTCTCGCCGGCGTGCGCCCCGAGCGCATCCGCGTGGAGAAGTACGACCCTTCCAAGACCTATGAAAACTGCATTATCGTAAAGCCCACCGTCTGCGAACTGCTCGGCTCGGAGTACAACGTCCACATCGAGTACTGCAACAAGAGCATCGTCGGGCAGGTGGACGCCAAGGAAAAGATCACGACGAAGGACGACCTCGCCGTCACGTTCTCGGGCGAAGACGTCCACCTGTTCGATCCTATCACGGGGGAGGTATTGAAATGAGTAAGAAAGACGTCAGCATGAAGACCATAGCGTCCGAGCTCGGAGTCTCCATCAACACCGTCTCACACGCACTGCGGGATAAGGACGACATTTCCATCGAGTTGAAGAGCAAGATCCGCCAAAAGGCGATCGAGCTCGGGTATATGCCCAACCGCGTCTCCCGTTCGATGAAAAAGGAGGAGCGGAGCGCCGTCGCGATCGTGATCAACTCCTTCAACAATCTCTATTTCAACACCCTCTGCAACTATTTGATGGAGATCTTCAACGAGCGGGACGAATTCGATTTTCTGCTTCTCTTTACGCCTGCCGCGATCACGGGGAGGGACATCGTCAAGCGCTGTCTCCTCCAACGGGTGGATTTTCTGATCACCCACCTTCCCATGGATAAAGACGCATGGGAGCTCGCCCAGCTCAACAACCTTCAAGTCGTGATGGTGGGAAGCGCTTCCGCCTATTCGTCGGACTGCATCGTCGTAGACGAGGCGCAGGGCTGTGCGCTCGCGGCGCGCTATCTTTCCCTCTTCCATCCCGCGAGCAAGTTCCTGTATGTGGGGATCGACTACCCCGTCTCGGACTACCGTTTCAATCTCTACAAGCAGGAGATCGAGTCGGTCAACGGGGAGGGCGTGGTGCAGTTCAACATCGATAAGGAGAACATCGAGCGCCTCTACAACTATATCCGCAACGGGTACCGCCGCATCTTCTGCTATAACGACGCCGTCGCCTACGACGCGCTCTATAAGTTAGACCGTCTCGCGGTGGACATCCGCAAGCTCTATCCCGATCTCCATATCGTCGGGTTCGACGGGCTCTGCGAGATCATTTGCGGGCTCAAACCCATCACGACCGTGCAGATCAACTTCCCCGAGCTCGCCCGCGAGACGTACGATCTCATCAAACAGCGGATCGACGATCCCTCCGCGCCCCCGCAGAGGAAGGTCGTTCCCGTAACCCTTCACCAACGTTCTCCCAAGGAGTAATATGAAACACACCCCGAAAGATTTCACGCTCGAAGAGAAGTTCCGCCTGCTCGCGGGAAAGGACGCGTGGCACACCGAAGACTTGGGCGGAAAGCTCTATGAAGTCACCGTCTCGGACGGGCCGCTCGGCGTGCGCAAGCCTGCCGAAAAAGACGGCAAAGAGTACGATCTTCCCTCCATCGCTTACCCCTCCGCAGAGGTCCTATCGCAGACATGGTCCCCCTCTCTTGCCTATACGGTGGGGGAATGTCTCTCCGACGACTGCATCGAAAAGGACGTGGATATCCTGTTGGCGCCCGGCGTCAACATCAAGCGGACGCCGATGTGCGGGCGCAACTTCGAATACTTTTCGGAGGACCCTTATCTTGCGGGCGTCTTTGCGCGGGAATACATCCGCGGCGTGCAGAGCGGGCACGTCGGCACGTCGCTCAAACACTTCTGCGCCAACAACCGCGAATACGGAAGACTTTGGGTGAGCAGTGAAGTGGACGAGAGGACGCTTCGGGAGATCTATTTGAAGCCCTTCGAGATCGCCTGTGAAGCCGATCCTGCAACGGTGATGTGCAGTTACAATTTGGTCAACGGAATGCGGATGGCGGAGCACGCCCCCCTCTTCAAGCTCCTGCGCGGGGAATTTTGGCGGGAGGACGGCGTGATCATCTCCGATTGGGGCGCCGTGCGCGACCGCGCCGCCTCCGTCCGCGCGGGATTGGACCTCGAAATGCCCTTCTCGCAGAGCGGGCTTGAAAATCTCCGCGCCGCCTATGCGCGGGGAGAGATCACCGAGGAAGAGATCGACCGCTGTGTGGAGCGCGTGCTCGCCCTCATCGAACGCTGTGAGCGGGAAAAACCGCTAAGGGCAGTCCGCCGCTCCAAAGAGGAGCGCCTTGCCGCCGCCCAACGGGTCGCGGAAGAGGGGATCGTCCTCTTGAAGAACAACGGGATCCTGCCCTTGAAGGACGGCTGTTCCGTCTCGATCGGCGCCGAACACGCCTTCCGCTATTACAGCGGCGGCGGATCTTCCCGCGTACAGACAGAGACGACGCCCCGTACGCTTTGCGAGACGCTGAAAGCGGAGCTTCCGCACAGCGACATATCGGCGGCGGGCGTTTGGGACGGGGATACCTTCCGCGACGCCTACCGAAACGCCCGCTTCCGGGACGCGGCGATTGTCGTATGCGGCTATGAGGACAGCGAGGGGGACGACCGCGCCTCCATGCGTCTCCGCGAAAACGAGGAGCGCCTCATTCTCGAGACGGCGCGGTGCAATCCCAATACGATCGTCGTTCTGCACTACGGAGCGGCGGTGGACGCCGGCCCGTGGATCGATCAAGTTGCCGCGGTCGTCTCTGCGGGATATGCGGGCGAGCGGGGAAACGAAGCGCTTGCGGGCGTTCTCTCGGGGAGGGTCAACCCGAGCGGAAAACTCACCGAGACCTTCGCCCTCTCGCGCGAGAGCTATGCCTCCGAACACGCCTACCGCAGTTACCGCGTCTCCCTCTATGAGGAGGGGCTCAAAGTCGGCTACCGCGATTTCGACCGCCGCAAAGAGGCGGTCCGCTTCCCCTTCGGATTCGGGCTCAGTTACTCGAAATTTGAATTTTCCGACCTCAAGATCCAGACATGGGGTGGGGTAACGCTGTCATTTAAGATCAAAAACGTTTCAGGGCGCGCGGGTGCGGAGGTCGCCCAGATCTACCTCCGCGAGACGGACAGCCCCGTCTTCCGCCCCGAAAAAGAGCTCAAAGCGTTCGAGAAAGTAACGCTTGCGGCGGGCGAGGAGAAGACCGTGACGGTCGAGCTCAGCCGCGACGCATTCGCCTATTACTCCGTCTCCGAAGGCGGTTGGCGGGTCCGCGGCGGTGCGTACGAGATCCTCGTCGGCGCCGACGCAGAGGACATCCGTCTTCGCGGCGTAGCCACGCTATGACTTCAGATTGGACTTCCGAAACTTATGCGCATTATCTTTGAAAAAGAGGGCCAGCCGAAATCTCAGCCCGACCCTTTCATCTTCGCCTACGGCGGAAAATATTACATCTATTCGACGGGTGCAGACGGCGTCTGCGCTTACCGTGCCGAACGTCTCGACGGCGATTGGGAATACCTCGGCGTCATCTATGCGCGGGCGGGGCGGAAGCAGTATTGGGCGCCCTGCGTCTTGACGGAGGGAGACGCCGTCTACCTCTATGTCTCCACCATGCCCGAAGAGACGGAGGATGACCACACGCAGTGTTTGGAAGTGGCGTCCGCCCCCTCCCCCGAGGCTCCCTTCCGCTATCTCCGCACCTTGCTTCCCCCTTTCAGCATCGATTCCCATGTGGTACGGAGCGGGGGCAAGCTCTATATGTTTTACTCCGTCAACGACTACGACGCGGAGCGCAGCGGGACGTATATCGTCGTCCAGAAGATGCGTTCTCCCACCGAGATGGAGGGCGAACCCGTTGCGGTGATCCGTCCCACGCTCGACGAGGAGATCTTCCTGCGCGACCGCTTCCAAAAGGGCAAGCATTGGCATACCGTCGAGGGCCCCTGCTATTTCCGCGACGGGGACGACCACTACCTCATTTACAGTGCGGGCTGCTATGAGAGCGCGCAGTATTTCCTCGGCTATGCCGCCGCCCATGCAAAGGAGGACGATCTGACCAAGATCGTATTCGAAAAGAAGCCGTCCGATACCGTTTACGCCCCCCTCATCGCCAAAAACGAGGAAGAGGACGGAACGGGGCACAACAGCGTCATCAAGATCGGCGGCGACTATTGGTGCGTCTACCACGGAAGGGACGTCAACGAGATCAAAAATTACGATAACCGCAGTGCGCGCATCTGCCGTCTTGTCCCCAAGGGCGGAGAGCTCGTCGCCCTGCGGTGATAGGAGGCTCTATGGAGAGAATTTTGCCCGCATACCCGCTCTTTGTCAAGGACCCCAATTTTTCCTTTTGGAGCGCTTCGGACCTTATCGCAGAGAGCGAAGTCCAGAGCTGGTGGGGCGCCGAAAAGAGGATCTTGGGCTACATCAGGACGGGCGGGAAGACCTACCGCTTCCTCGGCAAGGGCTTCGGCGAAGCCGCCGCGGTGCAGACCGCGCTCGGCGTCACGGCGTTCTCCACCGATTATACTTTCGAGGCGGGCGGCGCGACCGTAAAACTCCGCTTTGTCTCCCCCCTTCCCCCCGACGACTTCGGGCTTCTTTCGATGCCCGTCTGCTATTTGGACTATGAGATCGCGGGCGCGGACGCCGAGATCGCCCTCTTCTTCCACCGCGGGATCGCCTACAACGACCTTCCCGACAACGGCGTCAAAGAGGTGCGCGGCGACGTCGTGCCCCGCGCGGGCTACGAATGCGCCTTCTTCGGCAGAAAGCGCCAGCTCCCGCTCTCCAACCACGACGACTTTGCGGGTGCCGATTGGGGATATTTCTATGCGGCGGGCGAGCGGGCGCGCCTTTTGGGTGCGGAAGACGTCGGCCGCTGGATCGGCGGCGGCAGTGCGGAGGGCTGTGGGGAAGACTACCTCGCCTGCTTTGCTTCGTCGCCCCGCGGCGTCCTGCTCTTCGGCTACGACGACCTCGTCTCCATCGATTATTTCGGCGATCACCGCAAGGGATATTATCTCGAAGATCACACGATTTTCGAGGCGCTTGACCACGTATGGGCACACCATGTCTTGATCGACGCCCAACTTTCCGCGTTTGACGCAGATCTTCGGGAGCGCGCAAAACCGTACGGGGAGGAGTATCTCCGTATCCTCTATGCCTCCCTGCGCCAGAGCGTCGCGAGCCACAAACTCATCCGTGACCGCGCGGGCGACGCCGTCTTTTTATCCAAGGAGTGCGGCTCCAACGGGTGCATTGCGACGGTGGACGTCAGCTATCCCTCCATGCCCCTCTATCTCCTCTATGCGCCCGAGCTCGTCAAGGGCATGATGCGCCCCATCTTCGCCTTTGCGCGGACGCCTGCGTGGAAGTTCCCCTTCGCCCCGCACGACGCGGGCACCTATCCCGCCTGTTGCGGGCAGGTCTACGGCTTCACGCGGAAAGAGGGGACGGGCAATCTCCGCAAGACGAAGTTTTTCGAGACCCATTTCCCCATCTATATGCTTCCCGGGGAGCTCGGGCTCTACGATCCCGCCTGCCAGATGCCCGTCGAGGAGTGCGCCAACCTGCTCGTCATGCTTCTCGCCTGCTACCGCGCGGACGGCGACCTCACGTTCTTTACGCAGAACCGCGATCTGGCGGCGCAGTACGCCGATTATCTCGTCCGCAACGGGCTGTATCCCGAAAACCAGCTTTGTACGGACGATTTCGCGGGGCATCTCGCCAACAATTTGAACCTTGCCGTGAAAGCGACGGTCGGCGTCGCCGCGTACGCCGAGCTCGTCTCCAAGAGCGACGAAGAGGAGGGAAAGAGGTACCGCGGGATCGCGCTCTCCTTTGCCGCCGAGATCGCAAAGACCGCCCAAGGCCGCGCCCATATGCCTCTCACATGGGAGGGTGACGGGTCCACCTATTCGCTCAAATACAATCTCGTCTTCGATAAACTGCTCGGACTGGGGCTCTTCCCCGCGGAACTCTTCGAAAAGGAGACCGACTGCTATCTCGAAAAACTCGCCCCTTACGGCACTCCGCTCGACCACCGCGCAAGCTACACCAAGAGCGATTGGCTGATGTGGTCGGCTTGCCTCACGGACGATGACGCCAAGCGGCACAAACTGATCGCCGCGCTCGACCGCTTCCTCAGGGAATCTCCCGACAGGATCCCGTTCGGCGATTGGTACGATACGGTCACGGGAGAACATCTTCACTTCCGCGCGCGCACCGTACAAGGGGGCTGTTTCATCTTACTGCTCCGTCACTGACTGTCCCCCCCTTCCGGCGGGAAGGGGGATCTTTTTGTGAATTTTTATGAAAAACCATGGATCCCGCGCGGAAAACTTCCTCATTTTCCTCTGTTTTTGCGCCTATGCCGCTTCCTATGTCGGCAGGATGAGTTACAACGCCAACATCTCGCAGATCGAGGCGGGGCTCGGCGTCTCCCATTCGCAGTCGGGGCTCGTCACGACTTTTTTCTTCCTCGCTTACGGCACGGGCCAGCTCGTCAACGCCTTCTTTTGCAAGAGATACAACCGCAGGTTCGTGATCGCGGGCGCGCTCGCCGTCTCGGGCGGGGCGAATCTTGCGATCTTCGCGGGCGTGCCGTTTTCCGCCTATAAATATCTCTGGCTCGCCAACGGCGCCGCCCTCTCCGTGCTCTATTCCTCCATCATCACCGCCTTCGGAAAACATTTGGGGGAGCGCGCGCAGAAGCGCGGCGTGCTCGCGATGAGCTTCTCGACGAGCGCGGGGATCTTGGTCGCCTACGCTTTCAGTTCCCTCTTCGCCCTGTGGGGGCTCTACCGCTGGATGTTCTTTACGGCGGCGGCAGTCCTCTTTGCCGCCTGCCTCTTGTGGTTCTTCTCGTATGCCCCCGCGGTGGGACGGCTCGGCGCAAACGGCGAAGGTTCGGAGCTTCCCGCCCGCGGGAAGAAGTCTTGGAATTGGGGTTTTGCGCTCTATCTCGCCCCGTTCGCGCTCTATGCGGTCTTCAACAACGTCGTAAAGGACGGGCTCACGATGTGGACGCCCTCCGTCCTCATCGAACGGTATTCGCTCTCGGGAAGCGTCTCGATCATTCTGACGCTCACCCTTCCGATGGTCGCCGTGTTGGGCACGGAGCTCGCCTACCGTCTCAACGATCTCTTCAAACGGAGACACCTTCTCACGGCGGGCGCGCTGTTTTTCGTCGGAGCGGTCTCGGCGTTGGGCGTCTATTTCATCTTCGGCGTGGGACATTGGGCGTTCCTCGTCGTCCTCTTTGCGGTGGTGTATTGCTGTATGGCGGGGGTCAACAGCCTGCTCGGGAGCATCATGCCGCTCGATCTCCGCGCCCGTGCGACGCCGGGGTTCATTTCGGGACTTTTCGACGCCTTCTGCTACGTCGGTTCGGCGGTCAGTTCGTTCGGCTTGGGATCGGTCGCCGACGCGTACGGTTGGAGCACCGTATTTCTGATCTACCTTTCGGTGTTGGCGGTCCCCGTGGTGTGCGCCGTCGTCTCCCTGTTCTTTCTGCGCCGCAAAAAACCGCCGCAACAGGACGATAAACGGTAAATAACGTACCTTCCGCCGATCATTTTGACTTCTGTCCAAAAAGACGAGGACAACCCGCCCTCGCCTCCCGTTCCTCTCCTACGCATATATAAAATAATAACTGCCCTGTTAGGGCAGTTATCTAAGAGGGGTCCCAAAAAAGATTTGCGAAGGAAAGATTTTTTGGGAAGAGGAGCAACCGATGTAAACAGCAAAGCCCTTGCCGTTTGGCAAGGGCTTGCATCATGCGTCGTGTTGCGACGATATGGAGCAGGAAACGGGAGTCGTGACATTGGCGTCACGCTCGTCGCTGCACGGGCGCTTTTTTCGCTTTTCTCGCGAAAAGCTCTTTTGGCTCCCGGCAGCTCCTCTTCCCATAAAAATACTGCGTCTTTTTATGGGAGCCCAAAGGGAGCACACTGTGCTGTGCAGTTTGCGGGCAGGAACCCGCAAACCTCGGACTTCGCCGTGCGTGGAAGGGCACGGCTCGTCCTCGCCTCCACCCTCGCCTCCCGTTCCTCTCCTACGCACATATAAAATAATAACTGCTCCAAAGAGCAGTTATTATTTTATGGAGCAGGAAACGGGAGTCGAACCCGCCGGAACCAGCTTGGGAAGCTGGCGCCATACCGCTAGGCGATTCCTGCA
>CANQXA010000013.1 GCA_947627765.1 uncultured Clostridia bacterium
GGCTCATCGAGAAGCCCAGAACGACCGTCATCACCGGTCTCGAGATGTTCCACAAACAGCTCGACGAAGCGATGGCAGGCGATAACGTCGGCGCGCTTCTCCGCGGTATCAACCGCACCGATATCGAGAAGGGGCAGGTCATTGCGAAGCCCGGTACCGTTCCCACCGCGATGAAGTTTGAGGCGCAGGTCTACGTCCTCACCAAGGAAGAGGGCGGCCGTCACACCGCGTTCTTCAACCACTACCGTCCCCAGTTCTTCATCAGAACGACGGACGTCACCGGCGCCATCGAGCTCCCCGAGGGAGTGGAAATGGTCATGCCCGGCGACCACGTCACCCTGAAGGTCGAGCTCATTAAGCCGGTCGCGATCGAAGAAGGTCTCCGCTTCGCGATCCGTGAGGGCGGCAGAACGGTCGGCTCCGGCGCCGTCTCCAAGATCCTCAAGTAACGAAAAGGAATCAAACCGCACCCTTCGGGGTGCGGTTTTTCTGTGCTCTTTTTAAGCTCCTCAGAGCCGCTCATTTTCCGCCCGATTTTGTTTTTGAACGCTCTATCGCGGACACGGTATGCCCCGATTTGGTCTCAACGTACAACCTTTCCCGAAAAACGGACATACTTTGCGGTATGAAGAGGAGATTGGAGCGGATCCGCCGCGCCTACAGCGTCTTGGCGGAGCACAAGTTTACGACCATCGCGGGCACGCTCGTATTCTTTTTGATCACCTCCCTCGTGCCCTTTCTCTTTTGGCTGACCCTGCTCTTCGGGAACCGTCTCGTGGGCGTCGAGATCTTAGACCTCGAGCTCTTCGGCTGGGCGAAGGATTTTTTGCTGCTCCTGCGCGAAAACGCGGCGGACGCGTCGCGGGGGGCGGGCGTCTTCTTCCTCGCGACGACCCTCTGGTCGAGCACGGGATTTTTTTATCATTTGCGCAGGAGCGGTGAGATTTTGTACGGTTCCCCCCGTCCCAAACACGGCTGGCGGCTCCGTCTTTCCGCGCTCGCTCTCACCTTTCTCCTCTTTATCTTTTTCGCGTGCGCGGGCGCGTTGCTCTTCGCGGGCGCCCTCTCCCTCAGGTTCCTTTCGCCGTGGATCGCCTATCCCGCGGTGTACGCTCTTCTGCTCATCATGGGCTTTTTTGCGGCATGGATCCTCAACGCCTATGCCTGCCCGTACAGGATCTCGCCGGCGGATACGGCGCTCGGGAGTTTTTTCACGGCGCTCCTTTGGCTGGTCGCATCGGCGGCATTTACAATATATTTACGCTTTTCGGGCGCGGAAAAACTGTACGGCGCGCTCGCCCTTGCGATCGTATTTTTACTGTGGCTCTATTGGCTGATGATTTGTTTCACGGCGGGCGCAGTGTACAACCATGTCCGCTCGGAAAACAAGCGGATGGACCATAAAATATTTTGAAAAACGGCTGTCGGACAGCCCTTAGATCAAGACATGGTGCGCCCCTGCTCCCCAAAAAAGGCGTATTTTTTCCTATTTTTCCCTCGCAGGACGTCTTTGCGGAAAAAAATTCGGATTTTGACGAAAAATTTTTCATAAAAATATTTACATTTGCGACGAATTGGTGTAGAATAGTACATGAGTAAAAATAGCGCAAGCTGTGAGGTGAAAAATGTCAGAGTTCAAAGGCAATGAACAACGGAACGCGGTCATGGAAGGGATGTACAAAGGCATCGCCGGAAAGATCGATGAGGTTCGCGCGCAGGTGAGCAAGGAATTGCAGTACAGTTCCGCGCAACAGGCGGCGTCCTACGAAGCTGTTACCGAGAGCGTCCGCCAGGGGATGGATTCGGTTGTGCAGGAGCTCAGGTATCTCTCGCAGCAAAACAGCGCCATCTACGAATACAACCAGAATGAACGCGGGAACAACCAGAACGCGGTCATGGAAGCGGTCAACGCGCAGTCCCAAGCCGTGATCGCCGCCTTCAAGCAGGAGACGGTGGAATTGGCTCTCTATTTGGAGAAGCGCTTCAACAAGAAGTTCGAAGAGCTGAGAGGGGAACTGCTCGCCGAAAAGCAGGAGCTTCGCAAGTCCCTGAATACCGCCGCCCTCGAACAGCGCCTGACCCAGCGGCTCGACGCCCTCGAAGAAAAGTTCACCGAGTATGTGGACGACATCGAGGTCACGATCTCCGAAGGTCTCGAACAGGCAGAGGGCAGGATCAAGGATACGGTCACCGAAGAGTCCGAGAAGACGACCAAGGCCGTCGCACAGGCGGTCGCCTACAACGACGACAAGGTGGTCGAAGCCATCAACGAGCAGAACGAGAAGATGAACGACGCGCTCAACGTCTATGAGGAGCGCACTTCGGAGACGGTCACCGAGCTCCGCGAAGAGCTTCTCGATTCCTTCAACGCGGGCGTTCTCGCGGTGGAGGACCAGCTCCAGACCGACGGGACCGAAGCCGAAGAGACGGCTTCCGAAGGCACCGCCGCTCCCGAGATCGATTACGACCTGCTCGCCGAGAAGATCGCCGCTCTCCTTCCCGAGACCGATTACGACCTCCTTGCCGACAAAGTCGTCGCCGCCATCCCCGTTGTGGATCCCGACGAAGTCGCCGAGAAAGTTGTCGCCGCCATCCCCGTCATGGACGAGACCGTCATCGCGGACAAGGTCGCCGAGACGATGTCCAAGGCGGAAGTCGACGCAACTGCGATCGCCGCAGAAGTCGCCAAGGCGCTCGAGCAGGAGTTCGACCTCTCGGTGGACGAAGAGGGCGTAGAAGCCATCGCGGGCAAGGTCGCCGAACTGATCAAGGCGGAGGAAGAGCCCGCCGCGGAGGAAGAAGAGACCGAAGCGGAGCCCGTCGAGATCCTCATCGATTACGATACCATGGCGCAGAAAGTCGCCGAGTACGTCGAGGCGAAGCGCTTGGAGACCGAGGAAGAGAATGCGAAGAAGGCCGCGGAAGAGGCGGCGGCGCATCCCGTTCCCGAATACGAACCCGTCGATTACGATACTCTCGCCGAGAAAGTCGTAGCCTGCATCGAAGAGAGGTGCGCGGCGGCCGAAGAGGAAGACGCCGCAGAGGGCGAGGACGCCGAAGAGGAGTACGAGGATACATTCGATTACGACGGGCTTGCCGAAAAGATCGCCGCGATCATCGAGCAGAACCGTAAGGCCGCCGAGGAGGAGGCAAAGCGCCTCGCCGAGGAAGAAGCCGCCCGTCTCGCCGAAGAGGAAGCCGCAAAGAAGGCGGCAGAGGAAGAAGCGGCGCGCATCGCCGAAGAGGAAGAGAAGGCGGCGGCAGAAGAAGCCGCTAAGAAAGCCGCCGAAGAGGAAGCGGCGCGCGCGGCCATCGAGGAGCAGGTGAACGAGCTCGTCGACCAGCGCATTGCCGAGTTCCTTGAAGAGCAGAAGAAGGCGGCGGAAGAAGAGGCCGCCAAGAAAGCGGCGGAGGAAGAGGAAGCCGCACGTCTTGCCGCCGAGGAAGAGGCCGCACGTCACGCCGAAGAGGAGGCCGCAAAGAAGGCCGCAGAGGAAGAAGCCGCGCGTCTCGCCGAAGAGGAAGCCGCAAAGCAAGCCGCAGAGGAAGAAGCGGCACGTCTCGCCGAGGAAGAGGCCGCGAAGAAAGCCGCCGAAGAAGCCGCTCTCGAAGAGAAAGTCAACGAGCTCGTCGAGCAGAAAGTCGCCGAGCTGATGGAAGAGCAACGGAAAGCCGCCGAAGAGGAACCCGCCGAGGAGCCCGCTCCCGCCGAGGAACCTGCGGAAGAGCCCGCCGAGGAACCCGCTCCCGTTGAGGAGCCCGCGGAAGAGCCCGCTCCCATCGAAGAGGAGCCCGCCGAGGAGCCCGCTCCCATCGAAGAGGAGCCCGCCGAGGAGCCCGCTCCCATCGAGGAAACGGTAGAGGAGCCCGCTCCCGTCGAAGAAACGGTAGAGGAGCCCGCGCCCATCGAAGAAGAGCCCGCCGAGGAACCCGCTCCCGTTGAGGAAACGGTTGAGGAGCCCGCTCCCGAGACCCCTGTCGAAGAGGAACTCGCCGTCGCCGCGGCGCCCGCCGAAGAGCCCGCGCCCATCGAGGAGCCCGTCGCCGAGCCCATCCCCGAATCGGAAATGACCACCCGCTACAAGAGGAGCTTCACCGCGAAGATCATCGAGAGCGAGGAGACGATCAAGGAGTTTTACAGCATCCTGAAAAATTCCTTCCTCTCCTACACCAACATCACGTCGCAGTTGAATTGGTCGAACGACCGTTTCGCCTACAACAACGAGACCATCGCGAAGATCGGCGTACGCGGGAAGACGCTCTGCGCCTACCTTGCCCTGAATCCCGAGGAGTTCCCCGAGACCGTCTATCACCAGAAGTTCGCGGGCGACACCAAGATGTATGAGAGGACCCCTCTCATGATGAAGATCAAGAGCAACGTCGCGCTCAAGCGCACCCTTCGCCTCATGGAGCTTCTGATGGAGCGTCTCGGCACGGTGAAGAGCGAAGAAGCGGAAACCATTGATTACGCGGCACAGTTCGCATATCGCAGCGAGGAAGAACTTCTCGCCGAAGGGCTGATCAAGACGGCGATCGTCGAGAAGTCCGATCTGGATTTCTGACGGTTCTTCGTCGGTTACGATGGATAAACGGACGCGGAGAGTCGGAATACGGCTCTCCCGTTTTGTTTACAGCCCTCCATACATCAAGCAAGGAGCATAAAATTTGAGCAATCCCACAAAAAGCGGCACAAAAGATAAGACGATCGAACTTGCAATTCTGAACGGGATCGAAGCATACAACCGCAAACACGGCGCTCCCCAAGCGGAGGCGTCCGCCCCTTCCCGCCCCCAAAGGTCTGAGAAGGCGCCCAAGAAGTCTATCCAACCCTCCCCCAAGCCCCGCGGCGGGAAACCGCATACGGAGCCCGCGGCAACGACCGGGAAGCCGTCCGACCGCGGTAGAAAGCGGGGGAAGCGCCCCGTCAAGATCTTATTCTTCGGCGGCGTGGGCGAGATCGGGAAGAACATGACCGCCATCGAGTACGGCAACGACCTCATCGTGATCGACGCGGGGATCATCTTCCCCACCGAGGAAATGCCGGGGATCGATCTTGTCTTCCCCGACATCACCTACCTCGTCGCCAACCGCAACAAGATCCGCGGTGTGTTTTTGACCCACGGGCATGAGGACCATATCGGCGGCGTACCCTATCTCATGAAGGAACTGTTGCCCGATACGCCCGTCTACGGCACCAAGCTCACGCTCGCCCTTGTAGACAACAAGCTCCGCGAGCACCGCATGAACAACGTGAGAATGATCACCGTGAGCCCCAAGGACAGGATCAAGGCGGGGGCGTTTGCGGTGAACATCATCAACGTCAACCACTCCATCGCGGGCGCGACGGCGCTCGCCGTGGAGACGCCCTACGGGATCATCTTCCACAGCGGAGATTTCAAGATCGACCTCACGCCCGTGGCGGGCAGTCCCATCGATCTTGCGGAGATCGCGGAGTACGGAAACCGCGGCGTCCTTCTCTATCTCGGCGAGTCTACCAACATCGAGCGGCAGGGCTTTACGATGAGCGAGAAGGTGGTCGGGACGACGCTCGAACACCTCTTTTCCGAACACGCGGACAGGCGTCTCATCATCGCCACCTTCGCCTCCAACGTCCACCGTCTCCAACAGATCATCGATATCGCGGTCAAGTTCCGAAGGAAGGTCGCGCTGTCGGGCAGGAGTATGCTCAGCGTCGTCGAGGCGGCGGCGAAGATCGGGGAGATCAGCATTCCCGAGGGGATCTTGGTCGATGTCGAGAAGGCGAAAAATTACTTCGACCGCGAGATCGTGATCGTCTCGACGGGCTCGCAGGGGGAACCCATGTCCGCGCTCACCCGTATGGCGGCGGGCGAATTCAACAAGGTGACCATCGGCGAAAACGATACCATCATCATCTCGGCGAGCCCCATCCCGGGCAATGAGCGGATGATCTACAGGGTCATCAACAACCTGACCAAGAAGGGCGCGAAGGTCGTCTATGAGAGTTTGGAGAAGATCCACGTCTCGGGGCACGCCTGCCAAGAGGAGCATAAGATCCTCCATTCTCTTCTCCGCCCCAAGTTCTTTATCCCCATCCACGGGGAGTACCGCCACCTCTACCGCCATGTGCGGCTCGCGCAGGAGCTCGGCATGGATCCCGCCGCCACGCTCATTCCCGAGATCGGAATGTGTGCGGAAGTGACGGACGAAAGCCTCAAACGGGGAGAGAGTTTCCCCGCAGGCGCCCGCCTCATCGACGGAAGCGGCTTCGAGGACCTTTCGACGGGCGAAGTACTCAAAGACCGTATCAGAATGTCGGGCGAAGGGCTCTTCATCGTGTGCGTCGCGGCTTCAGGCGGCACCGTGCTCGGGGATCCCGTGATCGAGAGCAGGGGATTTGTCTTCCCCGACGGAAAAGACTATCGGCGGGAGTTGAGAGAGGTCGTCGAGAAGGCGATCGAGGGGAGCGGCGGGCAGGATCTCGAAAGCGCCATCCGCCGCGCCATGAAGAATTATCTCTTCAAAAAGACGAAGCAGTCGCCGATGATCGTGCCCGTCGTCATCGAATTATAGGAGGGGAGTATGAAACGGCATATTTCGCTGTATTGGGGATTTTCCGTCTCCGCCGCGCTCTGTTTTGCGGGCGCGATCGCGGGATTCTGCGCGTACGCGATGGGCGTGAACGTGCTCTACGTGGGCGTGATCGGGATCGTGTTCGGCGTAGTCTCCCTTCTGGCGCTCGGCACCGTGATCGGGCAGGACAATCTCAATCTCCATTGCGGCAGACTGTGCGAAGAGAAGAAGTACGAGGAAGAGCGCGCGCTCATCGAGCGGAAGATGAAGAGCCCTTTCTTCTTCCTGTACCGTACCGTCGCGCTCAAACGGTATATCCGCGTCAATATGGCGCTCGACGATCTTCCCACCGCCAAGCGCGCCATCGACATTCTCCGTCACGGCGGCGGCGCGGGCTGGAAGTACATGACGGCGTTCTTCTTTATCCTCATCAAGCTCGACGAGGGCGACCGCGAGACGGCGCGCACCGAGTATGAAGAGTTCCGCACGCAGTGCGCCCATGCCGAGATCTACAAGGAGCAGATCGAGATCTTAACGGCGGTCTTTCGGCGCATTTTCGGGACGAACAACAACGAACCTTTGCCCGCGTCGGTCGTCGGGGCGCCCTTCCCCGTGATCGGAAGAGTGCTCGGGCGGGTCTACGAGGAGCGTGCGGCGGAAAATGCAAACGTTTGGGACTGAGGGACTCTCCGCGTTGCGGCGGGAGGCTCAAAAAGAACGGGACCCGACGGCGTCCGACGAAACGCTCGCCCTTCTCATCGGGGAGTGCGAGGCGGTCGGCGCGCGGCGGATCCTCGAGATCGGCGCGGGGGAATGTCTCACTTCCATCGCGCTGTTTTTGCATACAGGGGCGCAAATTACGGCGATCGAGCGGGACGAAGGGCGTATTTTGAGGGCGCGGGAACTGCTGTCGCGGTTCCGTGCGCAGGACGCAGTTTGTCTCATCGGGGGAGACGCGGGCGGGATCCTTCCCCGCTTGGAAGGGGAGTACGACGTCATTTTCCTCGACGGCCCCAAGGTGCAGTACCGAAGATATTTCGCCGATTGCAAGCGCCTGTTGCGGCAGGGCGGCTCGCTGGTCGCGGACGACGTCCTTCTGCACGGCTGGGTCCGCGGCGAATGTCCTCCCAAGCGGCATATGCTTGCCGCGCATTTGCGGGAATACCTCCGCCTCGTCACGGAAGATCCCGCGTTCCGCACCGAAATTTACGAAATCGGCGAGGGGGTCGCCGTCAGCAGAAAATTATGAGAGAGATACTTGCCCCGGCGGGGAATTTCGAAAAACTCAAGATCGCGCTCCTCTACGGCGCGGATGCCGTCTACCTCGGCGGCAAATCCTTTTCCCTCCGCTCCTTCGCGGATAATTTTACCGACGATGAGCTCCGTGAGGCGATCGCCTATACCCATGTCCGAGGGAAGAAGGTCTATGTTTGCGCAAACGTCTTTGCGAAGAACGCCGATTTTCCCGCGCTCGAAAGGTATTTTCGTCTCCTTTCCGTGCTCGGGGCGGACGGGGTTCTCGTCTCCGACCCCGGCGTCTTTCGTCTTTTGAGAAGGACGGCGCCCGAGCTTCCCGTGCACATTTCCACGCAGGCGAACACGATGAACGCGCGGGCGGCGGAGTTTTGGCGGGAACTCGGGGCAACGCGCGCAGTGCTTGCCCGCGAACTCTCGCTCAAAGAGATCGCCGAGATCCACGCCGCCGTTCCCGACATGGAGCTCGAGGCGTTCGTCCACGGCGCGATGTGCGTCTCTTACAGCGGACGGTGCTACCTTTCGGACTACCTCGACGGCAGGAGCTCCAACCGCGGCGCTTGTTCCCAGCCCTGCCGCGGCCGCTACGAACTGCGCACGGAGTCGGGCGCGGTCCTCTCCGCCGAGGAAGACGGGCGGGGCAGTTATCTTTTGAACAGCAAGGATCTCAATATGGCGGCGCACCTTGAAGATCTTGCCGCGGCGGGCGTGAGCTCCTTCAAGATCGAAGGGCGCATGAAGAGCGAATACTATTTGGCGACCGTCGTCAATACCTACCGTCGGATCGCGGACATGGGTGCCTCCGACGCGCTCTTATCCGAACTCGAAACGCTCACCCACCGCGAGTACACCGCGGCTTATGCGTTCGGGGACAACCGCGGGACGATGTCCTTCGGCGGCTCCCAGAAGATCGGAACGTGCGACTTTATCGCCGTCGTGAAGGATTGGAGAGGGGGACGGGCGGAAGTCGAGATGCGCGGAAGATTCCGCGAGGGGGACGTCTTGGAGATCCTCTCTCCCTGCGAGACGTTCGCGAAAGAGTTCACCGGCTCCTCGCTCCGCGCGCCCGACGGTTCCGCCTGCGCCGACGCCAAGCTCGTGCAGGGACGGTATACGTTCGCCTGCCCGTATCCCCTGCGCGGCGGGGACATTCTCAGGAGGAGGCGCCCCGCGGAGGGGAATTGACAGCAAGCGCATCGCATATAATGCAATATGAGAATGCGCTTTCCACGCGGCGGGGCGGTGTTCGTCTCCGCCGTCTTTCTATTTTTGCTGACCGTCTGCATCTTCGTCGGTGTCTTCCGTTGGAGCGGGCGCGCCCGTTCTACGGTAAAACTCGACCTCGAATACTATCTTCTGGTCCGCGAAGCGACGGCTTCCACGGCGGGCTCCGTCGCGGGAGACAGTTATCTCGCGGGCGGCGCGGGGTATCTCTATGACGTCGGCGGTGAGACGGTCGTCGTCCTCTCCTGCTACTATACGGAGCGGGACGCCACCGTCGTACAGGCTACCATGTCCGAAAGAGGGGTGCAGACAACCGTCTTGAAGCGGACGCGGGGGAACTTTTCCGTGGACGGCGGAGGCGGAAAGAGCGCCCGCATCGCGGCGAACGCCAAGACGCTCGATTCCTGTGCCCGCCTGCTCTACGACACGGCGAACGGGCTGGAGCGGACACAGCTCGGGCAGGACGACGCGCGCGCCGCGCTCGGCGGGGTCGTGCAGTCGCTCGGCGGGCTCGCCGAGGGCAACGGCGAGAGCTTTTACGGGCTGTGGAACGTCGAATTGCAACGGGTACAGCGGCGGGCGCGGGAGACGGGCGAGGGAATCGTCTTCGCGCGGGATCTGAGGTATCTGCAAGTCGCATTGTGCGTGCTGAATTTGGAAATCGAGCGTTATTTCGCGTAAAAACTTGTCAAACGGGCGACAAACGTGTATAATAAAACGCATGAAATGCCTGTTTCTCTACAATCCGAACAGCGGGCGGGGGAAGATCGCAAAGAAATTGAACCTGATCCGCAGCCGCCTCGGGCAATGCTACGAGTGCGTGGACGTCGTCGCCACCGCGAGCAGTGAGGACCTCGAGGAGCGGGTGAGAAAGGGCGCGGACGAATACGACGCCATCGTGTTTTCGGGCGGGGACGGCACGTTCAACAACGTCTTGCAGGGGCTGGGGGACAAGCGCGTGCGGCTCGGCTACCTTCCCGCGGGCACGGCGAACGACGTCGCGCACTCGCTCGGGATCCCGCGGAGCGTGAAGGGCGCCCTCAAAGTCGTCACCCGCGGGCACAGCGAGCGGCTGGATTGTATGCTCGCCAACAAGAGCCGATATGTGCTTTACGTCGCCGCGGCGGGATCGCTGACGAGCGTTACATACGAGACCGAACAGCGCACAAAACGCCGCTTCGGCTGGCTGGCGTACTTCTTCCGCGGGCTGAAAAACAATATGCGGCTTACCGTTCTGCCCTTTGCGGGGGAGTGCGGGGCACAGCCGTTCGAGATGAACGGCGTCCTTGCGTTTGTGCTCAACGGCAGGTCGGTCGCAGGCTTCCCCGTCAACCGCAAGGGGAGTATGCAGGACGGCTTGATCGAGCTCGCCGTCGTACGGCAGGCGCAAAAGCCCAACCTGCTCCGCAAGATCGGCGTGTTCTTTTCGATCGCAACGATGATGGTCTTCGGGATCAGGGTCAAAAAGAGAGACATAGAGATGATACAGGGGGACCATGTCCGCATCAGGACCGCAGAAAACGTCGTTTGGGACTTCGACGGCGAACGAGGCTTGCAGGGCGATCTCGACCTCGAGATCCTTCGCGGACATTTCGAACTTTTCGTGCCGTCAGACCATAAGAGGTAGGAGGAGCGCATGAAACTCGTCGTGACCCGTGCGGACGGGTTGGAGTCAAGCGAGATCGGGCGTCTCATCGAAACCTTCCCCCCCGCGCGCAGGGAACAGATCGTAAGGATCCGCGACGGGCGCCGTCTCGCGGAGAGCGCAGTGGGGGAGGCGTGCGTCCGCCTCGGGATCGCCGAAAGGTTGGGGCTTGCCCCCGCGGAGATTGCGCTCGCCCGCGGAGAGAGGGGGAAACCCTTTTTGGAAGGGGATTTCTCTTTGCATTTCAATCTCTCCCATTCGGGTGGGTTGGTCGTCTGCGCGTTCGGCGGGGCTCCCGTCGGCGTAGATGTGGAAGAGGTACGAAAAATCGAGTTCCGTTCCATCGCCGAACGCTGTTTTACCGACGGCGAACGGGAGGAACTCGGGCGTGCCGACGATCCGCTCCCCGTCTTTTTCCGTCTGTGGACGGCACGGGAGAGCGGCGCAAAGTTGGGCGGAGGGGGGATCTTCGCCGCTCTGCGCGGCGGGGTGAGCGCGGGCTACGTCCGTTCGTTCGGCGTTACGCGGGAGGGCGAGCTCGCCGATTGGAGAACGGCCCCCTATGTGCTCTCCGTGTCTTCTCCGTCGCCCGTCGGTTGTACCGCCGAATTCCGCTCTGCGGAAGAGATCCTGCGCGCATGGACTTCCCTTTGCTCCGCGCGGACTTGAACCGGCGACCTATTGTCTTCCCCAAAAAACGATCGGGCGATTTCATGTTGCCGAGCGGGTCTTAGCGATCGTTTTTCGGGGACCCCATATCTTTAATCAGCAGGTCTTACGGTTCCAAGTCAACCGAGTAATTGCAAAAAATGAGACGAGAAAAACCTCGTCTCATTTTTTGGAGCTACTGGCCGGACTTGAACCGGCGACCTATTGTCTTCCCCCAAAAACGATCGGGCGGTTTTATGTTTCCGAACGGATCTTAGCGATCGTTTTTTCGGGGACCCCATATCTTTAATCAGCAGGTCTTACGGTTCCAAGTCAACCGAGTAATTGCAAAAAATGAGACGAGAAAAACCTCGTCTCATTTTTTGGAGCTACTGGCCGGACTTGAACCGGCGACCTGCTGATTACGAATCAGCTGCTCTACCGACTGAGCCACAGTAGCGATGAAATTGCGCGCATTTCCCACGCGCTTTTTTATTATATGGGAATCCCGCAAAAAAAGCAAGCGATTTTACACGAAAAAACAAATTTTTCTCCCGCGGGGGAAAGACGTGCCCCGTCGATCCCGTCTTGGGCGGCATGATGGGTCTTCCCGCCGAAGATCTCGGGTCTTGGAAGACGCGGAAATAGACGGCCCGAGCAGACGGTCCATCCCCGCGGGAGTGGAATTTCTCAGAGATATTTTTTGTAGAACGCTTCGATCTTATCGAAGGGGATGACGTCCATCCGGTCGTAGAGGTCGGTGTGAACGGCGCCGGGGATTAGGAGCAGTTCCTTGTTTTCGCCTTTTAAGCGGGGGAAAAGGTCCTTGGAAAAATACGCGGAGTGCGCTTTTTTCCCGTGGACCAAAAGCACGGCGCTCTCGATCTCCTCCGCATATTGCAAGATGGGGAAATTGTAAAAGGAGAGCGAGGAAGTCGTGTTCCAACCCAAATTGGAGTTCAGACTTCGGACATGGTACCCCCGTTTCGTCTTATAGTAATCATAATAGTCCTTGACGAAGAAGGGCGCGTCCGCGGGAAGGGGATCGACGACCCCGCCCGCGCGGGCATACGATTTCGCCGCGTAATCCGCCGTCCGCTGTGCGCAGAGCGCCCGCTTTGCCGCAAGACGTTCCTCTTTGCTGTCGGCGGCGTCGAAGTAGCCCTTCGCGGTGACGCGGCTCATATCGTACATCGTGGAGGCGACGGTCGCCTTGATACGGGTGTCCGCGGCGGCGGCGTTGACCGCCATTCCGCCCCAACCGCAGATGCCGAGGATACCGATCCGTTCGGGATCTACTTCGGGCGTGACGGATAAAAGATCCACGCAAGCCGAGAAGTCCTCGGTGTTGATGTCGGGGGAGGCGACGTAGCGGGGCGTCCCGCCGCTCTCGCCCGTAAAGGAGGGATCGAAGGCGACGGTATAGAAGCCGCGCGCGGCGAGTTCCTGCGCGTACAGCCCCGAAGACTGTTCTTTCACCGCGCCGAAGGGACCGCAGACGGCGATCGCAGGGAGTTTTCCGCGGGCGTTTTTGGGGCGGTAGACGTCGGCGGCGAGGGTGATCCCGTAGCGGTTGAAGAAAGTCGTCTTACTGTGTAAGACGCGCCCGTCCTGCGGGAATACTTTGTCCCATTCTTCTGTCAAATGCAGTTGTTCCATACTATCCTCCTATTCCGAATCAAAATTTAGAAGTCTTCCCGCCGTTCGGCGAAGTACATCCCGCGCTCGCGGTAGAGCGAGGGAAGGTCGTAGACCGTTTTGCCGCAGATACGATAGGGTTCCGCCGTCCCGCAGGCGTTCTCCGTGAAGGTATCCCACGCGGTGACGAGGTTCTCCGTGCGCGGGATCTCATGCGCGTTGAGCAGTTCTTGCAGGGAGAACGGATCTTTGCCGTACAGCGTGACGACGTTGTACTTCCCGCTCATGATCTCGTCGTGGGAGAAGTGCCCGCCGAAGCCGAACGACGAGAGCCCGTCCGAAGCGAGCAACCCGCCCTCGCTATGTAAGAGCGCGAGCGCATCGGCCTGCCGCAAGCCGTCGATATAATAGACGTCTTTATGAAAGCGTTCCGCCGCAATGTCTTCTTCCGTTTCGTCGCGGCGGTTAGAGGGAAGTTCTAAAATAAAGAAGAAGGGCTCGTCGCGGCGGCGGAGAAAACTCTCCATGAGCGGAACGATCTTCTTCGTCCCGACATTGGCAACGATGCAATTTTTTTGCGGCTCGTATCCCTCTTTCAGCAGTTCGGGGAAGGGGACCGAGCAGGACGGTTTCAAATCCAACAAAACGTTATCCTTTCCCTGCGGCTTACGCCTTTTTGACGATTTGCGCGCGGCAGGGGTATTTGGGATCTTTGAGAATGATCTCGCCGAAATTTTGGGCGGCGATGCGTCCCGAGAGGGGATTTTTTACCGAGAGGATCCCGCCCTCGATCTCCGCATCCACGTCGCTGTACTCGAAGGCGAGATCGCAGTTCTCCGTCGTACAACCGATGAGGCGGAGCCGCTTGCAATAGCACAGCGGCTGGGTGCCCTTGATGTGGCAGTTGACGAGCGTGAGCCCGTCCGAATACCAGCCGAGATATTCGCCGTCGATCACGCTGTCGCGCACGGTGACGTTCTCGGCGTGCCAGAAGGCGTCCTTGGTGGTAAGGTACGAGTTTGCGATCTCCACGTCCTTCGTGTATTGGAAGCTGTACTTCCCGTGCAGGGTGAAGTTCTTTGCGCGGATGCCGCGGCTCTCGAAAAAGGCGTATTCGGAGGTGATGTCAACGTTTTCGGCATCGACCGATCCACACCGCCAGCCGAATTCGGGGGAGACCGCCTTCAAGTTGCGAAGGGTGACCTTTTTACACTCTCTGAGCGCCTTGATCCCGTACATGGTACAGCCCTCGACGGTGATGTCCGTCCCGTACCAGATCGCGGCGCGGCATTTCTCCGTCATCTCTCCGCCCTCGATGCGTAGCCTTTCGTTGTGCCAGAGGGGATAGCGAAGGTCCATATAGCAGTCCTTCACCGTGACGTCGCTGCACTCCTTCAAGAAGGATTCCCCATCCTCCTCGCCCGCAAAACGGCAGGAGACGACGTTTACGCCGTGCACGTTGTAGAGCGCGCGCTCTTCGGAAAATGTCTCGTGTTCAATCGTCTTCATATCTCGGTCTTTCGGGGTCATTGGGTCACCAAACGAAGTTGGCGCGGGCGCTCTCGCCGTTGTCCACGAGGACGTCCTGCGCCGTCATGGAGCGGTTGACCGCGGTGAGAAAGTAGGCGAATTCCGCGATCTCTTCGGGCTCCGCCCACTTTTTGAGGGGGGTTTCCGCCATGATCTGCGCCCACAGCGCGGGATCTTCCATGACATGGCGGTTGAGCTCCGTCGTCACGCCGCCGGGCGAGAGGCTGTTCGCCGTGGCGTTGAGCGGCGCGAGGCGCAGGGCGACGTTCTTCATATACGCGACCATGCCCCCCTTGCTTGCGGCGTATTCGGGAAATTCCGCGCCCGTCGATGCGCTCGCCGAGGCGATAAAGAGCACGCTCTTGATCCCTTCGCGCACGCCGTACTGTTCGGTGACGCGGATGGTCCCTTTGAGGTTGACGTCGATGTCCCGCCCGCTGTTTTGTACGCCCGCGTTGTTGATCAGGATCTCCACCCCGCCGACGGAGGGAAGGGGGGAGGAGGCGATGTCGGCAAGATAGTGGCGGTAACGGGGATGGCGGAAGGCCGAAGGAAGCACGTCGATCCCCGCGACGTCGTGTCCGCACGCCGTGAATTTTTTTACGATGGCGAGCCCGATCCCTTGGCTCGCTCCCGTTACGAGAACGTTCATGACGATTTGCTCCGTTGTACGGCTTCGAGATAGGCGCTCCCCACGCCCCGCCGCTTCCACCGGGCGAGGACGCGGTATCCGATGGGAGAGAAGAGCGCTTCGACCAAGAGTTCCGCGATCATGCCCGTCGCGGCGCAGGTGAGGCACTGGACGACCGTCCACCCGAAGAAGAAATGGCTGACGAGAAAGGCGAAGATGAGATTATCGACAAATTGCCCGATCGCCGTAGAGATATAGGTGCGGCAGGCATAGGCGGCAAAGCCGTCGGGCTTTTTGCGGAAGAGCTTCCCGACTCCCCAATTCGAGAAATTGTTGACCGCCGCCGAGACGACGAACGCCGTCGTACTGCCGATGAGCACATACCATGTCCCGCCGAAGGTGGAATCGAGCGCGTCGTTGACGACTTGCGCCATGCCGAAATCGAAGAACGCCCCCCATGTCCCCGGGATGAGGCTCGCGAGGAACAGGATCAGACAGAAGAAGAGATCGAGCAGGATCGCAAACCATGAGAGCAGGGTCGCCGCCTTCGGACCGTAATACTTGGTCAGCACGTCCATACAGAGGAAGGAGACCCAAGAGACGATGATCCCGCAGTCGAGGGCGAGCCAATCCAAATTGAGGTCGATGCTCTTGTTCGCGAGCAAGTTCATCGCGAAGACGGAGAGGAGAAAGAGGGAAAACGTGATCGGGGGGACGGACCCCAAGAGAAGGCGCAAATCCGAAAAAAACGCGCCGATCTTCTGCTTCATACGAAGCCTCCTTGTTTTTTATCGCACATTGCGTGCAGTTCCGCATTGCGGAAGCGCGGCTCGGATGGTTGTGCAAGGAACATCCCGCCGCAACATGGTATTATACTCTTTTCTTCCCGCCTTGTAAAGCATTTTTTGTTTACAGAGTTGACCTTCTGCCCCACAGAAGTTATAATAGAGAAAGGAGAATCGTCATGACAGCATTTACGGACGTCGTCGCCGCGCTCATCGTGCGGGGGGACAAATTTCTGATCTGCAAGAGACCCGCCCACAAGGCGCGGGGCGGGCTCTGGGAATTCGCCGGCGGCAAGACCGAGCCCGGCGAGACCAAAGAGGAGGCGCTCGTGCGGGAGTGCCGCGAGGAGCTCGGCGTCTTTCTCACGGTCGGAGAAGTCTTTGCCGAGGTCGAGCACGTCTATCCCGACCTCAAAGTGCGGCTGACCGTCTTTCGGGCGGAGACGGCGGACGAACCCAAGCGGATCGAGCACGAAGAGCTCCGCTTCATCACGCCCGCGGAGATCCCGCTCTACGAATTCTGCCCCGCCGACCGTCCCATCCTCGAAAAATTGCAAAGGGAGCTGTAGATCCGCTCCCTTTTCTCATTCGGCTTTTTGCGGGTCGCCCGCAAGCGTGACGGACTGCGTATAGGTGACGAAGCCCGCCTTGCACCCCTTCGGCTTTTTGACGTATTTGACCCGCGTACAGCTCACGGGTACGACGTCGCCGTGGGCGTCCGAGTAGCGCGCCGCAATCGCGGCGGCGAAGGCGAGCACGTCCTCGGGGGGCTCCTTTCCCTCCGTCTTGACGATGACGTGGCAGGAATGATACCGCTCGGCGTGTAGCCAGAGGTCGTCGGGCGAGGCGGAGCGGACGAGACGGTCGTTCTGCAAGTTGTTCCGCCCCGCGAAGATGCGGAACCCCTGCCGTTCGAAGGCGCGGTAGGGGATCTCGGGCTTTTGGCGCTTGCCCCGTCCCTTTTCCGCGGGTTTGATGAGTTGCGCTTCGCCCAGTTCCTCTTCGAGCGCGGCGAGGTCGTCCGCCGTCTCCGCCGAGAGGACCGCCGCGTTCAAACTTCCGAGGTAGTCGAGTTCGGCGCGCGTCTCCTCCTCCTGCGGGGCGATCGTCTCGAGCGTGCGCTTCTGTTTCCGGTACCGTTTGAAGTAGCTCTGCGCGTTCTCGGCGGGGGTGAGACGCTCGTCGAGGGCGATTTTAATTGTCGTGCCGTCGTACCAATTCTCGAGCTCGGCGCCCTTCATGCCCCGCGTGAGCGCATAGAGATTGGCGGTGAGGAGCTCTCCCTTGATCCGGTTTTGCTCGCACCCTTCGCATTCCTTGCGCTTTTGGAGGACGGCGGAAAGCCGCTTCTCGTGCTTTTTGACGGAGGCGGAGACGGCGGCAAGGAGCTTCCTCTTCCGCCCCTCGAAAGACTTCTGCGCCCGCCGCTCCCCATAGAAATAGGTCTGCGCTTCCGAGAGCGTTTCAAAGGGGATCCCTTGGTCTCCCCGCGCACAGAAATCGACCGCGGCGCCGTCCCGTATGACCACGCGCGGGCATACCATGTCCGAGAACAGGTATGCAAGAAGGTGGTCACGAAGGTCTCCGCCCGCAAAGGAGGAGGCGATCTCCTCCGCGGTGGAAGGCGCGAGCCCGGAGACGCGCGTAAAGAGGAAATGCCCGAGATCGCCCGAGGCGTTTTGAAGGACTTCCCCGAGCGAAGGGTCGAGCGGGGAGACTTTGCCCTCCTGCGGCGCGGGCGGCGCGTAGGGGACGCCCGGGAAGATCATGCGCTTGGCGTTGGTATCGAGAGAGGTCGTTTTGAGGGCGCCGAGGATGACGCCCTTCTCGTCGAGCAGGATGAGATTGGAGTATTTGCCCATGATCTCGGCATAGAGATCGCGTTCGGCGGCGGAGAAATCGCTCCCCGAAAAGAAGCGGAAGCGGAGGATCCGTTCGAACCCGACGAGCTCCACGCCCGTGATCTCCGCGCCCTGCAAGTGCTTCCTGAGCAGCATACAGAAATTGGGCGCGACGAGGGGGACGGGCGTCTCCGTCCGCTCGAAATAGGCGCCGCAATCGGAGGCGTTTGTGTTGAGCGTGAGTTTGACGGTGCGCCGTCCGGTGTATATAAGAAGAGAGACTTCGTCCTTGGAGGGTTGTACGATCTTGTTGACGTGCCCCCCGCGGAGCTCTTCGTTCAGTTCTTTTGCGATCAATCGCAGGGTAAAGGCGTCTTGCGGCATATACGGACCTCGTGATTCGCCCCCATTATACCGCAAAATCCGAAAATTGTAAACAAAAACGCTTTCCTTTTATCCGCGGGTATGGTAAAATAGATAGAACGAAATCAACCGATCAGGAGTGAACGATCATCATGAAGTATGAAACAGCAACCGCCGAGAAGAGTACCGTAAAGGTCACCATGAAGTTCGACGCCGAAGAATGGACCGCGGCGAACGACCGCGCGTACCGCGAGAACCGCCATAAGTACGCCGTCAACGGCTTCCGCAAGGGCAAGGCGCCCAAGTATATCCTCGAGATGTACTACGGGAAGGGCTTATTCTATGAAGCCGCCCTCAACCTGCTCTTTCAGGACCACTACGGCGAGATCCTCGAAAAGGAGCATGAGAATTTTACCGCGGTGGGCGATCCCGAAGTCGCGCTCGGCGAGGACTTCTCGGAGGAGAACATCGTCCTCGTGGCGACGGTGCCCGTAAAGCCCGACGTCACCCTCGGCGCTTACAAGGGTATAAAAATTCCCAAGTATGAGTATAATGTTACGGACGCCGACGTAGACGCCGAGCTCGACCGCATCCGTTCCCGCTTTTCCAAGAGCGAAGAGGTTTCGGACCGTCCCGCACAGCTCAACGATACCGTCACGATCGACTTCGTCGGCAAGGCAGACGGCAAGGAGTTCGAGGGCGGCACGGCGTACGGCTACGACCTCAAACTCGGCTCGGGGCAGTTCATCCCCGGCTTCGAGGAGAAAGTCGTGGGCATGACGGTCGGCGAGACGAAGGATCTCGACGTCGTCTTCCCCGAGGACTATCAGGCGGAAAACCTCAAAGGCAAGCCCGCCGTCTTCACCGTCACCCTTCACAAGATCACCGAGCAGAAATTGCCCGAATGGAATCAGGAGCTCTTGGACAAGCTGAAAGCGGAGAGCCTCGAAGAGTACACCGCCAAAGTGCGCGCAAGATTGGAAGAAACCGCCAAGATGCGCTCCCGCGACGCGACCGAGAACGCCATTCTCAACGAGATCGCGAAGACTTCCTCCGCCGAGATCCCCGACGCGATGATCGACATGGAGGAGGAGATGTCCCTCCGCCGTCTCGAGCAGAATCTCATGAACCAGGGGATCGGTCTGAACGATTATCTCAACTATCTCGGCACCACCCGCGAGGAGTATAAGAAGAATTTCGAGGAAGACGCCAAGCTCTCCGTTTTGAAACAGCTCATCGTCGGCAAGATCATCGAGACGGAAGGCATCGCGGCGACCGAAGAGGAGATCGACGCACGGATCGCGGAGCAAGCCGCCTCGATCGGCAAGGAAGCCGCGGGCTATAAGGAAACGCTCGACCCCCGCCAGCTCGAGTATATCGAAAACGACATCAAGGTGGTCAAACTGTTCGACTTCCTCATGGCGAACAACGAAATGGTCAAACCGGAGGAATAATCCATGGAAAGAAACGTGCTCATCCCCTATGTCGTCGAGAGGACCTCGGGCGGCGAGAGAAGTTACGATCTCTATTCCCGTCTCTTGGAGGACCGCATCATCTTCCTCTCGGGGGAGATCGACGACGCGACGGCGAACACCGTCGTGGCACAGCTCATCTATCTTGAAGGGAAGGATCCCACGAAGGACGTCTGTCTCTACATCAACAGCCCGGGCGGTTCGGTCACCGCGGGGATGGCGATCTACGACACGATGAACTATATCAAGTGCGACGTCTCCACGATCTGCATCGGCATGGCGGCGTCGATGGGCGCATTCCTGCTCGCCGCAGGGGCGAAAGGGAAGCGCTACGCCCTCAAAAACAGCGAGATCATGATCCACCAGCCGCTCGGCGGGGCACAGGGTCAGGCGAGCGACATCAAGATCCAGGCGGAGCACATCCTCCGTATCAAGGATAAGATGACCCGCATTCTCGCGGAGAACACGGGGAAGCCCTACGAGACCATCGCCCGCGATACCGACCGCGACAATTATCTCACCGCGGACGAGGCGAGGGAATACGGCTTGATCGACCGCGTGTATATCAAACGCTAAACTGAGGTTTCAATCGGCTTCCGAGCCCTATGTTTCGGACATGGTATGGGGGAAAACGCCCGCCGTACCTTTCAGGGAGAACGATCATGGCAAAATACGAACAGCGCTGTTCCTTCTGTGGGAAGGAAAAAGCGAAGACCAAAAAGCTCATTTCGGGGCCCGACGGCGTCGCCATCTGCGACGAGTGCGTCGAACTTTGCCGCGACATGATGGCAAAGGCGCCCTCCAATTCCGCCGCCGAAAAAGTGGAACTCAAAAAGCCCGCGGAGATCAAGCGCGAGCTCGACGAGTATATCATCGGGCAGGATAAGGCGAAGCGCGTGCTTTCCGTTGCCGTCTACAACCATTATAAGCGCATCAACGCGATGGCGGAATCCAAGGGCGACGACACGGTGGAGATCGAAAAGAGCAACATTCTTCTGCTCGGTCCCACGGGCAGCGGGAAGACGCTTCTCGCGCGCACGCTTGCGAAAATTCTGAACGTCCCCTTTGCGACGAGCGACGCTACGACGCTCACCGAGGCGGGATATGTCGGCGAAGACGTCGAAAACATCCTCTTGAAGCTCATCCAGAACGCCGACTACGACATCGAGAAGGCGCAGAGGGGCATCATCTATATCGATGAGATCGATAAGATCGCGCGGAAGGGGGAGAACGTCTCGATCACGCGCGACGTATCTGGCGAGGGCGTCCAGCAGGCGCTCCTTAAAATCATCGAGAGCACCGTCGCCAACGTCCCCCCGCAGGGCGGCAGAAAGCACCCCCAGCAGGACTGTATGCGCATCGACACCACCAATATCCTCTTCATCTGCGGCGGCGCGTTCGTCGGGCTGGACCGCATCGTCGGCGCGCGCAAGGATGATTCGGCGCTCGGCTTCGGCGGCAAGGTGAAGATGGGCGAGAACGAAGTGGATTACTCCCTCCTCGACGACGTAAAGCCGCAGGATCTGACCAAGTTCGGGCTGATCCCCGAATTCGTGGGGCGCATTCCCATCGTCGTCTCCCTTCAGGCGCTCGACGAGGACGCCCTCGTCAGCATTCTGACCCAACCCCGCAACGCCATCATCAAGCAGTACCAAAAATTGGTCGGATTGGACGGCGTCAAGCTCACCGTGGAGGACGGCGCCGTGCGCGAGATCGCCGATACCGCCATCCGCCTGAAAACGGGCGCCCGCGGGCTCCGCACCATCATCGAAGGGATCATGACGGACGTCATGTTCGATATCCCCACGGAGAAGAACGTGGAGGAAGTGATCATCACGCGCGAATGCGTATCGGACGGAGCGAAGCCCCGCCTCGTCTACAAGAAGAGCGCATAAAAAATACAAAAAAAGCCGCTCCGCGACCTCGTCGCGGAGCGGCTTTCACGTTGTACGGCACTACCATGTCCGAAAGAGAGGGCTATAAACGTCTCTCAATCGGAGAGATCCCAGTCGATGGGGGAGATCCCCGCGCCGCCGAGATAGGCGTTGGCCTTGGAGAAGTGGCGGCAGCCGAAAAATCCGTTGTACGCCGAGAGGGGAGAGGGGTGCGCGCATTCGAGAACGAGGTGCTTCGTCCCATCGATGAGGGACTTCTTCCTGCGCGCGTTCCCGCCCCAGAGGAGGAAGACGAGATGTTCCTTTTCGCGGGATAGAAGTTCGATCACGCTGTCCGTAAACCAGCTCCACCCGCAGTTCGCGTGCGAATTCGCGCGGTGTTCCCGCACCGAAAGGGAGGCGTTGAGAAGGAGCACGCCCTCCCGCGCCCATTTTGTGAGGTCGCCCGAACGGGGCGGGGGAAATCCGAGGTCGTCTTTGAGCTCTTTGAACATATTTTGCAGAGAGGGCGGAATGGGAACGCCCGCCTTCACCGAGAAGCAGAGCCCGTGCGCCTGCCCCGGTTCGTGATAGGGATCCTGCCCGAGGAGCACCGCCTTCACGCAACTGTACGGCGTATAGCGGAAGCAGTTATAGAGGTCGTACATATCGGGGTAGACGACGTAGTGCGAGTATTCGTATTTCAGAAATTCGCGGATCTTTTTGTACCGTTCGTCGCCGAAGAGGGGCGCGAGAACTTCGTTCCAATCGCCGAGATCGATCATAAATTCTCCAATATTGTAAGATATTTCCGCAGTTCCTCTTTTGCGCCCGCGAGGTCGTGTTCGAGGTAGTTTCCGCACTCCTCCCGTTTGGCGCCCGGCACCTCTTCGAGCGAGAGGGCTACGGGAATGCACGCTTTGAGGAGCGCGAGCACGTCGTCATAGTCCAAACGGACGGTGAGAAGATAAAATCCCGTGCGGCAACCCATCGGCCCGAAGTAGACGATGTTCTCCTTTTCGCGGCTGTTGCGGAGGACGGTCGCCATCATATGCTCTACCGAATGGAGGGCGGCGGGAGAGATGAAATCCCCCGCGTTGGGCTTTTTGAAGCGGAGATCGAAGGTCGTCACTCCGTTTGCGGGAGGGAAGGGATGCAACCCCGGTTGAAGCGCGTCGTGATTTTTTTGAAAGGAAGCGATCTTTTCCATATGGTTTGGTCCTTTGATTGAAGAAGGGCGCCCACCCCCTTAGTCCCCCTCCCGAGGAGGGGGTTCTGTTTTACCCTCTCCTGTGGGAAGGGGCATCTTTTTACCCTCTCCGTGGGAGAGGGGTAGGGGTGTGGGGCGGGTTCCGATTTACTCCAAACTGTCCAAGATTTCTTGCAGGCGGGATTTTAGTTCGAGCAGGGCGCGCTTGCAGTTCATGCGGAACTGTTCGGTCGTCGAACCCAAACCGTACACGTCGGAGACCGCCTTCACCGCGGCAAAGGGTACGCCCGCATACTTGCAGACCTCGGCGATCGCCCCTCCTTCCATCTCGCGGATGTCGCACCCGAGCGAGAGAAGAAGAGAATGGTCGGCGGGGGAGTCGTTGAAGCGGTCCCCCGTTCCGAGCGCACGGCGGGGATAGGGGAGCGGGGGGCAGAAGAGGGGCAGAAAGTTCTCCGTCTCGCCGTCGAGCGTGCCGATGGGAAGCCCGTTGAGCTGGGTGCAATCGAAATCGTATTGCACCGCTTTTTCGATGAGATAGACGTCGCCGACCTCGGTCGTCTCGGGGTTTAAGCCTCCCGCCGCGCCGAAGTTCAAAAGGACGTCTGCGCCCGTTTGAATGGCGGCGCATGCGCCCGCCGCGGCATTGACTTTCCCCACGCCGCAGGTGACGAGGACGACGTCATGCCCGAACGCCTTGCCGAAATGCACCGTCTTTCCGAATACCGTCTTACTGTTTTCGATCTCCATTTGATCGAGCAAAATTTCCGCTTCGCTGTCCGTGGCAATGACGCAACCGATCATAATACACCTCTTTTTCTATTATAACAGCTTTTGGCGGATTTGGCAATCAAACGAATACTTCTTTTTGCGAATGGCAAAACTTTCCGCACAAGGAGGATCCGATGAATCCGTTTGAATTGAAGCCGCAGAAGGCGGAAAAGATTTTTACTTCGTGGAACAAAGTTTTGGTCAAGCCCTACGATAAGAATACCGTCGATCCCTACACCCGTACCCGCGTGATCCTCATGTCGGGCACGGAATTCGAGAGCGTCCGCCTCTCCAATTCCTTTACGAGGATGTGCGCGAACAACGACGTCAGGCGGCGGCTCGCCGTAATGCGCCGCGGGGAACAGATCCAGCAGAAGCGGGTGGCGAGCCTCAAACCCGCCAACGAGAGCATTTTGGAGCATACGATCGGCTACGAACAGCTCGCCGTCGATCTCACCGCCAATCTCGCCGTGACCGAGAAGAATTCCTACGTCAAGAAACAGCTCGACTTCGCGCTCCTCGAGGACTTCGACCACCTCTACCGCTATGCCGACCTCATGGAGCTCGAAAAGGGCGGCGATCCCAAGCGGCTTGTCGGAAGTTACACCGAGATCATGCCGGGGCGCCCCACGGTCGCCGAGTACCGCCATCCCGCCGACGACGTCAATTTCTATATCAACTGCTACCTCAACGACCTCAAAACCAAGCTCAACATCAACATCATCACGGGCGCCGAACAGCAGACGATGAACTTCTATATGAACGTCGCCAACCTGTACGCGTCCCCCCTCGGAAGGAAGCTCTACAACGAGATCGCGATGATCGAAGAACAGCACGTCACGGGCTACGGGAGCTTAAAGGACCCTACCATGTCCGAATGGGAGAGCTTGCTGATGAATGAGTACACCGAATGCTACCTCTACTATTCCTGCTATGAAGACGAGAAGGACGAGCGCATCAAGGCGATCTGGGAACAGCACTTCGAGGAGGAAGTTTCCCACCTTCACGAGGCGGCGGCGATGCTCGAAACGTACTACGGAAAAGTTTGGCAGCAGGTCCTGCCCGAGGGTGGAGAATTCCCCGAACTGCTGAAATTCCGCCCGCAGAAGGAGTATATCCGCGAGATCTTGAAGAGCGTGCGGCTCACGGGCGTCGAGGAGGGCTGGGAACAGCTCGACAAAGTCCCCGATACCTTCCGCTACTTCGGCTACAACTCCAAGATCAACGGAAAACCCGCGCAGGTGGGGACGCATACCGTCATCGAAAAGGCGATTTTGAGCCTCGGGCAGGACTACCGCATCCAAAACGCCGACCATCCCATCAAGGCGCTTGCCGACCGCAAGAAGGACAACATCGACGTCGCCCGCGTCAAGGGGAAATAACGATCAAAAAAGATCCGCGCCGCACGGCTTGCCGTGCGGCGCGGAATTTATCGGTCTAACTTTCCTTAAAGGCGTCGGTGAGGACGGAGAGCTCTTTCTCGTAGTTGATCCCGAAGCGGCGGTCGGGAACTTCCTTTTGGGTCCGCAGAATGGAGCGGTAGCAGAACTCGACCGTGAGCGCGAGGGACTCTCGGAAGGACATCCCGCTCGCGATACAGCCCGCAAACGCCGCCGCGAAGACGTCGCCCGCGCCGTGATAACTTCCCTCCACTTTGCGAAGGGGCAGTTTGTGCGCGCCGCCGTCGAAGTAGTGGAGGGAATAGCCGTCCGCATCGTCCGCGCCCGTGATCACGGGATGGGGGCAAAGTTTAGAAAGGCGCAAGAGCGCGCGTTCGGGGTCCCGTTCTCCCGTCAGAAGAAATGCCTCCGTATCGTTGGGGAGAATGTAGTCCGCGAGCGCACAGAGGCTACCCATGTCCGCGGCGAACCCTTCGTCGAAGCCCTTATAGAAGGTAAAATTGTCACCGAGGACGGGATCGACCACAAAGACGCCGTCCTTCTTCAAAAAGCGCCGTTTGACGTCTTTCACGAAGTCGATCTGGGCGCGGCTGCCGAGGTAGCCGCTCACGATCACGTCGTAGGAGAGCCCCAAGGTCTCCCAATGGCGGCAGATCTTCTCCATCTCCCCGTCGAGGGGGAGGAAGGTGTAGCCCGTAAATCCGCCCGTATGGGTGGAAAGGAGGGCGGTGGGAAGGATGTCTACCGTGGCGCCGCACGCCGAGAGAACGGGCAATGCGACGGTCAGGGAACACTTCCCCACGCAGGAAATATCGTTGATCGCAAGCGCACGCATTACGAAGGACCTCCGTATCCGAAATTTTCCTCTATGATAGCACGCGCAAAAAAATTAGGCAAGTGAAATGAAAAGATTTTGATTTTTTTCTGCCGCGGGGCGTAAACCGCTTTGCAAAAAGGCGCGGATGTGGTATCATAGCGGGGATGAAAAAAGTGATCGAGATGAGCGACCTGTGCTGTAAAAAGTGCGCGGAGCGGGCGGAGAAGAAACTGCTTCTCCTCGGCGGCGTGACGGGGGCGCGGGCGAACCTTCGGAAGAACGTGATCTACGTCGAGACGGAGCTCGAAGACGGCGCCCTTGAAGAATGTCTCGCCGCGGCGGGATTCGAAGTGGTGTGCGTCCGCGAACGGCGAGGGATCTTCAGCTAAAAAGAGAAGCGTTTTGCTCTTTTGGAAATGTCCGCAAAACACTTTACTTTTGCGCCGCCGCGCGGTATAATAGAGAAAACTGCATAGAAGAGGCGTTGACAGAGGACGCGTCCGCAGCGGTTTGCCGTATACAGAGAATCCCCGTAAGGTGAGAGGGGGAAACGGTGCGTTGCGGGTATCCCCTCCGAGCTTGCGGGGTGAACCGGCAGTAACTTCGCACGGCGTCGCGGACCGTGATCCCCGCGGCAAATGACGGTTTGTTTTGGTGGTTGATATGCCTTCGCGTATTCCAAAACGCGGAGGCTTTTTTTACGGGATCTTCGCTTTGGCAACGATCCGTGAAAAAAAGTCCGAGCCCGAAAGATTTCTAAGGTAGACAGAAAAGGAGGCACCCATGTACAAGAAGGTAGACACATCTTTGAATTTTGTGGAGCGGGAAAAGGAGATCATCGGCTTCTGGAAGGAGAATCGTATCTTCGAGAGATCGGTGGAAAAAAACGAGGGCGGAGAGGAGTTTTCCTTCTTCGACGGTCCTCCTACGGCGAACGGTAAGCCGCACATCGGGCACGTCTTAACGCGCTCCATTAAGGACGCCATCCCCCGCTACCGCACGATGAAGGGCTATCACGTCCTCAGAAAGGCGGGGTGGGATACGCACGGTCTGCCCGTCGAGCTCGAAGTGGAGAAATCCTTGGGGCTCGACGGCAAGAAACAGATCGAGACGTACGGCATCGAGCCCTTCAACAAGAAGTGCAAGGAATCGGTGTGGAAATATCAGGGCGAGTGGGAGAAGATGTCCGACCGCGTCGGCTATTGGGTCGATATGGAGCATCCCTACGTCACCTATCACGACGACTACATCGAATCGGTCTGGTGGGCGCTCAAAGAGATCCACAAGAAGGGGCTCCTCTACAAGGGGCACAAGATCGTTCCCTACTGCCCGCGTTGCGGCACCGCCCTCTCCTCGCACGAAGTCGCGCAGGGGTATAAAGACGTCAAGGAGACCTCCGTCGTCGCCCGTTTTGCGGTACAGGGGCGGGAAAACACCTACATTTTGGCGTGGACGACCACCCCGTGGACCCTTCCCTCCAACGTCGCGCTCTGCATGAATCCCGATGAGGACTATGCGGAGATCCGTACGGAGGACGGCGCGCGGTACATTCTCGCCGAGGCGCTCGTCCCCAAATTCTTCGAAAAGTACGAGGTCCTCTCCCGCCGCAAGGGGAAGGAGTACGAGGGCACGGAATACGAGCCTCTCTTCGGCTGGGCGAAGGGGAGTTTCCGCGAGAAGGCGTATTATGTCGTCTGCGACGGCTATGTCACCCTCACGGAGGGGACGGGCGTCGTACACATCGCCCCCGCGTTCGGCGAGGACGACTACAAGGTCGGCAAACGCTACGGGCTCCCCGTCGTACAGCTCGTCAACGAGCGCGGCTGTTTCGACGAGCGTTGCCCCGAGCTCAACGGGCTCTTTGCGAAGAAGGCGGATAAGATCATCATGGAAATGCTCGAAGAGCGGGGACTTTTGTTCCGCAAACTGCTCTTCGAACACAGCTATCCCCACTGCTGGCGGTGCGATACGCCCCTCCTCTACTACGCCCGCTCGAGCTGGTTCATCGAGGTCACCAAAGTGAAGGACCGCCTCATCGCCGCCAACCGTTCGGTGAATTGGATGCCCGAGACCATCAAAGAGGGCAGAATGGGCAACTTCCTCGAAAACGTCATCGATTGGGGGCTCTCCCGCGACCGCTATTGGGGTACCCCCCTTCCCGTGTGGGTATGCCCCGGCTGCGGAGCGATCGAGGTCATCGGCTCCCGCAAGGAACTTCATGAAAAGACGGGCGCGCCGGAGGATACCGAACTGCACCGCCCCTATGTCGACGAGTTGCATTGCACCTGCCCCAAGTGCGGCAAAACGATGTCCCGCACGCCCGAGGTCATCGACTGTTGGTTCGACTCGGGCTCCATGCCCTTCGCGCAGTACCACTATCCCTTCGAGAACAAGGAGCTCTTCGAGGAGACCTTCCCCGCCGACTTCATCTCGGAGGCGGTGGACCAGACGCGCGGCTGGTTCTACGTTCTTCTCGTCATCTCGACCATTCTCTTCGACAGGGCGCCCTTTGAGAACTGTATCAGTTTGGGGCTCGTCGCCGACAAGAACGGCGTCAAGATGAGCAAGCACAAGGGCAACGTCGTCGATCCGTGGACGGTGCTCGAAAAGCAGGGCGCCGACGCCGTACGGTGGTACTTCTACACGGCAAGCGCGCCGTGGCTCCCTTCCCGTTTCAGCGCGGAGGCGGTCTCGGAGGTCCAGCGTAAATTTCAGGGCACCCTGTGGAACAGCTACGCCTTCTTTACCCTCTATGCCGAGATCGACGGCTACGATCCGAGCCGCTACGATTTAAGATCGTGCAAACTCTCCCTGCTCGACCGCTGGGTGCTCTCCAAACTCAACACGCTTGTGGGCGAGGTGGACAAAATGCTCGCCGCATACAACATCACGGACAGCGCGCGCGCCATCCAAGACTTCTCGGACCAACTCTCGAATTGGTATGTACGGAGGGGGAGGGACCGCTATTGGGGCGCGGAGATGACCGAGGACAAGGCGGCGGCGTATACGACGCTCTACACCGTGCTCGTCACGCTCTCCAAACTGCTCGCCCCCTACACGCCCTTTATGGCGGAGATGATCTACCGCAATCTCGTGCCCGCTTTCTTCCCCGAAGAGCCGATCTCCGTCCACCTTGCGAAGTACCCTTCCGCGGACATGGTATGGGTAGACGAGGCGTTGGAGCACGGAATGGAGGAGGCGATGCGCATCGTCGAGCTCGGCAGGAGCGCGCGGAATGCGAGCGGGATCAAGAACCGCCAGCCCCTTTCGGAAATGCTCGTCGCGAGCGACCGCGACCTCGGCGTTAAGGGCGAACTCGAAGCGATCGTACTCGACGAGCTCAACGTCAAACGCATGAAGCGGGTGAGCGGCGGGGAGGACCTCGTACGCTACACCCTCAAACCGCAACTGCGCACGCTCGGCCCGAAGTACGGCAAAAAGCTCCGCCTCATCACGCAGTTTTTGAACGAATGCAACGCGGGCGAGGTCGTCGAAGCGGTGCGGACGAAGGGCTCCTACACCGTCGATCTCGAGGGTGAGGTCGAACTGCTCGAAGAAGATCTGCAAATTTTCACCTCCTCCGCCGAGGGCTATGCCGCCGCGCAGGGGTACGGGATCACCGTCGCGCTCGAGACCGAACTCACCGAAGAACTGCTGCTCGAAGGGGCGGAACGGGAGCTCGTCTCCAAGATCCAGCTCATGCGCAAAGAGGCGGGTTTGGAAGTGACAGACCGCATTGCCATCACCCATGTCTCAAAGGGACGCGCCAAAACGGTGCTCACCCGTGGCGATTTCAAAGCCGACGTTTTGGCTGAGACCGTAACCGAAGGGCAGGGCGAAGGGTTCACCAAGACGCTCGACATCAACGGCGACGAGGCGATCGTGACGATCTCGAAACTTTGATTTTTGAAAGACGCAAGGCGCCGCCCCCGTCAAGAGGGCGGCGCTTTCTATTAAGCCTAAAAGACGTTTTCGAGGGCGGGGCGGTAGGTCGCGGGGAGACATTCGGTGAGGTGGAGCAAGATCTCGAGCTTGGGGAGCGCAAGATCGTATTTCCCCTCGGCGACGAATTTGACCGTCTCCGAGACGTAGTCGTCGATGCGGGAGATGTCGTTGTGGGGGATCCAGATGTGGAGCCTGCTCTTCCGCTTCTCCCACGAGACGCGCACCGCCTTGGCGTCCTCCCCGTTGGCTTCCGCCCGCTCCGCCTTGTCGTACAGCGTTTGGAGCTCCTCCCCGAAGCCCGAAAACTCCCGTTTGACGTACCGCCATTCGAAGATCCCGAGGCCCGCGAGCAGCGCCGCCGCCACCAAAATTGCCGTGAGCGATTTGACCATGCGTCCACCTCACCACGTCTTGCCGTCCGGGTAGGTCACGCGGAGGGTGCGGAATTTCTCCCGCTTCACTTGCAGGTACATCTTCCCGAGCCCGTCCGCCGTGAGGACGAGCACCTTTTTGATCTTGCCGACTCCCTCCCGCTTCAAAATTCCGTCGAAATAGGACTGCCCGAGCCCGGTGAGCGCGAGGTTGGTCTTGTCGTATTTCCCGTTGTCGATGATGACGAGGGGTAGGGAATCCTGCATTTGTTCGTAGTTCTCTTTGGGCAGGGCGGAGAACTGACCGTTGGATTCGTAGAGGGCGTAATCGACGCAGTCGAGCGAGAAATAGCCCGCCGTGCGGAGGGATTCGATGAGATCGGAGACGTCGAGATTGTTCTTTTTGAGCTGGTAGTCGTCGATGCCGTTTTTGTTGATGACGAGGCTGGGCTTCCCGCTGATAAGCCCTTTGAGCGGTTTGACTTTGAGGTCCAAGAGGGTGACTACCTCATGCAGGACGTAGATGGTCACCACCGAAACGATGCCGTAGAGGAGGGGAATGGAGGCGTCCGCCATGGGAATGCAGGCGAGTTCGGCGATAAGAAGAGTTATGACGAGTTCGAAGGGTTGCATCTCGCCGATCTGGCGCTTCCCCATAAGACGCATGATGATGAGCAGGGTCACAAACAGAATGGCGGTGCGGATGATGATGAGGACCATGGAATTACTGTGTGAAATCTCCCGAAAACTATGTGCGTTCGCTTGCGCTTTTCCCGCCGCCGTGATAGAATGGGAAGGAAGAGTAGCCAAGGCGCGTAAAGTGTTGCGAAACGGGACGTTGTTCGCAAACGAAAGGGCGGGGAGATCCCTTTGAGGGAGATTGCCCCAAGCTCTGCGGTGCCGCGGCGCGTCCGCTCTCGTCGTCACTCGCCGCCTTTTTACGCTTTTCTTGCGAAAAGCTCTGTTTGGCGGCGGTGCCTCCTTTCGCAAAAAATCTTTCCACGAAATCTTTTTTGCGATAAAAGAGGTGGGGCAAATGCCCCCGCATTCAGACGGCGAAATCACGGACCTCCTCGAAAGGAGGTTTTTTTATGCTCAACAAGACACAGCGCATCCTGTTTCTCCTAATGATCGCGGTCATTTTGGTCTTATCCGCCGCGCTCGCCCTTCTCGTCGTCCGCCTCAAACGGGGCAAAAAGAAGCGGGAGGGCAGTCCTTCCCGCCTCGCAAAGATCTTCCTTTCCGACGTTCTTCTCGGCAAATCGGGCTCGGCGCGCGTCGCCTACGTCGGGGTGATGACGGCGCTCTGCGTGGCGGTGAATATGTTCGAACTGCGGTTCGCCGACGTACAATTCTCCTTCACGGTCTTCATGAGTGTCCTCACGGGGATCCTCATCGGGCCCGCCTTCGGCGCCGCCGCGGTCTTTTTGGGAGATCTCATCGGCTACGTCGTCAACAGTTGGGGCTACCTCTATATGCCGTGGGTGGGGCTCTCCTGCGCGATGATGGCGTTTCTCGGGGGGCTCCTCATGAAGATCCCCCTCGGCTTCCGCGGGAGCGGCTATTTGAAGCTCGGGATCGTCTGCGCCGCCGTGCTCGCCGTCTGCTCGGTGGGGATCAATACGACGGGCTTCTACTTCTACTATACGCGGGTCGGTTTTTCGGGCAGGGCGCTCGGGCTGATGGAGGAGCACTTCGGCGTGAACGGCTACCTCGCCTATGCGCTCGTGCGGCTGGTCTTCATGGGTCAGCTGTGGAACAATCTCTTCAATTTCGCCCTGCTCTTCGTCGCCGTACCCGTCCTCAACGCCGTAAAACCGTTGAAGATCAAGATCCGCTGAGCCAAAATTTTCCCGCCGGTATGCCGATGTATTTGACTTTTTTTGCGCGGCGGTGGTATAATAAGGATAATTCGGTATAAGGAGCTGCCTATGCAATCTCTCCTGCTTGCAAATCCCATGTTCGGCACTTACGACGAGGGCGTGTACATCTTCACGCTCGCGGTGCAGTACTATGCGATCTTCATCGTCTGCGGGATGATCCTCGCGGCGGCGCTCTCCGCTCTCCTCATGAAGCGGAGGAACATGGACCCCGCCTTTATCTTTACGCTGTTTATCATCTGCATTCCCTCGGCGATCGTGGGGGCGCGGCTGTTCTCCTGCCTCACCGACGGCAGTCTGCGCACCCATTCCTTCGGGGCATGGCTCAAATACCTTGTCGTCCCGCCGTGGCGGGGGCTCTCCATCGTGGGCGGCGTCATCGGCGGCGTCCTCTCGGGGTTCCTCGTCTGCCTCGGCTTCAAAGTCAATTTCCTGCGGGCGGCGGACTGCGTCGTCATCAATATCCTCTTTGCGCAAGCCCTCGGGCGGTGGGGGAATTATTTCAACGGCGAGGTGTACGGCGGCGTCGTCACCAATCCCGCCCTCCAATTCTTCCCCTTTGCCGTCTTCGAGGGGGGAGAATGGCACTACGCCTTTTTCTTCTACGAAATGGTCATCAACCTCATCGGCTGGGCGCTCCTCTTCACCTTTACTTGGTACAGGAAGAGCAAGCCGAACGGGATCTCCACCTGCCTCTATTTCGTGTGGTACGGCACCGTGCGCACGATCATGGAGCCCTTCCGCGAGGCGCAGTATCAGCTCGGCATTTGGAGCGAACTCTTCGCCATTCTCATGATGGGGCTGGGGATCATTGCGATCGAGATCCTGCTCATCGTCAACTTCCGCCGCGAGGGGGCATTCATCGGGAGCCGCAACGGCGACCCGTGCGGGATCTCGCGGTATCTCTCCGCCGATAAAAAGAGCAAGCCCTATTATTCCAAGATCAACATCTTCGGGAAGGAGTATCCCCCCAAGCCCGAAAAGAAGAAGGACCGCGCAAAGGGCGGCTCTTCGGGACCTTCCTCCGATGAGGGAAAAGAGGAATAGATATGAGAAATCTTACACTGCTTACCGATCTCTACCAACTTACGATGGGGCAGGGATATTTCAACGAGAACCGTCACGAGGAGACGGCGGTGTTCGACGTCTTTTTCCGTCCCAACGCGCTCATCACCTATTCGGTCGCCGCGGGGATGGAACAGGTCGCCGAATACCTCGAAGGGCTCTCCTTCGGCGAAGAGGACATCGCCTATCTCCGCTCGCTCGGCTGTTTTTCGGAGGACTATCTCGCCTATCTCTCCCGTCTCCGCTTTACGGGCGACGTCACGGCGGTGCGCGAGGGGGAAGTGGTCTTCCCCTATGAACCCATTCTCACGGTGAAGGCGCCCATGATACAGGCACAGCTGGTCGAGACGGCGATCCTCACCTTCGTCAACCATCAGACGCTGATCGCGACCAAGGCGGCGAAGATCGTAGACGCCGCGGGCGGCGGCGTGATGGAGTTCGGTCTGCGCAGGGCGCAGAGTGCGGACGCGGGGATCTACGGCGCGCGGGCGGCCATGATCGGCGGCTGTGTGGGGACTTCCAACGTGTACGCGGGCAAGCTTTTCCATGTTCCCGTCTCGGGGACGATGGCGCACAGCTGGGTGATGAATTTCCCCTCCGAGCTCGAGGCGTTCCGCGCCTACGCGAGGAGCTTTCCCGACGGATGTCTTCTCCTCGTCGATACCTACGATACCCTGCGGAGCGGCGTTCCCCACGCGATCGAAGTCTTCCGCGAACTGCGGGCGGCGGGACATGAGCCCAAGGGGATCCGTCTCGACTCGGGCGACCTCGCCTATCTCTCCAAGGCGGCGCGGAAAATGCTCGACGAAGCGGGCTTCCCCGATGCGATCATCTGCGCTTCGGGCGACCTCGACGAGAACTCCATCGTCTCTTTGAAGGAACAGGGGGCGAAAATCGACAGTTGGGGCGTGGGGACCAAGCTCATCACGAGCGCCGATCTTCCCGCGCTCGGCGGCGTCTACAAACTTGCCGCCGTCTTCGAAAAGGGCAGGGAGATCCCCAAGATCAAGCTCTCGGATACCACCGAAAAGATCACAAACCCGGGCGTCAAAGAGCTTTACAGGATCTACGACGGTTCCACGGGTATGGCGATCGCCGACTATATCGCGCGGGCGGGGGAACAGATCCGCGAGGATGAGCCGCTCGAGCTCTTCCACCCCGTGGAGACGTGGAAACGCCAGACGGTGACGGGATTCCGCGTGCGCAACCTGCGGGCGCCCTTGATCGAGAAGGGGAAGCGGGTCTCGGCGCCCAAGCCGCTCGCCGAACTCTCCGCCTACTTCCGTGCGGAGAAGGCGCGTTTTTGGGAAGAGTACACCCGCCGCGATATGCCGCACATCTATAAAGTCGATCTCTCGCCCGCTCTCTACCGCTTGAAGTCGGACATGGTACGCTCGGGCAAGACGAACTTCAACGGCGAGGAGGACGCATGAGGCTTCAAACCGCAAAGCGCACCGTGGGCGTATTGCTCGTCGCGGCAGTCGCGCTCTTCATCGACCAGCTCACAAAACTGCTCGCCCAATACTTTCTCGCGGGCGGTACGGCCGTGCCCATCATCCCCAAGTGGGTCTGGCTCTCGTATACCGAAAACGACGCGATCGCATTCGGCTTCGGGAGCGGGAACCGTCCCTTTATGATCGCAGTCATGGCGGTGACCGCCGTTCTGATGATCGTCATTCCCGCCGTCGCAGTGACGGCGTTCAAGCGCAACCGCGCCGCCCGCATCGCCCTTGCCTTCATCGAGGGCGGCGCGATCGGAAACTTTATCGACCGTCTCGCCGTCTACAATGCCGAAGGCGTGGGCGTGGTGCGCGACTTTGTCAATCTTCAACGCTTCGGATTCGCCGTCTGCAACGTCGCCGACTTCTTCATTACCTTCGGCGCGGTCGCCCTTGTCATTATCATTCTCTTCATCGGCCCGCAGGCGGTGATCCCCCTCAAAAAGTCGTGGCGGGAGCAAGCCAAGGCGGAGGAAGCGGAGCGCGAGCGCAAAAAGAATGCAAAGAGTTAAGCTGACGGCGGAAGAGGCACAGCGGGCGGACGTCTTCCTCAGCGCGGGCGCGGGATTGACGCGTTCGATGGTCAAGAAGCTCGCCGATCGCGGCATGGTATGGGTCAACGGTGTCAACGCCAAGGCGGGAGCCCAATTAAAGGCGGGCGACGTCGCCGAAATCCTCATTCCCGATCCCGTCCCCGTCGCCGCAAGAGCGGAGGATATCCCCATCGACATCGTCTATGAGGACGACGAGATCGCCGTGGTCAACAAGCCGCAGGGCATGACGGTCCACGCCGGCGCGGGCAACTACGAGGGGACGCTCGTCAACGCTCTTTTGTACCGTCTCAAAAATCTCAGCGGCGTGGGCGGCGAGCTCCGCCCGGGCATCGTGCACAGGATCGATAAGGATACCTCGGGGCTTCTCGTCGTCGCCAAGACCGACCGCGCCCACCTCTCCTTACAGGCGCAGATCGCCCAAAAGACCGCAAAACGCGAGTACCTCGCCCTGTTGGAGGGCGTTTTGCGGGCAGACGAGGGGCAGATCGTCACTCAGATGGGGCGGGACAAGCACGACCGTCTCAAACAAGCCGTACTGCCCGCGGGCGAGGGGAGAAGGGCGGAGACCGAGTACTTCGTGGTCGAGCGGTTTCCCGCCAACACTCTCGCGCGCTTTTCCCTCAAAACGGGCAGGACCCATCAGATCCGCGTCCACGCGCGCTATCTCGGGCACCCCGTGGTCGGCGATCCTCTCTACGGCTATAAGAACCAACGGTTTCATTTAGAGGGGCAGCTCCTCCATGCCTACCGTCTCACGCTGACCCATCCCGTAACGGGCGAGGTGATGACGTTTGAGGCACCCATGCCCGAATACTTTGCCCGCATTCTCACGATATTGAGAAACGAGGCCGCGCGCAAAGGGGAATGATCTTCCGTTTTGGGCGGCGAAGAAAGACCCTGCTTTGCCGCATTGTCCGCGGGGCGGAAGAGATTTGCGGGAAGGAAAGGGGAGAATTTGGATCTTTCCCCCCGTTTTTCTTTACAAGATCCGAAAAATTTCTTATAATGGACGCATATGGTACCGGTCATAGCGATCGTTGGCAGACCCAACGTCGGCAAAAGCACATTTTTCAATAAGGTCGCGGGGCGCAAGATCTCCATCACGGAGAACCGCCCGGGCGTCACGCGGGATCGGATCACCGCCGACTGCGAGTGGCGGGGCAGACCGTTCACCCTCATCGATACGGGCGGGTTGGAGACCAAGAGCGACGATTTCATGTGGAAGCAGATCGCGCTCCAAGCGAACGCCGCCATCGATTCCGCCGACGTCATTTTGTTCTTCACGGACGGGCGCGAGGGTCTGACCTCCTCCGATCACGACGTCGCCGAGCTCCTCCGCCGTTCGGGGAAGCCCGTCGTCCTCGCCGTCAACAAGGTGGACGACTATTCTCCCGATCAGGTTTTCGAGTACTACTCTTTGGGCTTGGGTGAGCCCTATCCCGTCTCCGCCGAGCATTCCCGCGGCATCGGCGACGTATTGGACGCCGCCGTCGCCTATTTCCCCAAGGGGGAAAATCCGCAGAGCGAGTCTCTCAAGATCGCCGTCGTCGGCAAGCCCAATGCGGGCAAGAGCTCGCTCGTCAACCGCATTCTCGGGCAGGAACGCACCATCGTCACGCCCATCGCGGGCACCACGCGGGACGCGGTCGATACCCGTTTCGAGCAGGGCGGGAAATCCTACACCCTCATCGATACGGCGGGCATCCGCAGGAAGCGCTCCGTGGAGGACGACGTGGAGTACTACTCGGTGCTCCGCGCCTTCGACGCGGTGCGGCGGGCAGACGTTGTGCTTCTCGTCGTGGACTGTGCGGAGGGGCTGACCGAGCAGGACGTGCGTATCATCGGCTATGTCCACGAACAGGGCAAGCCCTCCGTCGTCGTCATGAACAAGTGGGATACCATCGAGAAGGACACGAACACCGTGCTTGCCTTCGAGAAGAAGCTCAAAGAGGACCTGAAATTCATGGGTTACTTCCGCTCGGTGTACGTCTCCGCCAAGACGGGACAGCGGGTCGATAAGATCTTGCCGCTCGCGGGGGAAGTATACGCCCACGCCTGTTTCCGCGTGCCGACGGGCGCCCTCAACGACCTTCTTCTCGACGCGATGCGCGTCTCGGAGCCGCCGAGCTACAACGGAAAGCGCATGAAGATGTACTTCTGCACACAACCGTCCGTCTGCCCGCCGCTCTTCGTGCTCATGGTCAACGACGAGACGCTCCTGCACTTTTCCTATGAGCGCTATCTCGAAAACGTGATCCGCGAGGCGTACGATTTTTCGGGTACGCCCATCCGCATCGCCGTAAGATCGCAAAAGGAGAACGGAGTATGAGCTCTGCCTTCGCCGCCGCGCGCCTATCCGCCGTAAGATCCCTCCCGTTTTCGGGACTGTGGTATTGGTTTTTGCTGATGGCGGTCCTTTGCTATTTCATCGGCTGTTTCAATTTCGCCGTCCTCATCGCGAAAGTCCGCCATAAGGACATCCACCGCATCGGGAGCGGCAACCCGGGGACGATGAACGTCAGCCGCGAGTTCGGGCTCAAGATCGGGCTCATGAACTTCTTGCTCGACGCCTGCAAGGGGGGGCTTCCCGCGCTCGCCAGCTATTTCATCTTCCGCGGCTATGTGTTCGAGGGGACCAACGTCGCCGTCTCCGACTTTACGCGGTACTTTTGCGGCATTTTCGTGATCATCGGGCATATTTGGCCCGTAACGATGAAATTCCGCGGCGGCAAGGGGATCGCCTCCTCGCTCGGGCTCTATTGGATCAGCATCTCCTGCGAAAACCCGTGGTACATCCTCGTCTCCGTCGCCGTTCTCCTCTTCGGCATCGTGGGCTTCATCGCGCTCACCGAGCTCGGCTCGATGGGCTCTCTGCTCGGCGTGACGGCGTTCTCCATTTGGCAGGCGGTCATCTTCTTCGTCCGCTACGAGGGCGGGCTCGCGCAGACTTGGGCGGTCCTCTGCTTTATGAATCTCCTTGTTTTGAACTTTTTGACGTGGTTTGCCCACCGCAAGAACCTCATCCGCCTGTTTGCGGGCGAGGAGCACCGCACTTCGGTGAAGAAGCTCTACAAGGGCAAGCGCGGCATGAAAAATATGTAGCCCGTAAAATTCAAAGTAATGAAAACGCGGCGCCCATGTCTCGGACATGGGCGCCGCGTTTTCTGTCAAACAGCAAAAAGATCCCCCGATTTCCGCGCGGCGGAGGGGGATCCTTCTTACTTTTATGCCTTTTCGATGAGGCTTCTGCCCGTCATTTCGGGAGGGATGGGGAGCCCCATCACTTCGAGAAGGGTGGGGGCGAGGTCGGCGAGGATACCGTCCTTGCGGAGGGTGGCGTCTTGATACTTTTCGGAAATGAGCACGACGGGCACGGGGTTGGTGGTATGCGCCGTGAAGGGGGAACCGTCGGTATCGAGCATACGGTCGGCGTTGCCGTGGTCGGCGGTGAGGAGGGCGCTTCCGCCCATGGAGAGGATCTTATCGATCACCTTCTTCACGCATTCGTCTACGGTATGCACCGCCTTCACCGCGGCGGGGATGACGCCCGTATGCCCGACCATGTCGCAGTTGGCGAAGTTCAGGATCATCACGTCGTATTCGCCCGTGGAGAGCTCCGCAAGCGCCCGCTCGGTGACTTCGGGCGCCGACATTTCGGGCTGGAGGTCGTACGTTGCGACCTTGGGCGAGTTGATGAGCACCCGCACCTCGTTTTCGTTGGGCGCCTCCACGCCGCCGTTGAAGAAGAAAGTGACGTGGGCGTATTTTTCGGTCTCGGCGATGCGCAGTTGCTTTTTGCCCATCTTGGCGAGATATTCCCCGAGCGTGTTGTCTAAACTCTGTTTGGGGAAGGCGATCTCCACGCCTTCGAACGCGGCGTCGTACACCGTAAAGCAGACGTAGACGGGATGCAAAAAGCCCGTCTTCCGCACGAACGCGGTGCCCTTGGGGACGACAAATTCCTCCTGCGAGAAGGCGCGCGTGATCTCCCGCGCGCGGTCGGGACGGAAGTTGAAGAAGATGATGGAATCGCCCTCTTCGACGAGCGCGACCGGCTTCCCGTTTTCGACGATGTTGGTGGGGATGACGAACTCGTCCGTCACGCCCGCCGCATAGCTCTCTTCGAGCGCCTTCACGGGGTCCTCCGCGTGGATGCCCGTGCCGACCGTCAGCATATCGTAGGACTTCTCTTCGCGGTCCCAATTATTGTCGCGGTCCATCGAGTAATACCTGCCCGAGAGGGAGGCGAGCTTGCCGTAGCCGAGCTCCTCCGTCTTCGCGAGCAGTTCCTTCACATATTCTACGCCCGAGGTGGGGGAGACGTCCCTGCCGTCGAGGAAGGCGTGGACGTACGCCTGCGGCACGCCCCGCTCCTTCGCCATTTTGAGGAGGGCGAAGAGATGGGTGATGTGGCTGTGGACGCCGCCGTCGGAGAGCAGACCCCAAAGGTGCAGTTTCTTGTGATGATCCCTCGCGCTGTCCATCGCCTTGATGAGGGCGGGATTGCGGAAGAAATCGCCGTCGCCGATCGCCTTGGTGATCTTGGTGAGATCTTGGTAGACGATGCGCCCCGCGCCGATGTTGAGGTGCCCGACTTCGGAATTTCCCATCTGCCCGTCGGGAAGCCCCACGCTGAGCCCGCTCGCGCCCAACGTCGCCGAGGGATAGGTGTTGCGCAGGGCGGTGACGTTTTTGCTCCCGTCCATATAGATCGCGTTGCCGTTGTGCTCGGGATTCAGCCCGTAGCCGTCCATAATGATGATCGCATAGGGTGTTTTCATATTGAAACCTCGCTTGATTCTCCCGATCATTATACATCATCCCGCCGGGATTCGCAAGCGGTGAGAGGACGTTTCGGAAAATTTTTCGGCGCCCCGCCGTCCGTCCCCCGAAGAGACGGACGGCGGGGCGCTCCCGCTTCCCCGAAAATAAAGGATCTTCGCATAAGCCGCGCTACGGCGGGCAAACTGAGAATATGTGGAAATTGTTTGCCGCGATCGCGACGGTCTTTTCGGTCTGCACCATGGCGGGCTGTGAGGTCGCAGGGATGAGCCGCCTCGAGGATCTCTCCAAGCCCTATACGGGCGTGTACGAATGCAAAAAGCTCCGCCTCGGCGAACGCGATCTCACCGCCGAGTATTCCGTCCTGCTCGAGCTCGACACAAAGGGGACGTATACGCTCTCCTACACGACGCCCTACGGCGCCCGCGAGGAATGGGAGGGTACTTATGAAGTGGATGTGACGCGCGGCGAGATAACCATGTCCGCGGTCAAGGGTTCAAGAAGCGTTTCACGGACCTATTCCATGCGCGACGGTAGCATCGTCATCGACGAGAATTTTCTCGGGAAACCGCTCCGCGCGGAGTTTACGATGTAGGGGGGAAGCCGTCTTCCGCAAAGCGCTTTCAGGCTCCCTTGTCCCGCCTTGTCCCGCATAGAACATACAAAAACCGTACAAAAAAACCGCGCCCGCCGTTTGAGCGGGCGCGGTCCGTATGCGTTTTTTATGCGGTGAGGCGTTCGATCGCTTTCTTGTAGAGGTTGAGAAGGAGCTCGACGCGCTCGATGGAGATGTGCTCGTTGGCGCGGTGGACGAGGGATTCGTCGCCGGGGAATTCGGGCCCGAACCCGACGCCGTATTTGAGGGCGCGGGCATAGGTGCCGCCGCCGATGGCGATGGGCTCCGCATGGGTCCCCGTGCACTCCTCATAGACGGAGAGGAGGGTGGTGATCAGCTCGCTGTCCTTGGGCGCCATGAGGGGCGCCTGATGGTGGACCGTCTCATACAGAACGCCGAACTTTTTCAGCACGCTGTGGATCTCCTGTACGGGCACGGTGGCGGGATAGCGGATGTCGCAGGTGATTTGAAGGTCGCTCTTGCGGTACTTTACGATGTTGGGGGAGATGGTCAGATCGCCCGTTTCGTCCTTAAACTTTTTAAGCCCGTAGATGTCGTCGAAGAGGCAGGCGATGGCGTGGCGGACGGCTTCGCTCTTGTCCTCGAAGAAGCGGAGGATGGGCAGCATGGCGTTCTCGCCCTTTTCGGGGGTGGAGCCGTGCGCGCTCTTTCCGTAGGAGAGGATCTTCTTACCCGCGATCTCCAGCCCGAGCGCTCTCGCCTTGGTGACGGTGAGGGTGCGGGGGGTCGCCTCGCAGAAATCGCAGACCATATTGGCGCTCGAACCGCCTTCGAGGAAGAGGAAGGGCGCCTTGTTGAGACGGAAGTGGAAGCGGACCTGCAAGATCCCCTTCTCCGCGTAGATGACGGGGAAATCGGCGTCGGGCGAGAAACCCGTTTCGGGCAGGTCGGCGACCTCGTTGTAGTGGTCGATGCAAGCCCAGCCGCTCTCTTCGTTACAGCCGACGATGAGCTTGATCTTTTTGGAGGGGACGAACCCTTCGTCTTTCAGCGCCTTCATGGCGTAGAGACAACAAATGGCGGGACCTTTATCGTCCACGGCGCCGCGCCCCCAGATTTTGTTGTCCTCGATGGCGCCGCCGAAGGGATCCTTCGTCCAACCGCTCCCGGCGGGGACGACGTCGAGATGGCAGAGGATCGCAAAGTCCTCGGGACCGGTACCGTACTCCACATCGCCGATGAAACCGTCGTAGTTGTGGGTGACGAATCCCATGCTCTCCGCGAGGGAGAGGAAGTGCATGAGACAATCGAGCGCGCCCTGCCCGAAGGGGGCGGTATGCGTGTGCTTTTGGCGCGACGAGTCGAAGCGGATGCTTTCGGAAATGCTGTTGACAGTCGATGCAAGGTAGTCTTTCATGGTAGTACACTCCAAAGGGTCATTGCCGGGGTCCGGCATAGAGCCGCAAAATCGGGGATAGTTGGGAATCCTCGGCTACGCTAACATTCTAACAGAGAATTTTTATTCTGTCAAGTGTTCTTATTAAAAAGGAAAAAAAGGAAAAATATTATCAAACCTTGGTCGATTTTCGTGCAAAATTACGAAAAATATGCTACAATAAGTGCAAAGAGGACGAAAAAATGCACGAAGGTCACAGAAAACGGATCTTGGAGCGTCTCAAAGACGGCGCCGCAGGAATGCAGGATCACGAGCTTTTGGAGATCCTGCTCTTCAATGTGATCCCGCGCTGTAACACAAATCCGCTCGCGCACAGTCTTCTTTCGGCGTTCGGCAGTCTCTCGGGCGTGCTGAATGCGAGTTACAGCCAGCTCTGCGGCGTAGAGGGCGTCGGAAGTTCGACCGCGGCGTACCTCAAAGCCGTTTCGGAGACGTTTGAGCGCGTCCGTCTTGCGGAGAACCGGCCCCGCCGCTTCGAAAACGCCTCCTCGTTCGCCCGCTATCTGCTCGGGCGGCTTGCGGGGATCGTCGAGGAGCGCATTTTCCTCTTCTGCGTGGGGGAGGACGGCGCCGTCGCCTCCGAGCGGCAGTATACCGCCTTCCGCAGGGATTCCTCCTACCTCGATTCGGACGAGGTCACCCGCTTTCTCCTCTCACAGCGTCCGAAGGGGCTCGTCGTCGCGCACAACCATCCCGGCGCGCCTTGTCATCCCTCGAATGAAGACAATAAATTCACCGCGCAGTTGCAAATGATCTGTTCGGCGGTAGGGGTGGAGTTTTACGACCATATCGTGATCGGGGACGACGGGTACTTCAGCTATTTCGCCGAGGGACAGCTCCAAGAGATCAAGAACGAATACAACATCGACCACATCATCGGGGGGATCGGCAAATCTTGAAAAAATTCACGATACGCAATCTATCCACGGAGCTCTTGCGCTATCACCGCCTCATCATCTTCGTGCTCCTCATCTTCATGGAATTCGTCTTTGTGGCGAATAATTGGGGGAGCGCTTACTATGCGGGGATCCCCGCATGGTACGTCATTCTGCCCGTATGCATCTTCTTCACGGCGGAGAACGCGGTCAAGCTGTGGGCGCTCAAAAAGTTCTCGGAGAAGATCGCATTCTATGTGATCGACGTCTTGTGCCTGCTCGTTCTGACCATGTTTTCGGACGGCTCCCTCATCTCGACGCTGTACATCATCATTCTCACGGAGTTCTATTTCAGCCAGCCGAAACTTGCGGCGAGCATCGCGATGTGGAGCGCGTCCATGGTGCTCTTCCTCGTCACCTTCGCCCTCACGAATACGTTGAAGGGGATCGGGTTCAACGTCATATCGCTGGTCTCCGCCATGCTGAACGACCTGCTCCTGATCGCCCTCCACTTCTTCATCTTCAACTTTGCCCTCCGCCTCAGCGCCAAGAACCGCGAGATCGCCAAGACGCTCGAAGAACTCAACGAGAGCAACGAAAAACTCCGCATCGCCTACCGCGAGTTGCAGGAGATCACCGTGCTCGAAGAGCGCCAGCGCATCGCGAAGGACATTCACGACACCGCGGGGCATTCCATCACCACCGTTATCATGCAGACGGAGGCGGCGCGGCTGGTCATCGACAGCGACCCCGAGGACGCAAAGCGCAAGATCTCGGCTGCCAACCTTCAGGCGAAGCACGCCCTCGAAGAGCTCAGGGAGAGCGTGCACCTGCTCTCGGGCACGAGAGGGGAACAGACCCTCCGCGACCTGCTCCTCGAGATCGTCCACGACTCTACCGACGGCACGGGCATCGCCGTCCGCACGGAGATCGACGACGTCCGCCTGTGCGACGCCAAGCGCCGTCTCATCCTCAACACCCTCAAAGAGGGGATCTCCAACGGGCTCCGCCACGGCAACGCGACGGCGTTCTGGTTTGAACTCAAAGAGGAGGACGGGCACGTCAATTTCCTGCTCTCCGACAACGGGACGGGCATGGAGATCGGCCGTCTCAAAGAGGGGTTCGGGCTCACGGGGATGCACAGGCGCGCGGAATCCCTCGGGGGAGACGTTTGGTTCGAAACGGAGCCCGGCGAGGGCTTTGAGATCCATATGACACTGCCGCTCGACGGCAGACAGGAGGCTTTATGATCAAGGTTTTGATTGCAGACGACCAGGCGATCCTTGCGGACGGGATCCGCAGTGTGCTCTCTTCCTGCCCCGACCTCGAGGTGGTCGGGATCGCGCAGGACGGGTTTTCCGCGCTCGAAGCGACGGAGAAGCTCGCCCCCGACGTCGTCCTGATGGACATCCGTATGCCCAATATGAACGGCGTGATCGCCACGCAGGAGATCAAGCGGCGCCGTCCCGAGACCAAGGTGCTCATCCTCACGACGTTCGACGACAGCGATTACATCCTCAACGCCATCAATTACGGCGCGAGCGGGTATCTTTTGAAGGACGTCTCCGCCTCCATGCTCATCGACGCGATCAAAAACGCCTACGCGGGGGATACCATTCTCCCCGCGAAGATCGCCCGCAGGATCGCAGACGCGGCGAAGATGGTCAGTTCCGACCGCGAGATCAAGCTCAAACGGCGGTTTGCCCTCTCCGACCGTGAAGTGGAGATCGCGCTGATGATCTACGAGGGATTCACGAACAAACAGATCGCCTCCGCGCTCAAACTCTCGGACGGCACGGCGCGCAATTACAGCTCGACGATCTACGAAAAGATCGGCGCCAAGAGCAGGTTAGACGCCATGGAGAAGATGCGGCAAGCGATCCTCGAATAAAAAACGGCGAAAAAAGAGGTCTCCCGCGGGAGACCTCTTTTGGTATTCTCTCATTTTTGAACGCCGCTCTTCGGGCATGGGTGCCCCGTTTGCGCTCATCCGTCGATTTTCGGTGTGACATTATGCTTGGACTTTAAGACTTTCGGAAGGACGGGCGCGGCTACGCCGAAGAGCAGGAATGCGGCAGGCGCCGCCAAGAGCGCGGCCGCCGCGGTCCATTGCAGATACTTTGCACAGGTCTGTGCACGTTGCTTCGTCAGCGGACGGGGTCCGTTTTTTATGGACGTTACACCGTTTCCAAATTGATGAGGGAGGAGTTTCCGCTCTTGCCGTTGGGCGTGCCGCCCGTAATGACGATGACGTCTCCCTTGCGGACGAGCCCGCTCTCCACGGCGGCGCGCTTTGCAAAGTGGAAGAGGACGTCTACCGAGAAGTACTCCTCGCTCCGCACGGGGAGGACGCCCCACGAAAGGGCGAGTTTGCGGTAACTCTTTTCGTCGGTGGTCATGCCGATGATGTCGATGTTGGGACGGAAGCGGGAGACCATCTTCGCCGTGCCGCCCGTTCTCGTGCAGACGACGATCGCCTTCGCGTGGACGTCGTGCGCCAAGAGGCAGGCGGAATGGGAGAGGGCGTCGGAGAGCCCGCGGATGAGGTACTCTTTGTCCTCCACATATTGGATGTATTCCGTCTTGGTCTCCGCTTGTTCGGCGATGCGCGCCATGGCGGCGACCGCCTGTACGGGGTATTCGCCCGCGGCAGTCTCGCCCGAAAGCATGATGGCGGAGGAACCGTCGTAGACGGCGTTTGCGACGTCCGAGATCTCGGCACGGGTGGGACGGGGCTGGTGGATCATACTCTCGAGCATCTCCGTCGCCGTGATACAGCGCTTGCCCGCTTTGCGGCAGGCGGTGATGATGTGCTTCTGGATATCGGGGAGCTCCTCGTAGGGGATCTCCACGCCCATGTCGCCGCGGCCGATCATGATGCCGTCCGAGACGTTCAGGATCTCGTCGAGATTGTTCACGCCCGCGCGGTTTTCGATCTTGGCGATGAGGTCGATGTCGGTCGATCCGTGTTCGCGGAGGAAGGTCCTGACGTCGAGAATGTCCTGCGCCTTGGAGACGAAAGAGCAGGCGACGAAATCCACCCCGTGTTCGATGCCGAAGAGCAGGTCGGACTTATCCTGCTCGGAGAGATAGACGAGGTCGAGCTGTTTTTCGGGGAAGAACATACTCTTGCGGTTGGAGAGTTCCCCGCCGATGACGACTTTGCAGAGGACTTCGGGCGCCTTCACTTCGGTGACTTCGAAGACCATCAGCCCGTTGTTGAGGAGGATCCTGTCGCCGGGATTCATTTCGGCGCAGATATTCTTGTAGGAGACGGAGACTTTGGTCTCGTCGCCCTCGATCTCCTCGGTCGTGAAGGCGAAGGGATCTCCCTCTTTCAAGAAGACCTTGCCGTCTTTGAACGTCTTGATACGGAATTCGGGACCCTTCGTGTCGAGCAGAATGGGAAGCGGAATGTTCTTCTCCTGCCGCACTTTCTTGATGACAGCGATCTTCTTCGCGTGATCCTCATGGGTGCCGTGCGAGAAATTGATCCGCGCCACGTTCATGCCCGCGTCCGCCATTGCGGAGATGATCTCTTCCGTCTCGGAAGCGGGGCCGAGCGTACATACGATCTTTGTCTTTTTCATAATTCCCCCCTATGAAAAAAATGTACGGTAATATTTTATCATAAATCCCCGAAAAAACAAGTACTTTTCGGAAATTTGTGCTATAATAATTGCGATCCGAGCGGACTGCGCGGTCGCGGCGCGCAAGTGCGCGATGAGGAAAGTCCGGGCATCGCAGGGCAGGACGCCTGATAACGTCAGGTGGGGGTGACCCTAAGGAAAGTGCAACAGAAATAGACCGCCCCGCATCTTCTTTTCAGGGAAGGGGAAGCGATCGAACGGAAGTGAGATCGGCTTCGGCGGGGCAAGGGTGGAAAGGCGAGGTAAGAGCTCACCGACGGGACGGTAACGCCCCGTGCCATGTAAACCCCGTCCGATGCAAGTTTGGGACTTTTTCACATAGGGTTGCCCGCCCGAAAAAGTCCGTGAACAACGCTGGAGCCTATCGGCGACGGTAGGCGTAGATAAATGACCGCGCTCGACAGAACCCGGCTTACAGGTCCGGCTCGGATCCCAAGCCCGCCCCGCATTTTTGCGGGGCGGGCTTGGGTTTTGAAAAGCGGGTTCTGTCGAGCAAAAGGGGGTCCCCGAAAAAAGGCGGAGCATTTTTTTGGGGAGAGGAGGGACAACGGAGCAAAAGTTCCCTTTCCGCGGAGCGGGAAGGGAGGGAAAGCGCAGTTTGTCCCGACGAAGAACCCGGCTTACAGGTCCGGCTCGGATCCCAAGCCCGCCCCGCATTTTTGCGGGGCGGGCTTGGGTTTTGAAAGGGGGTTCTGTCGAGCAAAAGGGGGTCCCCGAAAAAAGGCGGAGCAT